>JAZOSU010000011.1:0-6661 GCA_045657265.1 Eubacteriales bacterium | reverse complement strand
GCATACACAAAAAGACCCGCCAAATAAACCTTTATATATTCTCACAAATGAAAACAAAGGAAAATCTCTTGCGATAATCTAATTCAAGCGTACACAAAAACAAGCCTGTTTACCACAGGTCTTATATCATATATGTCTTGCTCAAATCAAACTATCTATTAATCATTTCCTCACCTTTCACCTAAAGTGCCTTTCTTTTTTCTGTTTGTCATACTAACACATTGTTACGTAATTGTAAATAGTTTTTATTATCCACCTCTGCAAGCCTATCTGCAGTATAAAAAATCATTCCACTATATATCCAATCCTTCATGTGTAGGATTAATAACAGCACTTTGCTCGCTGTCAAACTCTAATATAGTTATTTCATTCTTGATTATGTTCATAGGAACTCTCCTTCACAAATCTAAATTTCTCTAAATGAAATATTTGTTATTCATCAACGACATCAATACCATTCTTATATGTATATCCCTGTTTTTTATAAAAATCGCACGCCGTAATTGAAGCAGGAAGGGTGATTGATGTCTTGTCGCAATCAGTTACACACAGGAAACAGTAGTATATAGTGTCGTGTGAAGTATAACAACTAATTTCCTGTAAATCATTAGAAGAAATCCCTGTTTCTTCTAACAATTCTCTCATAGCACACGAAACCTTATCCTCGCCTTTTAATGCCGAACCGCCTGCCTTTCTGCCAAATATTCCTCCAAGCACAGCCCTTTTTCATACATCTCTGTGGCGGCCTCAACGCCAACATACCGATAATGCCATACTTCCTCGGCAACACCCGTGATGTCGGTTTTATCTCCAGGGTAACGGAAGATAAAACCGTATTTGTAGCTGTTTTCTTGCAGCCAGAAATAAAGATCATAGGTGGCTCCGTTGATGTCCACGGCTAAACCAATTTGATGTTCACTGTATCCGGGAACAGATAAGAGGATAATTTTTCTGTCACTGATTGAATAATATTATATATCATACGAATACACTCCTTTATTTTATTTTGCATCTAATTTTCTAATCTCAGTTATCATTGGACAAACTATTGCAATGCAAATAATTAAAATACCTGATAGTAAAAACCAATGATTTACATCGATTCTATCAGCAAAGAATCCAGAAAGAATTAACCCAATTGGCATAGCAAGAGACATGATACTTCCAGTTAAAGAAAATACACGTCCTAAATATTCAGGCTTAATTTTCTCCTGAAAAAGAGCTGTTTGCACACCGCTGTAAAACGGAACCGAAAGCCCCATTATTGCACAGCAGACTACAAATATGAAAAATCCACTTTGGGGAAGTAATCCTGAAATGGTTAAGCTTATCCCCATCATAAAAATGGATGCCGTTATTAATAAGATTCGCTTTTGGTAATTCCCAAATAACCCTAATAATAGACCCCCTATCAACATACCAGAGGCATAAGCAATCTCCGTAATAGAAATATGCATCGGTGTACCATTAAAATATTCCATAGTGATTAAAGGATATAAAGCATTTATGGGCATATAAACAAACATATATAATGTTCCAACGAGTAATAAAGCAAATAATCCTTTATTTTGGCGTAGTACAGCCATTCCTTCTTTCATTTCTCGTATGAAATTTGGTTTCAAACTTTGCACTTGATCACCCAGCTTAGGAATACGTACAATTGCTACCGTAATAGATGCAATCACAGCACCCAATACATCGATGGCAATAATAGCATTTAGTTCCCAAACGGAGTATAAGAGTGCTGCAACCGCCGGACTAACAATATAGCTTATAGACTGCAAAGACTGACTATAGCCTGCACATTTCGTAAGCTGTTCTTCTGGTACTAAAAGTGGCGTAACCGCATTGAGAGCCGGGGTGTGAAAAGCCGTTCCAATGCTACGGATAAACAATACTACCATAACCATCCAGATAGGTAGCTCCATATACAATGCAACAATAGCAAGCACTGCCCCAGCTGCTGCGATAATTAAATCAGCACCAATCATTATCTTCTTCCTATCATGACGATCCACTAATACACCAATAGCTGGTCCAAAGACCGCATAGGGTAAAAAACCTACTAGTGAAGCCATAGACAAGACCATCGCAGATCCTGTTTTCTCTGTAAGGTAAAAAATGATCGCCATTTGCAGGATGGCACTAGTGATTAATGATACTGCCTGCCCTGCCCATATTGTATAAAACTTAAGTTTCCAATTGTTGTATTTTTCCATTTATATTATCTCCTGTATATTATTTTGCTTGAATTTCTATTTTAATAGCATTCTAGGCAATAAAAAATGCAGGCCTAAATCCACAATGTGGCTTTTGGTCTGCATACATACAATTTGGAAACATTCATATTAAAGACATAGTTAAATAAAGGTATGGTTAAATAACTTATATCTCACCGTAACTAATGAATGCTCAATATCGTATAAATAAGCACAACAAAAAAGCCTATCATCGGGGATAGATTCTGCTTTTTTTATTGCCAGCTTATCTTAAACGCATTGAGGCTGTCATAGTTTCGGTTCCTCCTATATAAAATCAAATAATAATTCATTTAATATTATATACCTTTTTTTATAAAAAGTCAATGTGTTTTGTAAATTTCTGAAACAAACATCGCAACTTCTTGGCGTTTTTGTCATTATTATATTCTTCGTTAGTAGAACGTTTTTTTCAAAAAAGAGCATAAAAAAAGAAAGGGATATAGCTCAAAATAAGCCATATCCCTATATCTTTTAATAACAGTTTGGTCTTACCACAAAACCAAAACCTCCCGTTGTGATTACAACATTGTTTGCTCCCGACGAGCAATGAATAACAAGTATGTTTCCACTACTATCTCTCCCACCAATAATACCGATGTGAGATTTATCATCATATACTGCTAAATCTCCCGGTTGTGCAGAACTCCACGAGATACGAGTTCCTTTTGAAGCCTGAGTGCTTGCACCGTGACCGATAGCTGATTCTGAAAAACCTGCGTTATGAAATGCCCAGGTTACAAAACCTGAGCAATCAAGTCCGAAAGGTCGCATACATCCCGTAGAACGGCTACCTTCAGAAGTAACAAGTTTCATCTTGCCCCATTCAGAATCCCAACCTATCGCAGAAGATTTTCCGCCCCAAAAGTATGTAAGTTTACCTACAAGGGAACAGGCTTTCTTTACAACATTTTTTCTTTCTGCAGATAAGCTATCAGGAAGGTTATCAATAACATCTTGAGCCGTTGCATCAGAGATTGCAAGGCTTTGTGTAGTTCCAATAAACCCGTCTGCATTTTCAAGCAGAGTTTCAAGAGCTTCTTTTTGTTTTCGTGTAAAGCCGTACTCTGAAATCATTTCGTCTTTCGTCTTTGCAGTAATTGTGATATACAAAACAATTTCACTTGTTTCTCCGCTTGTTACAGTTTCAGTTCGTTTTGTAATTGTGTGCATATCCCAAAAAACATCTTTGAGTTTTTGTTTTTTAGCATCATCTATGACAACTACATCCTGAACAGATTCATCATCAACTCCTGCAACCTTAACAGAGAATAAAGACAGAACCAAGCTCCAATCCGCTTGTTCACCCTCCATTACAATTCTGTCATGGGTGGTGTTATCTTCGATTTCAGTTAGCCGAGCAGAGAGTTCCATATTACATTCATTTACGATTGAAGAAACGGGAATACTGTTGCTATCTGCTGCTTCATCTGAAATAAAAATACCAAAAGGACTTCCGGCAATAGCTGCAACAATGATTATAACAATTAAGATCACCAAAACAACTGCAACACCTATCCAACCAAAGGCTGCGAAAAATGCCGCCGCCGCTTTTGCTACGGCACTTGCAATAGCCTTACCAATGGCGGCTACTGCTTTAGCAGTTTTTACCGCAACTGCCTTTGCAACTTTAGCCGCTTTAATAGCTGCTTGTCTTGCTCTTTTTGCCGCTTCTTTTGCGGCTTTTTTTGTTACTTCTTTTTGAGTTTTTACAACTTTCTTGGTTGCTTTCGCAGTTTTTTTCTTTGCAGTTTTTGTAGTATAAGCACTACCGTTTTTAACAACAGACCGTGATTGTCCTACAACATTATCACGGGTTTTCAGAGCTTTCTTTGAATTTGCCGTACTCCGCTTAACCGAGGTTGCAGTTTGCTTTGATTTTGGAGTGTTGTTGTATGGAGATTTTATCGGCTCAGGTTTTGATTCTCTCAAAGATTGCATATAGCTTTCTTTGGTTTTAACCATAGATTTACCGGAGCTTTTTTCTGCCGTGTCTGCTTTAACTGCCGTATCCGTTTTGACATCTGCTGATTTTCCCTTTGGGGCATTTAGTTCTGAAGCTTTGGAATGTGTGTCATTTTTTAGTGCTTCTGAACCGCTTTCTTCAGCTTGTCTTTTTTGATATTCGGCTTTTGTTTTTAGCTTTTTAGAAACATATTCTTTCCGAGCATCTTTAGGTGTTATAGCAGAGTCAGATGAAGAAGAAGGAGCCTTTAACGGCTCCTTACCCTTAACACCTTTTGTCGCATCTTCAGGTGTATGTTGTTTTATATAGTTTTCCTTCGTCTTAACACCGTGAGAAGATGTTTCGCTTTGAGATTTCAAATATTCCTCTTTGGTCTTGACAGTTGCTTTATCCTGAGCCTTGCTTTTAGCTTGTTCTACGGCTCTTTCATTTCCTGAAGGTTGTTCGTTGGTGATATAGTTTTCCTTCGTTTTAGGGGCGTTTTCGTCCGTTTTAGGCTCATTCTCAACCGTCTTTGGTTCTTTGTCAGGAGTTTCGTGTTCTTCCGGTGTGGGTTCCTGATTTTCAGGTGCTTCATTTTCCCGTGTTTTAACCTTCTGTATGTGCTCTTTGATTTTGTTTTGCGTAAAAGTCTTGCCTTTATGATAAACTGTATCGGCAGTTGTATAAGCAGCACTTTCAACTCGTTCTGAAGCTTCTGTATCAGCCTCTTGGGGTTCTGAATAGCCTTGTTCTGTGCCAAGCTTTGATTCAACCGCTTTCTTTACAAGTGTATCTTTCATCACGGCTTTTGCATCTTTAACAGTATTTACTACTGCATCTTTTCTCTTGACCGCAACTTTCGGCATATTGGGAGAACCTTTTGACTTTGGGGATTGTTTGGGTTTCGTCTTGATGTCTTTTTCACTCAAAACAAATCACCTCCACTTAAATCTCTCTTTCACATTTTTTGAAAAAATAATTTGTTTCATTGATTTCATAAAATCCGTTTTTGACGATCAAGCCAACCATGAGTTGATACATTTCGCTTGTTGTATCAAGCCTCTCATTTATATCGTCAGGATTTCGTCCATCAAGGGGGCGTGGATAAATAACAAACCCATACGGCTCCTTATCGTAGTAAAACTTTATAAGCTCCGCAACATTTTTCATAAGCCAACTTCCAAGTCCCTTGTGCCTGAATTTTGGCTTTATATAAAGTTTATCAATATAACATAGCATAGGCTTTTCGCATACATTATCAGGAATTAGTTTGGCTGCTGATAAAATCGCCATAGAAGAATCTACATCAGCATTGATTGAATCTGCTACATATTCTAAGTCCACTTCACTATCCTCGATTTTTTTAAGGTCGAAACAATAAATTACCAAATCAGCAATTTTAACTTTATCATCTTCATTAAAAATACTTAAATCCAAACGATGATAATAATATCCTTCCATCCACAAGTCTGCGTTTTCCAATGGAGAAGTATTTGTGCTGAATGAAAAATTATCTTTATTGTCTGACTTTCTTATTACAAAAAGCATATTACTTTACCGCCTTTCTTTTTTTAGCATCATATAATTTCTTGTCACAATGTTTGATCAGGTCATCAATGCTTTTGTCTTTCCTTGTATCAAATCTTGAATATCCGAGCGAAACAGAAAGAGGATACAGTTTTTCCTTTCCTACAAAACTGATTAAATCTCTTAATTCGGCAATGTAAGAAGAAATATCCCTTTCTGCTATACAAACAAATTCATCACCGCCGATACGATATATGTCAGCCTTTTTGCCAACCGTTCTAACAATACAATCGGCAACAGTTTTTATTGCATCGTCACCTGTACGATGTCCGTATGTATCGTTTATACATTTAAGTCTATCAAGGTCCACGATGACAACCATTATGTTATCAAGTCTTGCATTTGCTTTGTTGAGTTTTTCAAGCTTTTCTTCGTATGCGTTACCGTTATATACACCCGTCATCGCATCCGTATAAGCAAGCTTAAAAAGCTTTTCAGTTTCTTTGTTTCTCATATTGACCTCCATAAATTACGGGCAGAGTTTTTACACTCTGCCCAATGTGATAATTATTCAATTACTTCAACTGATTTCAAACGAACATTGTGCCTTTTATTCGGTGCAAATGTCAGCTTAATTCTTGAACCGAGTTCAATTTCAGGAATACCAAGATAATTGCCCGGTTCTGTGAAAGCAGTTGTCATTATCTTTCGTCCGTCATCGAAATCGACATAGGCAATTATGTTACTTTTTTTGCCCCATTTCTTGCAGACAAGTGTACCCGTGAAAGTGCCTTCCTGCTCGTTAAACTCATATTCTTTTCCATCAAAATCAAGTTCTGCAAACTGATTTCTTGAATAAGCTCTCATAGTTTTATTCCTCCTTGTTTTGTAATTGTTTGAACATTATGCAACTTTGCCCGTTATGCAA
>JAZOSU010000010.1:0-74146 GCA_045657265.1 Eubacteriales bacterium | reverse complement strand
TGGAAGACCTTGACCTGTAACTCCTGAAATTTGGAATAATTCTAATCCTTCTTTTTGAGCAAGTTCTTTTAATTTATTTAGGCCTTCTTCGTCTTGCATAATATCAATTTTACTTGCTACTATTATTTGTTTTCTTGTACTTAATTTTTCACTATAACTTTTTAATTCTTCATTTATAGTATAAAAATCTTGTACAGGATCTCTACCCTCTATTCCAGAAGCATCTATTACATGAAGTAATAAACGTGTTCTTTCAACATGTCTTAAAAATTGAATTCCAAGCCCTACGCCTTCACTAGCTCCTTCTATAATTCCTGGAATGTCTGCAATTACAAAACTATCACCTGTTTTTGTTTTTACAACTCCAAGATTTGGTTCGATTGTAGTAAAGTGATAATTTGCAATTTTAGGTTTAGCTGAAGATACTACCGAAAGAAAAGTTGATTTTCCAACATTCGGGAAACCAATTATACCAACATCAGCTATAAGCTTAAGTTCAAGACTAACTTCAAGTTCCTGTCCGGGTTCACCCGGTTTAGAAAAACGAGGAATCTGTCTTGTAGATGTAGCAAAGTGCTGATTGCCCCATCCACCATTACCACCTTTGGCTACAATAAAAGATTCAACGCCTGACATATCTTTAATTATAAGTCCGGATTTTGCATCTTTAATAATGGTGCCGTTTGGCACTTTGATGATCAGGTCCTTTCCACTGGCACCGGAACAATTATTTTTACCGCCGTTCTGACCGTTTTCTGCGACATATTTACGTTTATACTTAAAATCCATGAGAGTATTCATATTGTTGTCTGTAACAAAAACAACATTGCCACCCTTGCCACCGTCACCACCGTCAGGTCCACCTGCAGCAACATATTTTTCACGATGAAAAGCAACCGCTCCGTCACCACCGTTTCCTGCTTTTATATAAATTTTAGCTACATCTATAAACACTTTAATTTCTCCTATAAAAAAGCCTCGGAAATATCCGAGGCTGATTATTACTGTTCTACTGCGTATACAGAAACTTTCTTTCTGTCTTTACCCATTCTTTCAAATTTAACCTTTCCATCTATAAGAGCAAAGAGAGAATCGTTAGAACCTCTGCCTACATTTGTACCGGGATGAATTTTAGTTCCTCTTTGTGTAACAAGAATGTTACCGGCAAGAACAAACTGACCGTCTGCTCTTTTTACGCCAAGTCTTTTAGACTCAGAATCTCTACCGTTTTTAGTGGAACCCATTCCTTTTTTATGAGCAAAGAACTGTATATTGAATTTAATCATAGTTCACACCTCCAAGTAATCAAAAGTAATGTAATCCGAATATTGGGTCGAAAGCTCTTTGACAAAATCCTCTAAAATAGAAATCTGTCTATCAGCTTCCAGAAAAAACCCATTGCACTTAACTTCAATAAGCGCGTTTTGTTCATCTACAGTAAGTTTTATATCTTGAGTAAAGAATTTTTCTAAATATGCCGCTGTAATCTGTACAGCAGAAGAAATTGCGGCGCAGACAATGTCGTAGCCTTCCTGCGCATATCCCGAATGATCTTTACAAGAAAAACCGATATAATGCTCACCGTTTTTGAAAAAAATCAGTTTAGTCATTATGCGTTAATAGCAGTAATCTGAACCTTTGTGTAAGGCTGTCTGTGACCCTGTTTTCTTCTGTAGTTCTTTTTGGGTTTCATCTTATAGACGATGATTTTTTTAGCTTTACCTGTTTTAACAACATTAGCTTCTACAGTAGCACCGTCAACATAAGGAGTACCTACTTTGATACCGTCATCAGCTCCAACAGCAACAACTTTGTCAAAAACATACTTTGTGTCATTTTCAGCTTCGATTTTTTCGATGAAAAGCACATCTCCGTCTTGCACCTTGTACTGCTTACCGCCTGTTTCAATAATTGCGAACATTACAAAGCACCTCACTTTCTTTAAGAAAACTCGCTACGACAGGCAATGCTTCAAGCATTTTTACAACCCGGCATACGCGGCTAAAATGCATTATAGCATAATGAAATAATGATTGTCAATATATTTTTGAATTATTTATAAGTTCTTTTGCGCTTTCGATTATTTGAGGTGTAATTTCAACACCGCCCATAATACGAGCAACTTCTCCTACTCTTTCATTTTCATCAAGGAGTTTGATTTTAGAAGTCGTGACTTCCGAGTCTGTATTTTTTTCTACTTTGTAATGATAATCAGCAAGCGCAGCAATTTGTGCAAGATGAGTGATGGAAAACACTTGTTTATCTTTCGCCGCTTTTTTTAACTTAATACCGATTTTTTGAGCGGTACTTCCGGAAACCCCACTGTCAACCTCATCAAAGATAATAGTATTACACTCTTCGTTATCACCGCTAAGAACAGTTTTCAGACAAAGCATTATTCTCGAAAGTTCTCCGCCAGATGCTATTTTTGATAATGGCTTTAAATCTTGCCCTGCATTGGGAGAAATCAAAAATTCAACACAATCAAAACCTATTTGTGTATATTTATTTCCACCTCTGGAATTAACGTTACGTGAAACATCAACAGAAAACTTAACGTTAGGCATATCAAGTTCCTTGAGTTGAACTGAAATTTCACCAGACAATTTCTTGGCATATTTTTGTCTGATTTCGGATAGTTTAGTAGCTTTTTGCTCAAGTTTTAAAATTGCCGTTTTATATTCAGCATAAGCCTGTTCAAGTTCATATTCATTATCTTCAAGTTTATTAAGCTGTTCTTTATATTCCTTAAGCTTATTCAAGGCATTTTGCTCATCACTATATTTGGACAAGATTTTTTCTATCTGATAAATTCTACCTTCAATAAAATCAGGAGATAAATTGAAATCTTCATATTCATCAAGTTTCTTGTTTATGTATTCAGAAACATCATCAAGCTCTGCTTTTATGTTTTTTATAATTTCAACCAAAGCATTTGAATCATCAAAAAAATTGCCGAGAATTTCAAATTCGGAAATCAAAGAAGCTACAGAATCACTTACACCACGCTCTTCATTTGATAATAAATTATCACAATTTTGTAAAGAATTTAGAATTTTCGCACCGTTGTTTGCAACAACAGATAAAGACTTTAATTTTTCCAATTCACCAACCTTGAGATTACATTGTTCGATTTCGTTGATTTTATATATAAGAGTTTCTTCGAGTTGTTGTTTGGAATCTTTTATTTCGCTTAATTTTGTAATGTGGTTTCTGACATTTTTTACGTATTCATATTGTGAACGGTACTCTTCAATAAGTTTATAATCACAGCAATATTCATCTAAAAAATCAATATGAGATGCTGAATTTAAAATTTTAGAGCCATCGTGTTGTCCATGAATATTTATAAAAACACCTGAAATATTTTTTAAATTAGCAACAGAAACCGCACAACCATTAATTTTAGAATAACTACGTCCATCTGCAGAAATTTTTCTTGAAATTATAATATTTCCATCGTCATCGGGAAATATATCATTATTTTTCAATATATTTTTTTGATAATCGTTAAATTCAGTAAACACTGCACTAACAAAGGCATAATCCTGACCTGAACGTATAAGATTTTTGGCGCTTTTATTTCCAAGCAAAAAATTAATAGAGTCAATAATAATACTTTTTCCGGCACCTGTTTCACCGGTAAGCACATTGAAGCCACAAGAAAAGTCAATATCTGTTTTTTCTATAATAGCTATATTTTCAATATGCAGACTTAAAAGCATATTATTTCCCTCCTTAAAGTTTTTTTGTTAATACCGAACAAATTTCAAGTGCCGCATTATTATCAGATGTAGCGAGAAAAATCGTATCATCTCCTGCAAGTGTTCCCACCAAACCAACAAGTTCAAGTTCATCCAGGAAAACACAAATAGCATTTGCAAGCCCTGCTTTGCATTTGATTACTACAATGTTTTGAGCAGGCGAAATAGAAATCGTGCCGTTTTTAAACATCAAATAATCATGACTGCTATGAGCTTCGCTTTTAAGTACGTACTTATTTACGCCATTTTCAAAAGCCTTTGACAGACCTAATTTTTTTATATCTCGCGAAACAGTAGCCTGAGTAACATTATAACCGTCATCATTCAACATTTCAACCAACATATCTTGTGTTGAAATGTCATTAGTAGTTATTAATTCTTTAATTCTTTCAAGTCGTTTAGTTTTCATTTTTCTTTCCTCTTGAACTAAATTTATGTTTTAAAACTGTATAAAAATCACAATTTGTCAATTGAACAAGTTTAAGATAATTTTCATTTTTTCTGACAACTATTTTGTCGTTTGGTTGCAAATAAAAAACATGTCTTCCGTCAACACTTATCAAAGAATTGACAGATTTATTTGTAATAACTTTACATTCAAGCGACTTATCACTGTTAAACACCAAAGAATGTGCAGATAATGAATGAGGAGCAACTGCTGAAACCGCAATAGCTTCCATTGTGGGATCCATAACAGGACCGCCTACGCTAAGAGTATACGCAGTAGAACCTGTAGGAGTCGAAAAGATCAAACCGTCACAATAATATTCTGCAATTATACCTGTATCTGCATATAATTCTATAGAAATAGGTTTAAGAACGGCACTTCTTGTTACTACGGCATCATTCAAAGCAGAATATCCATATACTTTGTTTCCGTTTCTGAAAACTTCAACATATAGCATCATTCTTTTTTGTAATTTCAGTTCACTATCTAATACAAGCGGAATTTTATCAATGTCTGATTTATCTAATTGAGCAAGATAACCGAGCATACCAAGATTTACACCTAAAACTGCCACATCATAGCGCACTGCCATGTCAGCAATATTCAAAAGAGTACCATCTCCGCCAAGCGTAATTACAAGTGAAACGGTTTTAAACATATCTTCAAGTGATGTTTTTATGTAATTTTTTTCAGGAAGAACACTTCTGTATTCATTAGTAACAACAGGAGTATATCCCGAATCACACAAAAGTTTAGTGAGATATTTCAGATATTTAAAATCTTTGTCTTTTTTATTGTTAACAATTATACCGATTTTTTTCATTTCAATCACCTAAAACAACTTTTTCAATAAAAGTACTATCAAGTTTGCGTCTTATATTGCTCTTTTTCATATACAAAAGAAATTCTCTGTTACCGCTTTCACCCGCAAGACCTGAAAAAGCGATGTCACATATTTCAAATCCTAAATCATAAGCAAAATCACAAATGCCACACACAGCATCAAGCTGATATTTTTTGTTTTTGACAACACCGTTTTTACCTATCTTGCTTTCTCCAACTTCAAACTGAGGTTTAACAAGGCAAATAAACTCACCATTTTCTTTTAAAGCAGACATTACAGAATTTAAAACAAGTTTTAAAGAAATAAATGATAAATCACAGGTAATTATATCAATCTCTTCATCAAAAATATTAGCAGAAATATATCTTGCATTAGTGTGTTCAAGATTAACAACTTTATCATTTTCCTTAATTAAAGGGTGAAGCTGACTTGTACCGATATCTACAGCATAGATTTTACGCACATTATTTTCAAGCATTACCTGACAAAAACCACCTGTAGAAGCACCTAAATCAACAACGGTTTTATTATTAAAATCTATACCAAATTTTTCAATAGCAGTAATAAGTTTAGTTGCGGAGCGGGCAACGTATATTTTAGAATCCGAATTCACAATCACTTTATCGTCTTCGGTAACCTCGTAAGAATTTTTCATAATCTGTTTACCGTTTATACTGACCGAACCGGAAGAAATTAAAGTTGTAGCTTTATTTCTGCTTTCACAAAAATTATTTTTCACAAGAAACAAATCAAGTCTCATAATTAATCAGAAAGTATTTCATGAAGATTTTTGGCAATTGAGTCAGAATCCAAAGATAACTCTTTCTTTGATTCACTTTGAAGAGCATGTTTTATAAAACCGTTCTCAATAGCAATAACATGAAATTCCCCTTTGATTCCCCTCTCATTAAGTTTAGATAACAAAAGACTTGCTACACCACCAATCAAATAACCTTCTTCAACAAAAACAATTTTCTTATATTTATCAAGTGCGAACAACAACTCGTGGGAAAACTCGTTGATAAGATTTAATTTCAAAAGATCGACACGAATTGATTTTACAGCTTTTATCACTTCATGAATTTCAAAGCCGTATGAAATAACAACTGTATCCGAAAAATTTTCAATAAGTTCCCAATCATCAAATGTTTTAAAAGGATAATCGGAATAATTAATTGCGTTAGCTTTAGGATATCTTATAGCAACTGATGTTTCGCATTTTTCTACTGCAAAACTAAGTGAATATTCAAGTTCAGAAGCAGTTGCTGGTGAGTAAATTTTAATATTAGGTATAGGAAGAAGCATAGGTACATCGAAAAGTCCTTGATGAGTTTCGCCGTCGCTACCTACAATACCTGCGCGATCAATAGCAAAAATAACTTTTAACTTTTGCAAAGAAATATCGTGAATAATCTGATCATATGCTCTTTGCAAAAATGTAGAATAGACAGCAAAAACCGGAATAAATCCGTTTTTAGCAAGACCACACGCAAAAGTAACCGCATGTTGTTCTGCTATACCAACATCAAAATAACGGTCGGGATATTTGAACTTAAATGTTTTTAAACCGCAGCTATCACCCATAGCGGCAGTAATAGCGCAAATTTTATTATTTTTATCGCTTAAAGACAGAAGACTTCTTCCAAATGCATCGGAAAAAGTAACAATTTCAGATGCATTAGTTGTTCCTGTACCTATATCAAATTCGCCAACACCATGGAATTTATGAGGTTGGTTTTCAGCAAAACTATAACCTTTTCCCTTCTTGGTTTTAACATGAATAAGTACCGGACATTCCAATGACTTAGCTCTATCTAACATTCTGACTAATAATTCAATATTGTGTCCATCAATAGGTCCTAAATATTTAAAGCCCATACTTTCAAATATATTAGGAGAATAAAAATAATGCTTTATAGCTGATTTTAGTTTGACCAACCATCTGTAAAGTGGTTTGCCTATACACGGAGTTTTAGTTGAAATGTCAGATAAAAAATCTTTAACTTTAAAATAACCGCTTTTACTTCTGAGTCTAAGCAAGGTTTTAGAAATGGAACCGACATTTTCGGAAATACTCATTTTATTATCATTGAGAATAACAACTAATTTTTTACCCGAATTTCCCGCATTATTTAAACCTTCATATGCAAGACCGCCCGTCATTGAACCATCACCTATAACTGCAACGGTTGTAGAATCAACATTATTTATACTGTTAGCACTTGCAAGTCCTAAAGCTGCTGAAATTGAAGTTGAGCTGTGTCCCGATTTGAAAATATCATGTACACTTTCATCAGGGTTTGGAAATCCGGAAATCCCATCTTTTTTTCTAAGAGATTTAAATTCTTCATATCTGCCTGTAAGAATTTTATGAACATAACATTGATGTCCAACATCAAAAACAATTTGATCTTTTGGAGAATTGAATACTCTATGTACAGCAATAGTAAGTTCAACAACACCCAAATTACTTGCAAGATGTCCGCCTGTGTTTGAAACATTTACAATAAGAGAATTTCTTATTTCTTCCGCAAGTTTTTTTAGTTCATCAACTTTCATTGATTTAAGAACATCTATGCTATTTAATTTTTTAAGCATTCTATATTCCATATAACCCCGATTAATCACATAGTTCTTTGTTCAAAAAAAATCGCCAAATCAACAAAAAACTGATTGTTTATTTGTTTTGCTATTTCCAAAGCTTGTTTTATTTTCTCGTTTAATAATTCTTTTGATTTTTCTAAACCAAAAAGGCTAACAAATGTAGATTTTTGGCACTCAATATCACTATTAATTGGTTTGCCAAGTTGTTCCCGAGTAGAGGTGACATCTAAAATATCATCTTTAATTTGAAAAGCTATACCAAGTAAAGACATATACTGTTCAAGCAATCTTGATGTTTTACAATCTACATTACCTAAAACACACCCCATTTTTACACTTGCTAAAAACATATCGCCTGTTTTTCTCGAGTGCAATTCCGATAACTGCTCATAGCTGATTTTTTTGTTTTCACTGATTTTATCAATAGTCTGACCTGCGAGCATTCCTTTTTCACCGCAAGCATCTGAAAGAATTTTAATACATTCAAGTTTGATATCAGATGAAAAAGAAGAATTGTTAGCAATGACGTTAAAAGCTTTAGTAAGTAAAGCATCACCTGCTAAAAGAGCAATATCAGCACCGAATTTTTTATGGCAGGTTGCAACACCGCGTCTTAAATCATCATTGTCCATTTCCGGTAAATCATCGTGAATCAGTGAATATGTATGAACCATTTCGATTGCAGATGCAAAATCAAGTATATCATCAACATTGATTTTACCAATTGATGCCGTCTGAAGCAAAATCAATGCCCTGAGATGTTTTCCACCAGACATCAAAGAATAACGCTGAGCCTTTGATAAAATTTCAAATGAAGAATTATCATACAAAGAAATCTTATCTAAATGATTATTGATTTTTTCAATCAAAGATTTATATTTATTCATTGGCTTTAAAAGCTTCCTTTGTAATGTTAGTTCCGTTATCAATAAGAATTTCAACTTTTTGTTTAGCTTCTTTAAGTAAAGAAGAACAAACACCCGAAAGCTTAACACCTTCTTCAAAAAGCTTTATTGATTCTTCCAACGGTATTTCACCGCTTTCAAGATCACGAACTATTTTTTCAAGTTTTGCCAAAGCCTGTTCAAACGTAATATTATTTTCCATATTATACATCCTTAATTATCTGATCAACAGTGCATTTCGCACTGCCGTCAGAAAGTTTTAAATTAATACCTGTATTTTCTTTTAAATCATCTATTGATTTTACAATTTCATTTTGAGAATTTCTTGCGAACAAATATCCTCTTGAAATAATCTTCAACGGACTAAGCGCATCAAGTTTTGAAGCAATTTTTTCAAATGAAGATTCAGATTTTGCAACAGAAAGTTCCAGCGATTTAAAAAGTTTTTCATTATTATGGTCAAGCAAAAGATTTCTGTGTTCAAACATAAAATCAGAATCTGTAAAAACACGGGATTTTAATAAACTGTCAAATTTATTTTGAGCATTTTCGGTATGTTTTAACAAATTAAGTTTTAATCGTTTGTTTACATTATCAAATTTCGTAAGAAGTTCATTAGTGTCAGGTACCGCGATTTCTGCAGCAGCAGATGGCGTAGGTGCTCTCATATCTGCAACAAAATCGCAAATAGTAAAATCTATTTCGTGACCAACCGCTGAAACAATAGGAACAGTCATATCGAAAATATAGCGAGCAAGTTGCTCATTATTAAACGCCCACAAATCTTCAATTGAGCCACCACCCCTTCCGATAATAACGACTTCTGCACACTTTGTTTTTTCAAAAAAGCGTAAAGCATTTATAAGCTCTGAAGGTGCATTTTCACCTTGTACCAAAGACGGATAAAGTAAAACTTCACTATACGGAAAACGTCTGCCTAAAACATTTATTATATCTCTGATTGCCGCACCTGTTGGCGATGTGATTACACCAACTGTTTTTGGTATTTTAGGAAGAGGTATTTTATGCGATTGTGAAAACAATCCTTCTGCTTCGAGTTTCTTCTTTAAAAGCTCATAAGCAACGTATAAATCGCCTATTCCGTCAATTTGCATAGATGTAACCAAAATCTGATATCTGCCTGCAGGTTCAAAAACAGTAATTTTTCCTTTAGCAATTACTTTCATTCCATTTTCAGGTTTGAATTTAAGTCCTGCAACGCAGCTTCTGAACATTACGGCATTAATTACAGCATGTTCATCTTTTAAAGCAAAATATAAATGACCTGTCCTATGAACAGTAAGATTTGAAATTTCACCTGATACGGTAAAAGATATCAAATTATTATCATTCTCTAATATATTTTTAATATATTTGGTAAGACCGCTAACTGTAATAACATTTTCACTCATTTAACAGTCCCCTTTCAAAAGCACACATATATGCAGTACCGAGAGAGTTATCTACAGAATATTTCTTTTCGGCAAAATATACGTCATTGAATTTTTCCAGAATCATAGAAGAAATATGTTTGTTAGACATAACACCACCGGATAAAATTACAGGTATATCTTTATAATATTTTTTAAGACTGATAATCGAATCAAAAAGAAAAGTATATACAACATCTAAAGAGAAATTGCAAATTTCTGTTTTATCCATACCTTCATCATAGAATTCAGCTATTTTATTTTCAAAACCGGAAAAGTTATAATAAAATTCGTTTTTGCTAATCTTAATTTTACCACTAAGATTTCCATTTGAGCACTCATCAACGTACCTTCCACACGGAAAAGAAAAACCAAGCATAACTCCTGTTCTGTCAATAAGTTGACCGCAGCTAATATCAGCAGTACCTCCGATTTTATGAATTTCAACAACACCGTTATTATTTACACAATGCAAAATATCAGTGGTGCCTCCTGAAATATGAAAAGCAAAAAATTCATCTTTCAAAATATCTGTGCATCTTCCTGAATAAGCTGCTGCACCAATATGGTTTTTCTGATGTGAACACATATAAAGCGGTACATCTAAAATTCGTGAAATGCTTGTTGCAAAGCTTGTACCGACAACAAAACAAGGCATATATGAATTACTACGTTCAGATGGACAGTTACTTACTGCAACGTAATCAACATCAAATTTCGGAATGTTGTCAAAGAGCGTAGTTAGATTTTTATTATGTAAAAAAACAGCTTCGCTTTGTCGTAAACCGCACTGACCTGTAGTTACAGGTAACATAATTCTGTTCTCCCAAACAATTCCTGAATTTGTATCAAATACACAAGCTGAAGTTGTATAGTTACTTGTATCAAAAGATAAAATTTTACTCATATTTCAGCCTTAGAAATAATAGCAAGATTACCATGCACAAAAGCCGAAAGACTATCATCATATTTTTTAATAATCTCTATAGCCTCGTTTATTGCGACACTTGTAGGGATGTCATCATTAAATAACATTTCGTACACACCAAGACGCATAACGGCAAGACACACATTATCAAGTCGCTCGAATTTTCTTGATTTAATATTATTCTTAATAAGAATATCAATTTTTTCAATATTATCAGCAACACCTTTTACAGTTGTGCTGATATACTCTGTAAGTTGAAATTCTTCTTTATGCTGACAATAACTAATTAATATTTCATTGATATTCTTTTCACTGTTAAATGGAAAAGTAAAAATAATTTCAAATGCCGCAATTCTTTCTTTAGTTCTATTCATAATTACTCCGATTATTAAAATATCATTAAACGCCACAACAGAGATAATGTGAATTAATTATTCTCTGCTGTTGTGGTATCAGAAGGCTTTTCAGCATCTGATTCACCATTGGAATTTTCATCTGTCGATTCATTTCCCTCGTTTGAATTATCGTCCGGATTTTCAACCTCACCATCAGTGGGGGCATCTGTTTCAGGATTTTTTTCATCCTCAGGATTCTTCTCGTCTTCGGGGTTCTTTTCACCCTCAGGATTCTTTTCATCCTCAGGATTTTTCTCGTCTTCGGGGTTCTTTTCACCCTCAGGATTTTTCTCGTCTTCGGGGTTCTTTTCACCCTCAGGATTCTTTTCATCCTCAGGATTTTTCTCGTCTTCAGGGTTCTTCTCGTCCTCAGGTTTTGGTCCGAGACTTATTGTAATTTCAATTGTTGTTCCTTCTTCAACAATTGCTCCTGCTTCTTTATTCTGACTGATAATGCAATCTACAGGAACTGTTTCATCATATTCATAAAGTTTATCAGCTTTAAGATTAACTGCAGACAGCTTTTCAACAGCGTCATCAACGTTTCTCTTTATAAGATCAGGTACTTCGACAGTAACAATATCGGGACCTGAGCTAATATAAATTGTAATTGTTGAATCTGACTGAATTTCTGTGAATGCTGCAGGGTCAGTTTTTACAACATAGTTTTCTTTAATTGTATCGTGTGAAATAAACGCTGTTTTATAAAGTATACCTAAATCAAAAAGTTCATCCATTGCTACCTGATAGTGTTTGTTTGTGACATCTGGAATCTGAACTGTTTCAACGCCTGTACTTACCTGGAAAGTGATTGTTGAACCTTTTTCTACTTCAGTATTTGCTGCAGGTTCTTGTGACAAAATCTGACCTTTAGGTTGTTCACTAAGAATATTTACTTTTTCAAATTTAAGGCCTGTAGCATTTTCTTTAAAAATAGCGTCGTAATCCTGACCTACATAATTCTGTACAGTAACCATTTCAACTGTACCTGTTGTTGAAGCAACAGAATTTTTAAGTTCAGGGAAATATATAATTCCGGCAGCAACCAAAGCAACGACTAATATAGCGGTTCCAATACCACTGATAATAGGAATCCAGAAAGCTTTAAATTTTGATTCTTCTGCCTCTTCTGAATCCTCTTCAAATTCAGTTGCCGTTTCATCTTCAACAGTATTTTCATTAATATTGTAGTCAGAGTATTTTTCTTCAGGTAAATCAACAATTTCTTCAGAAAAATCAAGATAACCAAATACCATTTCCGGATTTTCTTCAACAGCCAAAATGTCATTAAACATCAAAAGAGCAGACGAATAACGCATTTCGGGATTTTTCATCATGGCTTTAATTGTGATCTCTTCGATACCGGCAGGAATTTCGGGATTAATTTCTCTCGGAAGTTTAGGTTGAGCCTGAACTTGCATCAAAGCAACTGAAACAGGGCTGTCAGCTATGAAAGGCAAAGTTCCCGTGATCATTTCATAGAACATTACACCAACAGAATAAATATCTGTCTTTTCATCTGTTCTGTCACCACTTGCCTGTTCAGGACTAATATAATGAACAGAACCAATGGCTTTGTCTGTAATTGTCTGAGTATCAAATTTCGATAGCTTTGCAATACCGAAATCAGTCACTTTAATTGTGCCATCACGAAGAAGCATAATATTATGAGGTTTTAAATCTCTGTGAACAATGCCGCGTTCATGAGCGTGAGACATAGCTTTTAAAATCTGCTTAATATAAAAAGCAGCTTCTTTCCAATCAAGTACTTTTACTTTATCGAGATATTCTTTAAGTGTAATACCGTCTATGTATTCCATAACGATATACATCATATCCCCTTCAAGACATACATCATAAACGTCAACAATATTATTTTGAGAAAGCATAGTGATTGCTTTTGATTCGTTAGTGAATCTACGTCTGAACTGAGCATCTGACATAAACTCTTCTTTAAGAATTTTTACAGCTACAACTCTGTTTACAACTCTATCAAAAGCTTTATAAACAACTGCCATTCCGCCAATACCGATTATCTCTGTTAATATATATCTGTCATTTAATGTTTTACCGATAAATTTATCCACTTGATTTAACCTCCTAAATTTTGATTATTACAACAGTAGAATTATCTGAACCGCCTCTTTGGTTAGCAAGTTCAACCAGCTTCTGAGGAACTGTTTCTAAATTTTGTTGTTTGATTATTTCAAAAGGAATTTCCAAATCGTCTACATGATTTGTAACTCCATCTGTACACATTATTATAATATCATCTTTTTCAAGTTTTTCGACAAAAAAATCATATTTGATCACTTTATCAACGCCAAGAGCTCGAGTAATAATATTTTTATTAGGATGATTACGAGCTTGATGTTCTGTCAAAAGACCCTGATCAACAAGTTCCTGCACTGCAGAATGATCGCGCGTTATTCTTTTTAGTTTACCATCACGCAATAAATATGCCCTACTATCTCCGATATTAGTAAAATAAGCTGAATCGTTTACAATCACTGTAGAAACAAGAGTAGTACCCATCCCGTGCAGTGAATCATCCTTAATAGCTTTGGAATATATATCAAAATTAGCTTTATCTATAGCTTTATTTAATATTTCATAAACATCATCGCCTGAGCAATCTTCTGAAAGATTAGCAAGATTAGAAGCAAAAATATTGACAGCTGTCAGACTTGCTGTTTTTCCTCCGCTTGCACCTCCCATACCATCACAAACCACAGCAAAACCGCAGTTTGTATCAAAAGTATCAAACAGATAAGAATCCTGATTATCTTTTCGAATTTTACCAACATTGCTGGTACCATAAATTACCAAGCTCACTCACCTCTTTCTTTATCATATTTACTTCTTAGCTGCCCACATGAAGCAGAAATATCCGAACCTAAAGTTCGTCTTACAGTTGAATTAGAACCAAGAGTGTTTAATTTCTTACAAAATTTATCAACAGCTTTAATATCAGGAGGACAATATACACCATTTTCAATTTTGTTAACAGGAATAATATTAATATGATGCATAATTCCATTTAAATTTTTAACTAACATCTCTGCATCTTCAGCAGTATCATTAACACCTGAAATCAAAGCATATTCAAAAGAAATACGTCGACCCGTCTTACTTTGATAACTTTTACAAGCATCTAAAAGTTGGCTTATATTGTATTTCTTATTAATTGGCATCATCTTAGTACGTTTCTCATCAAAAGCTGAATGAAGAGAAATTGAAAGCGTAATCGGTAAATTCAAATCTGCGAGTTTTATTATTTTTTCGCACAAACCACAAGTTGAAAGTGATATATGTCTATAGCCAATATTAATTCCTTCCGGATGATTAACGAGTTCCAGAAATTTAACAACATTATCATAGTTATCGAGTGGTTCACCGATTCCCATCATAACGATATTTGAAATTCTTATCCCAAGTTCTTTTTGAGCAGTAAAAATCTGTCCTAAAATTTCACCGGGATATAATGAGCGAATCAGACCCGATTTAGTAGATTGACAAAATTCGCAACCCATTCGGCAGCCAACCTGACTTGAAACACAAATTGAATAACCGTGATTATATTTCATAACAACAGTTTCAATATAGTTTCCATCGTAAAGTTCATATAAAAACTTTACGGTACCATCAAGTTTTGAAACAAATTTCTTATAAACTTTAACAGGATAAATATCAGAAACCTCAGAAAGTTTTAATCTGAGATCTTTAGAAAGATTTGTCATCTCGTCTAAGCTTTCAACACCTGTATGGAGCCATTTGAAAATTTGTTTACACCTAAATTTTGGTAAATTAAGATTAATTATAAAATTTTCAAGTTCAGAATATGTAAATGAACGAATATCCGGTTTGATTTTAAACACCTCAGTTAATTTTTATAAAGTACAGCGACAAAGAATCCATCACTGAAATCCTGATTTGGCATAAATAGAGCCTCGCCAGAAAAATTATTATAAATTTCACTATCAGCCAAAGAAAAATCTCTATTATTTTCAAGGAATTTATTTATAATAACATTGTTTTCATTTTTATTTACAGTACAAGTTGAATAAATTAATCTTCCGCCTTTTTTTAAATATACAGAAGCATTTGAGAGAATCTTATATTGAACAGATGTTAACGAATCGAAATCAACTTCTTTATATTTAATATCTGGTTTTTTAAATATCATGCCAAGACCACTGCAAGGAACATCACATAAAATCACATCTGCTTTTTCAGAAAGTTCGCTATTTAAAACTGATGAATCCATAGTTTTCGGAAAAACATTTTTTATGCCAAGTCTTTTACAACTATCAATCATATTGTTTATTTTATGTTCGTGTAAATCAAAAGCGAAAATTTTTGAAGAATCATCACAATTATACGACATAACAAAAGTTTTTCCACCTGGAGCAGAACACATATCAAAAGCAATATCACCATCATTGAGCTTTGCATTCATTGCAGTTATAAAAGATGGAAAACCAATGACGTGAAACAATCCTTGTTTATATGAGTCGGAATTTTCAACATTAATTGAACTATTGATTTTAATCAAACCTTCTAAATTAGTTTTAGAGGCTGATATTTTTTCTTTTTCAAAGTTTTTAATCAAATCATCAGCTGTTGTTCTCTTAAGATTAACTGCAGCGTAAACAGAATCCTGAATATCTTTGCCAGATTCCATGAAATCAATAAAGCCTTGTTTACCAAAAGTGTCAATCAAAACATTAAGATTTTTTTCAGAAATAGAATATTTAACAGACAGATATTCTTTTGTGTTTTCATTTGGCAAACTTATATTATCGTAATTATCAGCTAATTTTCTGAGAATTGCATTAACAAAACCAGAACTTTTATACTGTCCGTTGTTTTTAGCAAGTTCAACTGACGTATTGCAAGCTGCACTTTTCGGCACAGATAAAAACATTATCTGATATAACCCCATACGCAAAATATTCAGTACAACCAAATTTATTTTTTTAAGCTTAACACTTGATACTTTAGATATATAGTAATCAAGTAAAAGTTTTGTTTCTACAACACCGTAAAACAAAGCTGATATAAACTTTTTATCACGTTCATCAAAGACATCACGCAAATATTTTTTGAGTGCAAGATTTGTAAACGTACTGTTTCTTTCGTATTCAATTAAAGCATCAAGAACTGATTTTCTTGCATCAATCTTCATCTTCTGTTTCGTGTCCTCATAAAGAATGTAATTAACTGTCCTAAAGAATAAAGCATTGCCGCAAAATAGGTCATAGCAGCGGCAAATAATACTTTTTTAACACCCGAAAGGTCTTTATCTGTATATCCGAATTTTGTAATCTGAGTTATTGCTTTGGTACTTGCATTAAATTCAACAGGCAAAGTAATAAGTTGAAAAAAGAAAAGAACAGCAAAACAAAGCACCGCTATATCGCAAATCACAGGCACTGCAATGATTATACTCAAAATCATAAGAATATATAAAAGTTTTGAACTAAAATTTGTAATACCTACAACAGCGGAACGAATTTTCATAGGAACATAGCCGTTAGCGTATTGCAAAGCGTGGCCTGTTTCGTGTGCCGCAACACCAATCGCTGATACAGAAGTGCCGTTATAAACATCGTTAGACAAACGTATAACGTTTTTAGTGGGATCAAAATGGTCGCTGAGTCTTCCGCTTACAAGTTCAACAGAAACATTGTTTATCCCTGCAGATTCAAGTATCATTCTTGAAATTTGTGCGCCTGTAATGTTTTTTGAATTGTTAATTTTAGAATATTTGGTATAAGTTGAGTTCATAATTCCTTGAATGATAAAAGAAAAAATCATTAAAGGAAACAAAATTACAAGTGATTGATAATCATAATAAAACATATTTTCTCCTAAATATCAGACAAAAGAGTTCCCGCATCAATTTTTGTACCAAGCGAGAAAGAAAACGCATCTGTTTTCTTTTTACCCGGTTTTTGAAGTTCTGTTATAATTACACTCTTGCCGTCTGCACAGGCAACTTCTATACCCGTTTTAGAAATGCTTATAACCACACCTGGCTTTTCGTTTGTATTTCCGCCTTCTATGGCACGATGAATCTTAAGCGGTCCATATACTGTATTTACAAAAGCAGAGGGCCAAGGATTAAGTCCGTGTATAAGATAAAGCGTTTCTTTGGCAGATTTAGTAAAATCAAGATTTCCTTTATCCTTGGTAATCATTGAAACGTGAGAACTTTCAGCATCGTTTTGTTTAGTATATGTTGCTTTGCCTGATATAATCAGTTCAATAGCTTCCAATATACAGCAAGAACCGAGAACGCTCATTCTGTCAAAAAGTTCACCTGTTGTCTCGTATTGTTTTATATCAATTTTCTTAACATAAATTATATCGCCGGAATCAAGACCTTCAGAAATTTTCATAATGGTTATTCCGGTTTCTTTATCACCGTTAAGAATAGCTGCCTGTATTGGTGATGCACCTCTGTATTTTGGTAAAATAGAACCGTGAATGTTAATACAGCCATATTTCGGATAATCAAGAACGTATTTCGGTAATATTTTGCCATATGCCGCAACAACAATCATATCAGGAGCTAATTCTTTTAAAAGCTCAAGGCAGGATTCGTTTTTAAATGTTTCGGGCTGATAGACCGGAATATTATTCTCAAGCGCAAACTCTTTTACTGGTCCATAAATTACTTTATTGCCTCTTGAATTAACTTTATCAGGCTGACAAAACACAGCAGAAACATTGCAAGTTTCATATAAAACCTTTAATGACGGCAATGCAAAATCAGGTGTTCCCATAAAAATAATTTTTAAGTCTTTAATCTGCATTATTCAAAAACCTCATTACCGATTTGTGGAATTGTAATTCCATCAAGATGGTCATTTTCATGCATAAATGCTCTTGCAATAAAATCTTCCGCCTCCATAGTAAACCACTCACCTTTTATATTTTGTGCCTCTAAAGTAACTTTGTGCGGTCTTGTGATTTTAAAGCTTCTTCCGGGAAAAGAAAGACAACCTTCAATATATTTATCGTTTTTACCTTTTTGTTTTAAAATTTTAGGATTAATAAATTCAATTAGTTCAGGCTCGTCATTACCTACATCAACAATAAATATACGTTTAAGTACACCAACCTGCGGTGCAGCAAGACCAACGCCGCCGGATTTTATAAGTGTATCTTTCATATCTTCAACAAGTTGAATGATTCTTTCATCAATTTTTTCAACAGGTCTTGATTTTTTTGATAAAAAATCAAGATTATTTTTAACAATTTCTCTTATTGCCATTTTAACCTCATATATTGTTCATTGGATTAATATTTAAAGAAACATCAGAAAAATCTTTTACATCAAAATGTTCATAAATATCATTAAGAAATTCATACAGCCTATTTGAAATTTTGGTTTTAATCGTAAGATTATATCTGTATTTTTTATTAAATTTTGCAATTTTCGGAGCAACAGGATGCAAAAGACGAACAGGAATATCCGAATAAGTATTTTTACATTCGTTATCTATATATTTATATAATTCCATAACGTCTTTATACGCTTTACTTTCGCTGAAAGAAGAAACAGTAAATTGGACCAAATCGCAAAATGGCGGATAGTTCATTGCTTTTCTGAACGTGATTTCAAAATCAAAATATCTGTTGTAATCCTGTTCCTTGGCATATCTTATTATTTCAGAATCAGAAGAATAAGTTTGAATCAAAGCTCTTCCTTCTTTGCCTGCTCTGCCTGATCTTCCGCAAACCTGAGTCAGAAGCGAAAAAGTTCTTTCATTTGCTCTGAAATCTTCAACGTATAAAGAAAGATCAGCATTAAGAACACCAACTAAAGTTACATTTGGAAAATCAAGCCCTTTTGCAACCATCTGCGTTCCGAGCATTATATCGTAATCACCGTTTTTAAAAGAACTTAATTTTGTACCGTATTCAACGTATGATCCAACGGTATCGAAATCCATTCTTAATATCTTAGCATCAGGAAACTTTTCACTAAGTTCAGAACAAACAAGCTGTGTACCCACTCCAAGACGCTTTATATGTTCACTTGAACAAGACGGGCATTTTTCAAACATTTTAATGTTGTAGCCACAATAATGGCACATACATCTGCCATTTGCAGAATGATACGTTAAAGCAATTCCGCAATTAGGACATTTTTCAACATAACCACAACTTCTGCATCCCACAAGAGTGTTAGCGCCTCTTCTGTTAAGGAACAAAATTGTTTGTTCTTTATTTTTTAAATTAATTTCTATTTCTTCAGCTAATCTATCACTAAGAAACGATTGTTCACATTCAGTAAAAGATGTTTTCATATCAACAATCTCAGCCATTGGCAGAGGATTATTGTTAAAACGTTTACTTAGCAGATTATAGTTGTATATTCCTTTTTGGGCATAATAGAAACTTTCTATCGAAGGCGTCGCAGAACCAAGAATTAAAGGAATATTATTGATTTTACAAATATATTTTGATATATCTCTTGCGTGATATTTAGGTGTACTTTCGGATTTATAACTCGATTCGTGTTCTTCGTCAATGATAATAATACCTAAATTATTTATCGGAGAAAACACAGCACTTCGTGTTCCAACAACAACACTTTGTTTACTGTCTTTAATTTTTTTCCATTCGTCAGTACGCTCCCCTGGAGTAAGACCACTGTGAATTACAGCAACCATTTCTCCATAACGAGTGTAAAATCTTTCAAGCATCTGCGGAGTTAATGAAATTTCAGGAACCATAAAAATCGCAGATTTACCTTGCTTGATAATTTTATCAAGGATGGAAATGTACAAAAGTGTTTTTCCGCTACCTGTTACACCGTGAACCAAGTGTGTTTTATACTCATCAAGTTGTTTACAGATGTTTTCATAAACAACAGTTTGTTCACTGCTAAGATTAATCTGAGTAATATCAAATCTTTTTTCGATATCCTTATACGGATTTCGACTTACCTTCTCGTTGACAATTTCAATAATACCTTTTTTCACAAGAGTATTCACTGTACTTTCGCTGCAACCGCTGTAGTAAAGAGCATCTTTCAAAGAAAGTTCTTTATAGTCAAGAAAAACAGACAACAAATCCTGTTGTTTTGAAAATCTTTTTTCAAGTTTTGAAATTACATCTTCTATTTCACCATGTAAAAGATTAACAACTAACTTTTTCTCTGTTTTATCCGAAATTTTTTGTTTAGTAACTATTTCTTTACTGATACGACCGTCATCGGTTAAACTATTAAAAATTTTTAATTGTTCCGAATCAAGCTCAGATACACTGAACTCACCCTTTGTTTTTTTAAAAAAAGAATAAAATTCAGGATGGGTAACACAAACACTATCATCTAAAAGAAACTTTTCTTTTGATACAACATCTATACCTCTTGGTACTATTGATTTAAGCGCACGATAATAAGTGATAAAATATCTGTTTTTGAGTAGCTTTAATATTTTAATTTGACATTCATTAATCAATGGTTTTTGATCAACAATTGAAATCACAGGCTTAAGTCCCGAAATCTCCTCAGAAGAATACATTTCAATAACAAATGCATTTTTTCGCATATTTGATCTTGAAAAAGGAACAACTACCCTTATTCCAACCTGAACATCAACATCAAGTTCCTGTGGAACATAGTAATCATATAATTTGTCAATTTTATTGACTATATCATCAATTACTACCTTTACGCACAGTGCCATATTACTCAGCTATTTCCTCAACAGATTCAATATCGATTTCTTTACATTTGACTTTACCATTTGCAATATCGTCAATGGCAAGTTTTACAGGTTTATCTGTAAGTTCAACTTTGTTATTTTCAGACAGTTCAAGTAATTGTCTTGCTCTTTTAGCAGTAACAATAACAAGAGCGTATCTGCTTTTTGTAACGTTTTCAAGTTCGCTTATTGGGGGATATAACATCATTTTTATGCACCTCTAAAATTTATTTTATTATTTACTATAATTTTTAATTCTTTCAGCTTTTAAAATAGCCTTAATTTCTTCAACCGCATCTATCAAATCATCATTAACAACTATGTACTGATAACTTTCAGAACGCGATAATTCTTCACGAGCAGCATCTACTCGTTTCTGAATTATATCAGACTCTTCGGTTCCTCTGCCTTCAAGTCTTGATTTCAATTTATCAAATGACGGCGGAGCTATAAAAATTGTTACAGCATCCGGACACATTTTCATAATTTGCAAAGCACCTTGCGTGTCAATTTCCAATATCACATCAAAACCTGAGTTTCTCTGCGTTTCAACATATTCAGCTTTTGTACCATAATAATTATCACAGTACTTTGCATATTCAAGCATTTTTCCATTAGCAATATTATCTTCAAACTCTTCCTTAGTAAGAAAAAAATATTGAATACCATCAATTTCTCCGGGTCTTGGATGTCTTGTAGTACAAGAAACAGAATAAACCAAGTTAGAATCGTGCTTGAAGATTTCAGCAAGAACTGTCCCTTTACCTACGCCCGAAGGACCCGAAACAACAACCAGTAAACCTTTATTCATCTTCTAAATCCTCATCGTCATAACTGTCATTAAGTCTGTTTGCTACAGTTTCGGGTTGTAAAGAAGAAAGAATAACATGGTCACTGTCTGTTATTATAACTGCTCTCGTTCTTCTTCCGTAAGTAGCATCAACCAAAACCCTGTTATCTCTTGCTTCCTGTATAATTCTTTTAACAGGCGCGCTTTCCGGACTTATTATTGCAATAACTCTTGATGCGCTGACCATATTACCGAATCCTATATTTATAAGTTTCATAAGATAGCCTCTATTCTATATTCTGAATCTGTTCTCTTATTTTTTCAATAACAGATTTAGTATCAACAACTCTCTGAGTGATTTCAATGCTGTTACATTTAGAGCCGATAGTGTTTATTTCCCTGTTCATTTCCTGAACAATAAAATCAAGTTTCTTGCCAACAGCAACACCGTTTGAATTAAGTAAATCTCTAAACTGAGAAATATGACTTCTCAGACGTACCATTTCTTCACCAACATCAATTTTGTCAGCAAAAATAGCGGTTTCTGTAATAACTCTCTGTTCGTCATATTCTCTACCTTCCAAAGCTTCATCAAGTTTTGCTTTAAGCCGAATTTTATATTTTTCAATAGATTCAGGAGCTAAACTTTCAATTTCGGATACAGTTTTAAGAATGATATCGAGATTCTCAAAAATATATTCGCAAAGCTTGTTGCCTTCGATAGTACGCATCTGATTAAACGATAAGATAGCTTCGTCCAAAACTTCCATAACCTGTTGCGTAAGTTCCCCTTCATCTATCTCAGCTTTTTTAAGCTTTATAACGTCAGAAACTCTCGAAAAGAATGTTGCAGACAAATCGTTTTTTACTTTGAATTTTTTACTCAGAAGTTTAAACGCATCACTATATCCTTTAGCAAGTTGTTCATTAATAACAACTTCATACCCTGCCTGTTTGTCTGAATCAATATAGAGATAAAAATCAACTTTACCTCTTACGATATGTTCATTGATTTTAGATTTAATTTTATCTTCAAGAAAAAAGTAATCTTTAGAAATTTTAGAATTAAAATCAAAATATCTATGGTTAACAGATTTTATATCAATAGAAATATCTCTTCCATCAAAAGATTTAACTGCCCTGCCATATCCGGTCATACTTTTTACTGACATACTTACACTCCTATTTTTCAAATTAATATATATAATATAACTAATATTAATATTTGTCAATAATATATATAAATAAAAGAGCCAAAAATGAATATAATTCATTTTTGGCTCTGATTAAACAGATATTAAACGTTAAAAAGAAGATCTGAATAAGTCGGAAACGGCCAATTTTCTGACGGTATCATAGTTTCAAGAATATCAGAAACCTCCCTGAGCTTGTCCATATCAGGAATTATTATATGTGCATAATATTCAGCGCATTTAACAGCATCAGAAATACAAGGTGCGTTGTTCAAATCATTTTCAAGAGATTCAATTTTTAAATAAAATTCGTTAGAAAGTGAGTTGATTTTTTCCACAACAACATTTGATGCATCTTTACAATCACCTATGCCGATTTTATTCTTAAAATAAATATTTTGCGAAAGTTTACCACAGTATTCGAATACAGCGGGTAAAATTTCTTTTCTCGCCATTTCAAGAGCAGTATGAGCTTCAATATTGACTGTTTTTGTATAGTTTTCATAAGCAATTTCGCTTCTCGCATTAACTTCAACAGCGCTGAACAAATTGTGCTTTTTAAATAACTCAATGTTTTTATCAGATGAAAAATAAGGCAAAACATCTACTGTTGATGGTAAGTTAAGTAAGCCACGTTTGCCAGCTTCCTCAACCCAGTCCTGAGAATAATTGTTTCCGCTGAAAATTATTCTGCTATGTTTAGTAAACGTATCTTTGAGAAGTTTATCAAGTTCAGAATCAAAATCATCAGCATTTTCTAATCTGCTCACAAAATCACCGATAACATCTGCAGTTATAGTGTTAAGCACCACGTTAGCTGACGAAATCGACATTGAAGAGCCAACCATTCTGAATTCAAATTTATTTCCTGTAAAAGCAAACGGAGAAGTTCTGTTTCTGTCAGATGTATCAACTTTGAAATCCGGCAAAACGTCAAGACCTGTATGCATTTTAGAAACGCTTAAACCTTCAAAAGATATGCCTTTGATTATACAATTGATTATTTCTTCAAGATACTGTCCAAGATAAATCGAAATAATAGACGGCGGAGCTTCATCACCACCAAGTCTATGATCGTTACCCGCACTCGCAACAGAAAAACGAAGCAAATCCTGATGTTCATCAACCGCTCTGACAACTGCAGCAAGAAAAGTTAAAAACAGCTTGTTTTCATAAGGCTTTTTGCCGGGTTTAAAAAGATTAATACCCGTATCTGTAGACAAAGACCAGTTATTATGCTTACCGCTACCGTTTACGAATTTAAAAGGCTTTTCGTGAAGTAAACAAACAAGTCCGTGTCTTAAAGCAACTTTTTTCATAAGTTCCATTGTAAGCTGATTATGATCTGTGGCAATATTTGTAGTACAAAAAACCGGAGCTAATTCGTGCTGAGCAGGTGCAACTTCATTATGTTCGGTTTTAGCATAAACACCAAGTTTCCAAAGCTCTTCATCAAGTTCTTTCATATAAGCTTTTACGCGGGGTTTAATAACACCGTAATAATGATCTTCAAGTTCCTGACCTTTAGGTGCAGGAGCACCAAATAAAGTTCTGCCTGTAAAAATCAGGTCTTTTCGTTTGTCATAAAGATTTTTGTCAATAAGAAAATATTCTTGTTCTGCACCAACCGTTGGAATTACGCGTAAAGTTTCAGTGTCACCAAATAATCTAAGTAAGCGTAAAGACTCATTATTTATAAGTTCAACAGATTTAAGAAGTGGTGTTTTCTCATCAAGCATTTCTCCGGTATAAGAACAAAACACCGTAGGAATACAAAGAGAATCGTCCTTTATAAAAGCGTACGAGGTAGGATCCCACGCAGTATAACCTCTTGCTTCAAAGGTTGCTCTGATACCGCCTGACGGAAAACTTGAAGCATCCGCCTCACCTTTAATAAGTTCTTTGCCGCTGAATTCCATAATTACAGAACCATCTGCAGTCGGAGAAATAAAGCCGTCATGTTTTTCGGCAGAAATCCCCGTCATAGGCTGAAACCAATGTGTATAATGAGTAGCACCGTTTTCAATGGCCCATTCTTTCATTGCATTTGCGACTTCGTTAGCGATTTTGATATCTAATTCCTTGTGCTGTTCGATAGTATTGTTCAACGATTCATAAATTTCATCAGACAATCTTTTACGCATTTCTTTATCGTTAAACACTTTAGCGCCGAAAAGCTCAGGTATACCCATATTAGCCTCCAAAAAATAAATATTTAAATAATTATAATAAACACATCATATGTTGTCAAGTATTTAGTATACACAGAAATCCTAAATCCAACTCATATGTTTTAAACACATTCTCGGGAATAGATTTTTTATCATTAACGCAAATCGCTTTTGTCATTTCAACAATTTCATCTTCAGTTTTTAAAAAACATTTATATCCGTAGAACGCTCTCGTTATTTTATCAATCTTTTCCAAGCCATCTTTTAATGTAAATGTCATTTGCTTTACACTTGGTTCGGGCCAATAACTTCCAAATTTCTGTGACTTTTTGTTCATCCAAAAGTTTTCGAAATCAGCAAATAACTCCACAAGAAGTTTTACTGCTTTTCTCTGTAATTTTTCAGTAAGACTTTCAAGGTTATCCTCGGGTTTAACAATAACATCAAGTTGATGAATTATGTCTCCTGCATCAAAGCTATCTGTAATTTCGTGTGCAGTAATACCAGTCAAATTATATCCGTTTAAAATTACAAGTGGCATAGGCCAAGGACCTCTTCCTTCAGGTAAAAGCGACGGATGAATGTTTATAGCTTTAATATTTTTATTCACTGGAATTAAATGATAATATCCTGCGCTGACCATTAAATCGCATTCAAGATACAAAAGATCATCAATATCTTTTTGTGTAGGTTTAACGTCCGTAACAGGAATATTAAATTCTTTAGCAAGTGTAAATACCTTTGAGTTTGTTTCAAATACGCCATCGACTTTACAAGTAAATATTTTAACTATTTCATTAGATTTAGATAAATATTCAAGACAGTCATAAAACAAATCAAAACCAAAATACGCTATTTTCACAACTTCACTCCAAAATAAAAAACAAAGAGATAACATAAAAGAATGTTATCTCTTATTAGTGGTGCCGGTGACCGGGGTCGAACCGGTACGGTATCGCTACCACTGGATTTTGAGTCCAGCACGTCTGCCAATTCCATCACACCGGCAAAAAGTATTAATATTATATATTATCAAAATAAAAATATCAATACTATTTTGTAAAATTATTTGCTTGTGTTCATAAATATTTCATACAAATCAGTTGGGAAAGGCTTTTTAATAGTCAAAGCTTCCTGTACGTCAAAATTAACGAGCTTTCCGCTATTCATACCACAAACTTTATTACTGTAACCTGCCATAAGAAGTTCAACAGCATAATTACCAAGAATTGTAGCTTTAACTCTATCGTCGGCTGTAGGTGCGCCGCCACGCTGTACATGACCGAGAATTGTACAACGTGTATCAATTCCTGTATCTCTCTGAATGTTCTTAGCAAGTTCAGAAGCCATATCATTACCTTCTGCTATAATAACTATAAAGTGACGTTTTCCTGCTGCCATAGAATCTTTAATTTTAGCAAGAACATTTTCATATGAATATTCAATTTCGGGTACAACAACTGCAGTAGCACCTGTAGAAATCGCAGAATGAAGTGCAAGATAACCTGCGTTTCTACCCATTACTTCTACCACTGAACATCTTGCATGTGATTCCATTGTATCACGAAGTCTGTCAACCATATCAATAACACAGTTAATAGCTGTATCAAAACCGATTGTATATTCGCTTACACCGATATCATTATCAATTGTAGCAGGAACACCTATGCAAGGAACTCCCATAGCAGAAAGATCTGCAGCACCTCTGAAAGTACCGTCGCCACCAATACAAACAATACCATCAATGCCGTGTTTCTTACACATATCAACAGCTTTCTGAATACCCTCTTTATGTCTAAATTCTTCACATCTTGCAGAGAAAAGGAATGTACCACCACGGTTAATTATATGTGAAACAGTTGTATAAGTCATTTCGATAAAATCACCGTCGATAAGACCTTGATAACCACATTTAATACCAACTACTTCCAGCCCTTTGTTAAGCGCTGTACGTGTAACAGCTCTTACTGCAGCGTTCATACCGGGAGCATCGCCACCACTTGTAAGGACACCAATTTTTTTCATTTCAATTGACATTTTCTAATCCTCCATAAATCTAAATACTACCAAATAATGATTTTATACCATAGAAATCAAAAAATCAACTATTTTACAACAATATTTTTATCGCCAACTAAGTTTTTTATTTCTTTGATCATTCCCTGATGAATCTGAATGTTCAGATTTTTTGGAATAACTGTTTTGGATTTATCTTCAAAATAAAACACACACGCATTATTACCAACATATTGTTTTAATATTTCCATAACTTTATAAAAAATTTCTGAATTTTCAGATGGGAATTTAATATAAACTTTTTTTAAATCTTCAAGTATGGATTCTTCATCAATAAAATTAATACCATCACAAATAATCTGTTTAGACTCACCATCTTTTTCAGAAACACTTCCATTTACTACGGCATAAGCTCCGGATTCTAACTGATATGAATATTTTGAAAATTGTTTTGGAAAAACAACAATTTCAGCATCGCCTGTTATATCTTCAAAATTCAGATATGCCATATCTTTCATGGTTTTTGTTTCGATAACTCTGACAGTATCAACAATACCGAATATCTTCACTTTAGTATCGGCTTTATATCCTTTTTTTATTTCTTCAATTAAATCAAATTTTTCTTTTTGGTAATAAGATTTAAAACGATTTAAAGGATGTTCAGATAAATAAAGACCTAAGCTATCCTTTTCGTACATAAGTTTTTTTGAGACTTCAAATTCCGAAACAGCATTTGAAAAATAATCAAAATTATATGAAACATCATCATTACCAAAAAAACTCATTTGATTTTCGAGTGCCTGACGCTTAGACATTGAAACATCAAACAAAACCTTATCATAAACCGAAAGCATATGTTTTCTTGAATAACCAAAACAATCAAAGGCACCGCATTTAACAAGCGATTCTATTGCTCTTTTGTTCAGATCTTCAATAGGTAAACGCATCAAAAAATCCACGTAGCTTTTATATTCTCCGTTTTTTAAACGTTCTTCGTAAATTTTGTCTGCAAAGCGTTTACCGACGTTTTTTACAGCAGCTAATGAATAATAAATCAAATATTTTTCAGATACAAAATCCGATGAACTGCGGTTAACATTTGGCGGACAAACGTGTATTCCGATTCTTTGAGATTCATCAATATACTCTTTGATTTTTGAAGTATTACCAGAAACACTTGTGAGCAAAGAAGCCATATACATTTCGGGATAATTTGCTTTAAGATAAGCTGTCTGATAAGCAATAACAGCATAACCTGCGGCATGAGATTTATTAAATCCATACTTTGCAAATTCACTCATATCCTCAAAAATTTCAACAGCTATTTTTTTAGATATTCCTTGTTTTATTGCACCGTTAATAAAAAGTTTGCGTTCGTTTTCCATAACGTCATATTTCTTTTTACTCATAGCAGCGCGCAAAATATCTGCATGGCCCATAGAATATCCTGCTATTTCCCGGGCAATTTGCATAACCTGTTCCTGATAAACAATACAACCATACGTACTTTCAAGTATAGGTTTTAATTTTTCACATTTATATTTAATTTTTTCAGGCTGACTTCTATTTTTAAGATATATTGGGATAGAGTCCATAGGTCCGGGTCTGTATAATGAAACCGCAGCGATAATATCATCGATGCAAGTAGGTTTTAGATTAATAAGAAGTTTACGCATACCGGCACTTTCCAATTGAAAAACACCGAAAGTATTTCCATCTGATATCATCTCAAAAGTTTTTACATCGTCGGAAGGTATATTTTTAAGATTGAAATCGGGATTAAATTCTCTAATCAATTTAACAGTTTTATCAATAACTGTAATATTTCTAAGACCTAAAAGGTCAATTTTCAATAAACCTAATTGTTCTACTTCAGTCTTTTGATACTGCGTAACAACAATATCGTCATTTTTCGCAACAGGAATAAAATCACTAACAGGACCTTCAGTAATAACAACACCCGCTGCGTGAGTAGAACTGTGTCTTGGCATTCCTTCAACCTGCAGAGCTGTATCAATCAGTTTCTTAATAGTCTCATTATTTTGATATCTATTTTGTAAATCCTCATCAGAATCAAGTGTTCCCTGTATTGTAGTTCCGGGTTTCTGAGAAAAATGTTTAGATACAGACTCTACAACATTGTATGGAATTTCCATAACTCGTCCAACATCTTTTATAGCAGCTCTGGCCGCAAGCGTACCAAACGTTATAATTTGGCTGACACTTTGAACACCGTATTTTTCAATAATATAATTTAGAACTTCCTGTCTTCTTTCTACGCAAAAATCTATATCAATATCAGGCATAGAAACTCTGCTTGGATTCAAAAATCTTTCAAAAATCAAGTCATATTTCATAGGGTCAATATCAGTTATTCCAAGACAATAAGAAACCAAAGACCCTGTAGCACTTCCCCTACCCGGTCCTACTGCTATATTTTGATTTTTGGCATATCTTATAAAATCACTGACAATCAGAAAATAATCAACAAAATGCATTTGATTAATAACAGACAATTCGAAGTCAAGTCTATCTTGAAACTTCCTGTTTCCGTAGCGCAGATCAAGTCCTTGATAGCAAAGTTTTTTTAGATATTCAAAACCTGTAATATTCTCCGGTATATCAAATTTCGGTAAATGCATTTCATCAAAATCAAGTTTAACATCACATTTATCTGCAATCTTGACTGTGTTTTCTAAAACATCCGGCATATCAGAAAAAGCATTTAGCATTTCATCATATGATTTAATATAAAATTCGTTCGTAGGAAAAAATAAATTATTATCTTCGTATATGCTTTTGTTCATATTGATACACATAAGCACTTTTTGAATTTCATAATCATCTTTAGATATATAATGTGTATCATTTGTTGCAACAAGAGGAATTCCTGTATTAAAAGAGATTTCTTTTAATCCCGATATAATTTTAAAATCTTCTTCTAAACCGTGATTTTGAACTTCAAGGTAATAGTCATCACCAAAAATTTCTTTGTATTCCAAAGCGTTTTTTGTGGCAGCATTTATATCGCCTTCCAGAATCAAGCGCTGAACAGAGCCTGCAACACATCCTGATAAAGCAATAATTCCGCCACTATATCGCTTTAAATCGTCCATATCTGTTCTCGGTTTATAATAAAATCCTTCTGTAAAAGAATTACTGACAATTTTGACTAAATTATTATAACCTTCAACATTTTTTGCCAATAAAATGAGATGACTGTATTTGACATCAAGGGTATTATCTTTTAAAAAACGAGTTCTTGGTGCGACATACACTTCACAACCAATAATTGGTTTTACACCTTTAGAAACAGCTTTTTTATAAAACTCTGCCACTCCAAACATAACTCCGTGGTCGGTTATGGCAACAGAATTCTGACCAAGTTGTTTCACTCGGTCTATAAGCTTGTCCAGTTTACAGGCACCATCTAATAAACTGTACTCAGTATGAACATGAAGATGTACAAATTCACTCATTATTTTCTCCAAGTTTCAAGGCAATTTCAGACAATTTACTTAGCTTTCTGTTAAGACTTGATCTACTGAATTTATTGTCACACAAAACAACTAATTCATTTAAAGATTTATCCGGATTTTCTTTTCTTAACAATGCCGCAAAAGCAAGATCTGACTCTAATGAATCAAGGCCAATTTTCGTTTCAATAAGATTAATTGCTTTGATCTGTTCAACAGATTTATTTAAAGTCTTTTCAATGTTATGTAATTTTGTATTGTTTATTCGGTTGCTGTAATTGTTCATTTCTTTGTATATTTTAGCATCCATAAAAGAAAAAGCAGACGAATTAGCACCTACATAACACAAAAAACGCTCAATTTGCTCGCTTCCTTTCATGTACACAACGTAATTAGATTTTCTCACAACAGTTTTGGCCGGGAAATCCAATCTTTGCATAAAGCTTTCCAAAGATTTTGCTAAAGGATAGTAAGGTGTTGAGATTTCAAAGTGATAACTACTTTCGGGGTTTGAGATATAACCTGCAGACAAAAAAGCACCTTTTAAAAATGCATAGCTACAACATATATTTTCTGTTAAAACGTTACTAATCGAAAAATTGATTTTGCCGTTAATATTTATAAAAAATTCGTCATAAAGTTTTTGGAGACGTTGTCCTTCAAGATAAGCATAATAGGAATTAACATTTTCACCAATATTGAAATTAATGTTAAATATTTCGTTCGCCAGATTATTAAGGATATTAATAACCATAACATTTTCTGTTGTTAGCTTCATATAATCCAACTCTATATGCTGAGCAAACAAAGCCATACCGTAAAGTTGAGACGCTTTACAGCATTGCTTTTTTAAGATATCATCACATATTTCACATTTTGTATCAAAAGAAAAAGACATACTACACCACTTACGATATGAATTTAATTTCGCATTCAAGTTCAACACCGAATTCATCAAAAACCTTATGTTTTATATATTCAACAAGATTTTTGACATCCTGACAAGAGGCATTATCAAAATTAATTATAAAACCTGAATGTTTTTCACTAACCATAGCCCCACCTATGCTGAAACCTTTAAGACCACAATCCTGGATAAGTTTACCCGCAAAATAACCAATGGGTCTTTTAAACACAGAACCTGCACTGGGAAAGTCAAGCGGTTGTTTTGCTTTTCTTGCATTTTGAAACTCATCTACCAATGCAAACGATTCATCCTTATCACCTTTTTCAAGCTTAACGTAAGTTTTGGTTATAATGTAATTTTTGTCAGAAAAATAGGAATGTCTTGGACTGAAATCATGCATATTTTTTTCAAGATAGCAAATACTTCCGTTGTCATCAACATATTCAGTTTTTTCAACACAAAAAGACATCTCACCACCGTAAGCACCAGCGTTCATATAAACGGCGCCACCGACACTACCAGGGATACCGTAAGCAAATTCCATACCTTTGTAACCGGAATCAATAGAGAATTTAGATGCTTTTGCAAGCATCACACCTGCACCAAATTGAAAAACACCATCTTCTAAAACAACATCATCTAATTTATCCGTTTTTATGATAAGAGAGCTTATACCTTCATCAGAAAAAACAACATTTGAACATTTACCAAAACTATAATAATGAATATTGTTTTGTTTGCAAAATTTCACAATATCAGAAATTTGTTTTGCACTTGAAGGATAACAAATTATATCAGCGTTTCCTCCTATTTTAAAAGTTGAAATAGACTTTAAAGAAACATCAGTATTACACTCTATATTGTTTTGTTGAAAAAACTGCAATAAATTATTCATTTAAATCTCCATTAAAATAGTGAAATTTGACTTGTTCTGGGAATATCACCAAATACACCCGCATCATTAAACATATCAATTACGGTCGCAGAAACACCTGATCTTGTCCTAAATTCTTCCTGCGAAATATATGGACCTGCATCTCTTGATTTCACAATGCTTTCTGCAGCATTCGTTCCAACACCGCTGAACACAGAAAACGGCATTCTGATTTTTCCGTCTTCAATTTTAAAATCAAAAGCATCAGATTTATATACATCCACAGGCAAAAATTCAATACCGCGCGCCATTGCTTCTATAACTATCTGATATGTAGTGACAACTTCTGCATCTTTTTGTTTAAGTTTGCCTTGAGATTGCAAGTTTTTAATGATATCTGCAATGTACTGTTTGCCTTTCATTACATCTACAGCATTAAACCCATCAGGTCGAACTGAAAAATACACAGTATAAAATTCAAGAGGCCTGTTTATTTTATACCAACCGAGCCTCATGGCAGAAATAACATATGCCGCAGCATGTGCTTTCGGGAACATATACTTAATTTTCATACAAGAATCGATATACCATTCAGGTACGTTATGATTTCTCATTTCATCAATCATTTCGGGAGTAAGTTGTTTAGTTGCTTTACCCTTACGAACAATCTCCATAATTTTAAATGCAAGACTTGGATCAAGTCCTTTTTGCATAAGATAAACCATAATGTTATCACGAGTACCTATAACTTCACTGATAACACATGTACCATCTTTAATCAGCTCCTGAGCATTTCCTATCCAAACGTCTGTACCATGGGACAAACCTGATATCTGTAAAAGTTCCGAAAAGTTTTTTGGTTTGGCTTCGACCATCATCTGACGTACAAATCCTGTACCCATTTCAGGGAGTGCAAGAGTACCTGTTTCACAGTTGATGTCCTGAGGTGTTACGCCAAGTTTTGCAGGGCTTGTAAGAAGACTGTAAACATCTTTATCGTTCATTGGAATATCTTCAAACTGAACATCCTGAATATCATTAAGATATTTAAGCATAGTCGGTACGTCATGACCGAGTATATCAAGCTTCAAAATAGTATCATGAAGTGAATGGAAGTCAAAGTGGGTTGTAAGTATATCACTTGTCTGATCATCTGCGGGATGCTGAATAGGACAAAAGTCATAAACGCTGTATTTCTTCGGAATTACAACCATTCCGCCAGGATGCTGACCTGTTGTTCTTCTTACACCAACACAACCGTCCACCAAACGTTGAATTTCAGCTTTATTGCATATGGCATTTTTTGAATCGAGATATTTTTTAACAAAACCGTAAGCAGTTTTATCTGCAAGTGTACCTATAGTACCTGCTTTGAAAACATAGCCTTCACCAAAAAGTTCTTCAACGTATTTATGAGCTTTTGCCTGATATATACCGGAAAAGTTAAGGTCAATATCAGGAACTTTATCTCCTTTGAAACCAAGGAATGTTTCAAAAGGAATATCATGTCCGTCAGTACGCAGTTTTTCTCCACATACGGGACAGTTTTTATCATCAAGGTCAAACCCTGAACCAACAGATCCATCGTGAATAAATTCACTATATTTACATTTGTTGCAGATATAGTGAGGAACGAGAGGATTAACCTCAGAAATACCAACCATTGAAGCTACAAATGAAGAACCAACAGATCCTCTTGATCCTACAGAAAATCCATCATCGTTAGATTTTTTAACGAGTTTCTGAGCTATCATGTACATAACTGAATAGCCGTTATTGATAATAGAATCAAGTTCTCTGACTAAGCGTTTTTCAACATATTCAGGAATAGGATCACCATATATATTCTTGCAATTATTCATCGCAATATCTCGAAGTTCCTGCTCACAACCCTCAAGTTCAGGCGCATGCATTCCTACAGGAATAGGCTGAATTTCTTCAACCATATCAGCAATAAGATTTGGATTATCAACAACCACTCTTTTTGCATCTTCCGGACTCAGATATGAAAATTCTTCGAGCATTTCATTTGTAGTTCTAAAATAAAGAGGAGGTTGAGAATCCGCATCGGTAAAACCTTGACCCGCCATAAGAATTCTTCTGAAACATTCATCTTCTTTTTTCAAAAAGTGCACGTCACCGGTTGCCACAACAGGAACTCCAAGTTTATCAGCAAGATTTATTATTTTAATGTTAATTCTTTGAAGATCGAGTTCACTTTGCACGTAACCATCTCTTACGAGATAAGCATTATTACCAAGCGGTTGAATTTCAAGAACATCGTAAAAACTTGCTATATCAAGACATTCTTCATCTGATTTACCTGCAAGAATAGCTCTGTAAAGTTCTCCTGCTTCACATGCACTTCCGATAATCAAACCTTCTCTGAGCCTTTCTATCTCGCTTCTGTACATTAAAGGTTTGCGATAAAAATGGTTTATTTCTGAATAAGTAACAAGTTCGTATAAGTTTTTAAGGCCTTGTTTATTCTTAACAAGTATAATTATATGATAACGCTCTGCATCTTTTGATTTAAAATTAAAATCAGGGTTAACATATGCTTTTCCCTTTGTTTTAACAACACCTTTGGAAAGTAAAACAGAAAAAATCTTAGAAAGCATAATTGCATCATCAATTGCTCTATGATGATTAAAATCTGTAAAGCCAAGATATTCTGCTACAATATTAAGTTTAACTTTCTGAAGATCAGGAAATGCTTCTCTGCAAAGTGGTACAGTGTCTATTTGTTTATATTCAAAATTAATTCCGCATAAATCACAAGCTGCAGAAATGAATGAACAGTCAAATTTGGAATTATGCGCAACAAGTGTAGGATTATTTCCACAAAAAGATATAAATTCACCTAATGCTTCAGCAATTTTCGGTGCATCTTTAACCATATCATCAGTAATACCGGTAAGCTGTGTTATTTCTTCGGGAATGTGTTTTTCGGGATTAACAAATGTTTGGAATTTGTCAATCACCTTACCATCTCTGACTTTACAAGCGCCGATTTCGGTGATTTTTTCAACAGAACATTTTAGACCTGTTGTTTCTATATCAAAAACGATATATTCATCGAACAAGCAATCATCAACAAGATAACCTTCAACACCATAAATCATTTTTATGCCGTTATCAGACGCAGCTGCCTGAGCTGACGGATACCCCTGAAGACTTCCGTGGTCAGTAATCGCAATAGCCTTATGGCCCCACGCTGCCGCAGTTTTAACAAAATCTCCAATATCGTTTGTAGCATCCATCGCTGACATATTACTGTGAAGATGGAGTTCGACACGCTTGGTCTGAGCCAAATCCTGTTTTTTCTTATTTTTAGCCAAAGCTATAGCTTTAGGATTAAACACGTAATCTTCTTCATATTTATCATATGAAATACCGCCAGATACAGCAAGACATTTACCGGGTTTAAAATTACTTTCTATTTCTTCCGCTTTTTCTAAAGGCAAAGTAACTTTAACAATTATAGATCCGGTTGTATCGTATAGATAAATAAAACAACGTTTTTTAGAATTATCAAAAGTAGGTTTTGAATCGTATTTAAACACTTCACCTACAATAGTTATATTGTTAATATCGCTGTCAGTATTTTCACTGATTACAGCAAAATTATTACTGAGTTTGGTGCCCAAAATCATTTCGTCTGTAACCTCAAACGGAGTTGTAACTACAAGCGGTCCTTTATAAGAAGGTTTTCTGTAAAAATTATCTGATTTTGGCGCAGTTTCTTGCTTGACTTCACGAGCTACAGGAGGAGCTTCGGGAAGTGGAATATTTTCGCTTACATAAAAATCATTTCCCGGACCTGATATTTTAGTTTCAGACTCATCAAAACTAACTTTCAAATTAGCAGAAAAACGATTATTAATAAGACTTGTCAAAAACATTGCTACACCTAAATCATCAAGCAATATTTTTCCACCGTGAGTTAACGAAACAACAAGGGAATTTTGTTCCAGTTTTGGCTTTGAACCAGTTAAAAAACCATTAGAGCCCGGTTTCAATATTTTAAGATCATCTACAATATCATTCCAATAATCCAAAGAAAAATCTATTCCATTGTATTTATAATTAGCCTCAAAAATATTTAAATTATATATTTCTTTTACCAAATTAATAAATTCAGAATACTGTTTGTGAGAAATATAATTATTTAAAATAATTTCAACCTTCAATGCACGGTGTTCCCTGTTAGCAGCAACACGAGTTACAACAGCATCTGAAAAAATATTATTAAGTTGTTCATCAAAAGAACATTTATTAAAAAGATCAAGTAATTTCTTATCAGCCATTTATACAACCTACATTTTGTCTATTTCTTTCATAAATTCATCAAACAATACATCGTAAGGTACTTTTTTTATTATTTCACCTTTAATAAAAATTAAGCCCTCATCTTTGCCGCCTGCAATACCGATATCAGCATCTCTTGCCTCACCAGGTCCATTGACTGCACAGCCCATAACTGCGACTTTTAAGTTTTTATTAACATTTTTTAAAGCATTTTCTATTTTTTCTGCAAGGGGAATCAAATTTATCTGACATCTGCCACAAGTAGGACAAGACACAAATTTAATTCTGTTTTCAGCCATTCCAAGAGCTGACAAAATGTCATATCCAGCTTCTACTTCTTTAATCGGATCAGCAGTAAGAGAAACCCTTAACGTATCACCAATACCGTCTAACAAAAGTGAGCCGATCCCGATAGCATTTTTTAAAACACCCATATGTAATGTTCCTGCCTCTGTAACACCGAGATGAAGTGGATAATTACAAGACTTTGACAATTTTCGATATCCATCAACCATTGTGTGTACATCCGATGATTTTATAGAAATAATAATATCATCAAAATCAAATTTTTCCAAAAGTGAAACGTGATAGAGAGCGCTTTCGACCAAAGCATCTGCGCAAGCAGAACCATATTTTGCAAGAATGTTCTTTTCCAAAGAACCGCCGTTTACACCGATACGTATAGGAACACCAGCATTTTTACAAGTGTCAGCTACCTTTTTAACCTTGTCATCACTGCCGATATTTCCGGGATTTATTCGGATTTTATCTATGCCTGCAGCTACAGCTTCCAAAGCTAATTTATAATCAAAATGTATGTCGGCAACAACAGGTATTTTAACGTTTTGTTTCAAAGCGTATATTGTTTCAACTGATTTAACATCAGGTATAGCAAGTCTGATGATTTTACAACCCGCTTTTTCCAACGCCAATGCCTGTCTGACACCACCATCAACATCATCACGCCGCGTAGATAACATTGACTGAACATAAATTTCTTTTTTATCACCAAGTATTAAATTTCCAACTTTAACTTTTTTAATCAAATCAAGTTACCTCAAAACAAATTAAATACATCCTTAATGGAAACAATAATCATAAGACCAAACAAAATAATCATACCGACCGCGTTGATAGCAACTTCAACCTTTTCTCCAAGTGGTTTACGTCTTATAGCTTCAACGGCAAGTAAAAGCGTTCTTCCACCATCAAGCGCAGGAAACGGCAATAAATTAACAATTCCTAAATTTATAGAAATCAATGCAACAATAAGAAGTAATGAATCAAGACCATACTTAACACTTTCACCTATGGCAACAGTAGTACCAACAGGTCCTGAAACCTGAGAAACATCCGCTTTTCCTGTAAAAAGAGAACCAAAAAACGAATAAATTGATTTAGAAATAGAGATGGTCCATTCAAAAGAATATTTAATTGTACTTATAAAAGAACGTTTTTCGCCATACACCTGAAAATCAACTGTTAAATATTCACCAATATTTTCATCTTTTTCAATTGGAAAAACAACATCTTTCAGAATTTGTTCATTACCATCTCTGACCACAAGAACATCAACAGGATCAGTTCCTGCAGTTGAGAGAGCATACGAAATATCTAAATAACTATTAATGCCATACTTATTAATTTTTATAATTTCATCATCAACCTGAAGTCCGGATAAATTTGATGTAGAATCTTCCAAAAAAGCTCCGACGACAGTTGTAGGCAAATTTTTAACTTGAGAGTTAACAATACAAATTAAAACAAAGCCCAAGAAAATATTCATAAGCGCACCGGTTACAAGTATAAGAAAACGTTTCCAGTAAGCTTTCTTATTAAATGAATGTTCAGATTCACCGTTACCGTCTTCCCCATCCATCTGTACATAACCGCCAATAGGCAATGCTCTTATACTGTATAAAGTAGACTTGCCCTGCTTTTTAAAAATAGCAGGGCCCATACCAATCGCAAATTCATTAACTTTAACTTTGAAAAGCTTAGCCATAAAAAAATGACCGGCTTCATGTGCAAGGATAAGAAATCCAAACACAAGAACAGTAACTAAAATATTTATAAATGTTTGCATATTACTCCTAAATTAAATCATTGATAAACTCGCGGGTAATTTTATCAGTTTTTAAAATTGAATCAACGCTGAAAATATCAAAATCAGGTTTTATCTCATCCAATGCTTTGTCAACAAAATCAGTAATTTCGGTAAACTTTATTTTATCTTTCAAAAATAATCCGACTGCCTCTTCATTTGCTGAATTCATCACTGTCGGATACAATCCGCCCATTTTTGAAGCTTTAATGCAAATATCCAACGCTTTAAACACTTTTCTGTCAGGTTCAAAAAAAGACAAGTTTTTACCAAACAAGGAAAGATTATGATTACCGCTCGAAACTCTCTGAGGATAAGTCAAAGCATATTTAATAGGCAAATACATTTGTGGAACGCCAAGTTGAGCTATAACGGAATCATCTTCAAATTCCACAGCTGAATGAACAATACTTTCCCTATGAATAACAACTTCAATATCATCAAGACTCACATCAAACAACCATTTAGCCTCAATCATTTCAAGACCCTTGTTCATTAAAGTAGCACTATCAATGGTAATCTTATTTCCCATTGACCAGTTCGGATGTTTAAGTGCATCTTCTTTTTTTATGTCAGACAGCTGTTCAATTGTTTTACCAAAAAAAGGACCGCCAGATGCTGTTAAAATAATTTTTTTGATTTTATTATCTTGTTTGCCGTTAAGACACTGAAATATTGCGCTATGTTCAGAATCGACAGGCAAAATATCAACTCCGTATTCTTTGGCAAGATCCATAATAATATGACCTGCGCAAACGAGAGTTTCCTTATTTGCAAGCGCAATTCTTTTTTTAGCTTTTATTGCCGATATTGTAGGTACAAGACCAATCATACCTGACATAGCAGTAACAACGGTATCTGATGTTTCATAAGTTGCAACTGCGATATTACCTTCTTCTCCAGGAACAACCTTGATATCAGTATCAGAAAGTCTTTTACGAAGTTCATAAGCTTTCGCCTTGTCGTAAACACCAACTAATTTAACGTCAAACTCCCTTGCTTGTTTTTCAAGTAAATCAATATTTGAAAACGCAGAAATTGCATCAACTTTTATATCCAGATCTCTGCAAACATTCAGAGTCTGCGTTCCTATAGAACCTGTAGACCCAAGTATCGAAATAGAAATCATAATAAAACCCTAACTTATAAAGTTATAAAAAGTAGTAAGCATATAAAGGAACGGACAAAGGAAAATAAGACTATCAAGTCTGTCAAGAACTCCGCCGTGTCCGGGAAGGATTTTACCAAAATCCTTTATTCCGTAACTTCTTTTAATATAAGAAAACGAAAGATCGCCTATCTGTCCTATTATAGAACATAAGAAAGCGTAAAAAATACCAAGGGGATAATTAATTACACATCCTGTAAGCTTTTCATAAATAATAAAAGCAATAACAGAAGCCACAATAGAAAACAGCATACCGCCTATTGACCCTTCAATAGTTTTCTTCGGACTGATATTTGGTGCAAATTTATGTTTACCTATACACATACCTACAAGATACGCAAAAATGTCTGTACACCAAGAAAAACATACAATAGCAAGTATCATTAAGAACAAGCCATGTTGCGGTATACGTCTTAGTAATATTATGTTTGATAAAAAGCACGTTATAACCAAAGAAGCAAATGTAATAGTTGCCGCATCATTGAATTTAACCAGTTCATAGTTAATCATAGCAACACTTATGAAACTGATAAGAAACAAAAATGTTAAAACTATAACCAAATAATAGGGACTTTTTCCTATTTTTTCTGTTAATGTGAAAGAAAGCGGTACTAACAAGGCGTAGGCCATAGAAGAAACCAAAATAGTTTTCTTCTTAGAAAAGCCGATAGCATTTATAGCTTCATAAACACACATAACAGAAAGCAAAGAAATAGTTAATTCAAATACATAATCAAAAAATGAAGCAGCAACGATAACCGCAAAAATAATTAATATAAAACAAGAAGTGAATAAACGAGTTAAAAAACTCTTAATCATAATCCGCCAAACCTCCTGTTTCTTTTTTGAAAATCATAAATAGCCTGTTCTAAATGTTCAGGTTTAAAATCGGGCCAAAGAACATCTGAAAACCAGAATTCAGAATAAGCTGACTGCCAAAGTAAAAAGTTTGATAATCTGAATTCGCCGCTTGGTCTGATAATTAAATCAACCGCATCCAAGTCATCAAAAAATAAATTTTTACCGATAAGTTCTGTAGTGATTTCCTCTTCGGTAATTTCGCCGTTTTTTAATTTATTTGAAATGCTTTTAACAGCTTTTACAATTTCTTGCTGTCCACCGTAATTCAAGGCAATATTAAGAGTTGTATCAGTATATTCTTTTGATATTTCTGTTACGTAGTCAATTTTTTTAAGTAATGCTTCACTGATATTAGTTCTCTCACCCAAAAAACGAATTCGGACTTTAAGATCTAAAAGTTCGTTAATAGACTCATCAATAAGTTGGTCAAGAAGTGACATAATTACATCAACTTCTTCTTTTGGCCGTTTCCAATTTTCTGTAGAAAATGCATACGCGGTAAGATTTTTTATACCCATATCTTTTGCATAGTATACTATTTTTTTGAAAACTTTAACACCAACAGCATGGCCTGCCGTTCTCGGAAGACCACGTTTTTTCGCCCAACGACCATTACCATCCATAATTATACCTACATGGTTTGGAAGACAACTACGGTCAGCTTTATTAAACTGTTTATTCAAAACAGGCATAAATTAATACTCCTTAAACAGCCATTATTTCCTTTTCTTTATCTGAAATAATAGCATCGATTTCTTTAATAAAATTATCAGTCATTTTCTGAATATCTGTTTCAGAGTTCTTCAAATCATCTTCAGTAATTTCATTATTTTTCTGCATTTTCTTAAATTTATCTATAAAATCACGTCTAATGTTTCTGATAGCTACTTTAGCATCTTCACCGTATTTTTTAGATTCTTTAACAAGTTCTTTTCTACGTTCTTCAGTAGGCTGCGGGAAAAGAAGACGAATTACTTTACCATCGTTTGCGGGATTAATACCAATATCTGAAGTTTGTATAGCTTTTTCAATTTCTTTTATAAGACTTGCATCCCAAGGCTGAATAACAAGCATTCTCGGTTCGGGAACACTAATAGCAGCAACCTCATTAATTTTAGAAGGTGTGCCATAATACTCAACTCTTATTTTATCAAGAACAGCAGGATTAGCTCTGCCAGCTCTTACAGTATGGAGCTGCTCATTCAAAACAGCAACCGCTTTATTCATTTTTGTGTCAATTTCAGGATATTTATTTGACATGTGTAGTTCCTCCTTTATGAACAATTGTACCTATTTTTTCACCTTCAAGAGCTCGAATAATATTTTCGGGATCAGAAAGGTCGAATACTAAAATCGGGATATTATTGTCGTTGCACATTGCAGCAGCAGGCATATCCATTACCTTGAGTTCGTTTTTCAAAACATCTATAAAGCTAAGCTCGAGATATTTTTTAGCATCGGGATTAGTTTTGGGGTCGGCAGTATAAACGCCGTCAACATTAGTAGCTTTAAAAATAATATCTGCATCAATTTCAGCTGCACGAAGTGCTGCACAAGTATCTGTTGAAAAGAACGGATTACCTGTTCCGCATCCAAAAATAACAACTCTGCCTTTTTCAAGATGACGGACTGCTCTGTTTCTAATATAAGGTTCTGCAATCTGACGCATTTCTATTGCAGTTTGAACTCTTGCATCAACACCAACCTGAGTAAGACCGTCAAGCAATGTAAGAGCATTCATTGCAGTAGCGAGCATACCAATATGATCTGCTCTTGTACGGTCCATATTCTGATTACTACGACCTCTCCAATAGTTGCCGCCACCAACAACGATAGAAATCTGCGCACCAAGATCAACACATTTCTTGATAGTTTTTGAAACTTCAAGAACGTAATCAAAATCAATGCCTGTCGGTTTTGAGCCGGACAAAGCCTCTCCGCTTAATTTTAATAAAATTCTTTTGTATGCAAGTTTATCAGCCATTTTACTACTCCTTTAAATATATTAGTTTTTGACTATAAAATTCCATTATCTATATAATAATATAAAATTATAATATATTTGTAAATAGCAATTGCAAAATTAATGTAAAAAATAAAAAATAAGCCACAAATTGCAGCTTATTTAAATACCATTAATTTTAGAAAGAATATTGTCGAAATATTCAGGAAGTTCACTATCAAATCTGCAAAATTCCCCTTTTGTAGGATGAATAAATCCAAGCGTTTTAGCATGTAGACATTGACCTTCAAAATCAACATTAATTTTATCTATTTTCCGTCCATACACCATATCTCCTATAACAAAATGACCGATATTTGACATATGGACTCTAATCTGATGAGTTCTGCCTGTTTCTAAATTACATTTAAGATATGTAAAACCGTTATATCGTTCAATAACTTCATAGTGAGTAACAGCTCTTTTAGATGAATTGGCATTGCAAGACATCTTTTTTCTATCAGTAGGATGTCTACCAATGGGCTTATCTACCGTGCCGCGTTCTTCTTTGACAGATCCAAAAACAACAGTTCTGTATTCCCTTTCAATAGAATGATCATGAAACTGAAGAGCAAGAGCATTATGAGCAACATCATTTTTAGCCACAACAAGTAAACCGCTTGTATCTTTATCTATTCTATGAACGATGCCCGGTCTCATTATTCCGTTAATACCTGATAAACTATCTTTACAATGACATAAAAGAGCGTTAACAAGAGTGCCATTCATATTGCCGTGAGCAGGATGAACAACCATACCTTTCGGTTTATTAACAACAATTATATCGTCATCCTCAAAAATTATATCAAGGTCAATATTTTCGGCTTTAACTTCGTATTCTTGAGGATATGGTACATAAATATCAATAACGTCGTCAAGCTTTACTTTATATTTCTTCTCTGTTTTTTCACCGTTAACCAAAACATAGCCCGAATCAATAAAAGAACATATCTTTGAACGGGTGAAATCCTGTAAACACTGTGAAATAAGCTTATCTACACGTGTTAAGTCGTTTTGCTTTACAGTGAAATTCATGTGTTCCTGATAATCATCAATCATTATTTTTCACCTTTTTATCTTCGTAGAGAAAAATATAGTAAATTACAAACATTATCGTACCGAAAGTAACAAAAACATCAGCAACATTGAAAATAAAATCAAAATATTTGATTTGGAATTGAAAGAAATCAACAACAGAACCATAAAATATCCTGTCAATCATATTACCAATTCCGCCTGATAATATAAATACAATAGCAAAAAAAGACAATGAATGAGAAAAATAATTCTTTATGAGCAAAACAATCGCAAAAACTATAACGAACGAAGTAAAAAACATAAAAAGCCATCTTGCATTAGCAAGAAGTCCTAAACCAGCGCCGGGATTTCGAACATAATACAGATTAAAGAAACCATCAATTACTTTAATCTCATCATACAATTCCATATTGGAAACCACCAGACTCTTTGTTATTTGATCAATAAAAACTATAAGTAAAGTTAATGCGACCCACAAAAAATTAAATAATAATTTACTTTTGGAATATAAAAACTTTATCATTTGTCGTTTCTTATATCAAAATCAGCGCCGAATTTAAGTCCCTGAAATTTGAAGTTCTTTTCAAACGTATCAGTTTTATCTTTTGTATCGGCTTTTTTATCAATCACAAACTCAGCTGTTTTTTCTCCTTGTGAATCATGAATAAGACTTGTTTCTTGTTCTGACTCAATAGCATCTTCAGAATATTCTTCGCCAACTACTTCCTGTACAGTTTCTGGCTGTGAAACAACTTCATTTTCAATTTCTGCTTCAGATGGTTCCGCAACATTAACTGGTTCCGCAACAGATTTTTTATTTTCCGGAACGAATTCAGGAAGTTTAGAAAGCGAATTGAGATGTTCTTTATAAAGTTTCAAAACGCTTTCTTTAAAATCAGAAACCTCTTTTTTGATAGCCTGAAGTTTTTCGTTTTCAATTTCAACGCCTGCATTTATTTCAGAAATTTTTTCTGCGCTTTCTATTTCACAGATGCGGATAGCTTCGGCGGCTTCAATTCTTGCAGTTTTCAATATATTTTCAGCTTCAATTTTTGCAGTTTCAATAATATTAGAAGCTTTTTCTTTAGCAGCATTTTCTATTTCTTTTTCTCTTGCTTCAATATCTTTCAAAGAATTCTCATTGAGTTTTTCGGCATTAATAATTGCAGCTTTCAAAAACTTTTCATCTTTTTGATATTCTTCAATTTTCTCAATGCAAACTTTTAATTTCTGCACAAGTTCTGAATTTTCATTATAAAGTTTTTCATAGTCGTTAACAACAGAATTGAAAAAAACATCAACACTTTCACGTTTATAACCGCCAATTACGCTCATATCAAATTCAGTTGTTCTGATTTCATTAGGTTTTATCATTCCAAATCTCCTATATATATTTAAATATTTTTAATTTAATTCTATCTTTTTTAGTTTTGCCAACCACGGAATCAATTTTATATTTACCTTTTTTTCTTACAGAAAAAACGTCACCTTCTTGCAATTGTTTATCTTTCTTAATCATCTGTAACCCATTAAGATAAACAAGACCGCTTTCAATAACGTCACAAGTTTTGCTGCGAGAATAACATAAAATTTCACTCAAGACACAATCAAGTCTCATTGAAGTACAAATCACGTCATATTCCTCAAAATCGCGTTTAAAAATAATTTCCTCACCATAAACACAAGGCGAGACTGTAATATTTTTGACAGAAGTAAAATTGAATAGTAAATATTCAGCAATCTTACTCAGCACAAAAAAGATACACTTACTCTGATAAAAAATTATATCCCCTATCATCTCTCTTTTAATTCCAAGAGACATAAGTGCACCTAAAACATCTCTATGCTCAATTTTTGCTTTAGAAGGAATTTCAAAAGTAATTGAAATCAACGGATAATCTGATTTTAATGGCTCAAAATCCGAATACAGAGCAAAAATTAAACGTTCTGCATCATCAAATCCACCATAAGACACAAACTGCATTTTATTGCTTTTGAAGTAATTTTCAACAATTTTTTGTTCTTCAAAACTTAAAAAATCCGTAAAAGCAAAAGGTCGACCACGATTAACAGCCAAAATCAAGTTTTTGGTTTTTGACAATAAAATATCATTACTATCCATAGTTAAAAAATAATAGATCTAATAGCATTACAAAGCAAAAAAGCTACAAGAACAGAAAAATCTATAGGTATGCCTTTAAGAAAAGTAATTTTATCAAGCACCACTCTTATTGGATCCAATACAGGATCAACAATCGCTGATAAAATGCTCATAAATTTATTAAAAGGATCTCTTATTACCCATGAAGATACACAATAAATAATCAGAACCCATTCAAAAAACTCAATTGCAATATCAACAATCAAATACAAAATCGACAATATATTCATAATTAGAAATCAAAATTATCGGAATTGATACTTTCAAGAACATCACCGAGAATATCAACGTTATATGGGGTAATGATATAAGTTCTGTTTGCGACTCTTTTGATATTTCCGCCCTGTGCATAAGCTACACCGCTGAGAAAATCAATAAGTCTTCTCGAAAGATCTTTGTTTAAATTCTCAATATTAAGTAAAACAGTTCTTTTTGAAATAAGATTATCAGCAATATCCTGAGCATCTTCAAAAACTTCAGGCTTTACCAAAACCACCTGAAGCTGAGCTGTAGTATTAATATTCATATAGTTTTTGTCTTTTTTTGCAAAAATAGGCTTTACTTCTTCTTTGTCCTCTTTTGCAATATCAATAGGTTCATAGCCAGTATCTTCAGTTTCTTCTTCACCTGCAACACCTGCAAATTTTCTTAATTGGTCCATTAAACTCATAATTAAATCTCCTTATAATTTCTCTTACCAAATATTTTTGTGCCGACTCTGACGGCAGTAGTACCACATTTAATAGCTGTTTTATAATCATTAGACATACCCATAGAAAGTATATCCATAAATACATTATCTATCTTTTCGTTATTAATGTCAACAAACATTTTATGTAACAAATCAAAATATTTAGCATTTTCGCCTTCGATAAGCTCTGGAGTAGGTATGCACATAAGACCTCTTACTTTAATATTCTTAAAATCTGAAATTTGTCTGACAAAATCAACAACTTCATCTGCAGCAACTCCGCCTTTTGTTTCTTCCATAGCAATGTTTACCTGAACTAAAATATCCTGAATTTTGTCGTGATTTTTTGCATATTTATCAATTGTTGCAGCAAGTTTCACACTATCAACAGAATGAATTAAATCGACTTTATCAATAATATATTTAACTTTATTTGACTGCAAACGTCCAATTAAATGAATTTCAAGATTATCTTTATTTAAACTATCATATTTTTCAAGAAGTTCCTGAACTTTGTTCTCGCCTATGCATTTAACCCCATATGAAATAGCTTCGTTTATAATTTCAACAGGCACTGTCTTTGTGACCGCAATAAGTTTTACACCTGCAGCATCAGTTTCTTCAATTAATTCGAAAATATTTTGTTTTAAATCATTAATCATGCTATTACCTTTCCGTCATACAAATCAGAACCTCTAACAATTACTTCATCAAAGACCTGCACACCCGATGCATTAAGCGGTTCGTATTTAACAACAACATAAGTAGAAGAAAAATATAAAATATTTACTTTTCTATATCTTAAAATACCGTTGCTCTTTACAAACACGCCATCCTCTCCGTCTATTTTTCTTATAGCATTTTTGTCAATTCTAAGTCCGGAATATGAATTAATGATAATATCCATATCGCAAACACGTTGAGAGATCAAATCTCCGGTAACCATATTCGATTCAAGAACAATATATACTTGTCCATCTTGCTTTTCAAAATCAACAACAGTACATTTAATTTTATCTTCCGTTACAGAAGGCAGACGAATATAAATTGTGGAACCAACCGTAATATTCTCAAATTTAGCGGAATCTGTTTTAAAGCATACTCTCCAGTCACTTCCTTTAACAACTTTTCCTATGCTTGAAACATTTTCAGTCATCTGAGAAGAAAGGTTTACAATTTCATCAAATAGCTCCGGAGTAATTTCATCCGTCATAGAAATATTAAGTTTATCTTCTAAACCGTCAACTTTGTAAGAAAAATATCCCGATTCGGGTGCCGTAATATATTTCACTGCTGAAGAAGTCTGAGCATGAAGATTTTCCATTTGAGATTCAAGTTGTTTTAACTTATCAGAATAATCAGTAATTTCCCCTGAAGCTATTTTACTTTTAATAATACTGGTAGTAAACTCAGATGCTGAATGAAACGCATCATTAAGATTATCAGTAGATACGTTTTGCGCTATTTCCAAAGCGTGTTTTTTTATTTCCGAATTATAAGAAATATCTTCTTTATATTTTGACGATGTAGATAAAATTTTCTTGAATTCATCAATTTGCGCTTGAAGATCACGGATATCAGATTGCGTTTTAGCAGCATTATCTGTATTGTACACATTTGCAATAGTACCGTTTTTGGATATTTTACCACCATTTGAAACAATTATATCATAATACTTTGAGCCACCTGAATTAATAACCTTTTCATTTCTGACAAAGTACCCTTTAACGCTCACTTTTTCTTCACACTGAATCTGAACAGCAAATTCCGTACCGGGCGTTTTATAAAGATAGTTATATATTTGATACAACGTAACAAACAAAATGAAAACACCAAACAGTGACAATATTAACTTTATAAAATTAAATCTGAATTTCAATTTACACCTCTGAATTTGATATAAATTCCAAAACCGAACTGGTAAATTTTTTCATATCTGAAAAAGAATCAGGATAAAACCAATTGATTTCTTTATTTCTTTTAAACCAAGTCAATTGACGTTTAGCATAATTACGGGTTTTTTGTTTCAAAAGTTCAACTGCCGATTCTAATGAACATTCCCCGTTTAAATAATCAAACAATTCTTTATAACCTATTGCGCCCGAAGCTGTAGACGATAAATCAAGACCTGAAATATATTTAACTTCATCAAGAAGACCTTGTTCTAACATTAAATCAACGCGGCAATTAATTCTGTTATAAAGATTCTCACGTTCTAAGTAATTTAACCCTATAAAAAGCGGAGAATATTTACGTTTCCTAAGACTTTCGTTATTTACTTGTTTAAGAGTTTTACCTGTAGAAATAACTATTTCCAAAGCTCTCATAACTCTTTTAGTATTGTTTTTATGAATTTGCTTTGCAGCATCCGCATCATATTTTAAGAGCATATCATAAAGATATTCAGGTCCTTTTTCAGACAAAACTCTTTTTAAATCTTCTCTTATTTCAACACTGCCATCAGTACTTTGAAAATTAACATTGTTAATAAGACTATCAATATACAAGCCCGTACCGCCGACAATTACAGGAAGCCTTTTTTTTGAAATAATATCATCAATACATTTTTGAGCATCAAAAACAAACTGAGAAACATTGTATTCATCACTTACTGAAATAATATCAATCAAATGATGAATCACGCCTTCCATTTCAGATGTACTGGGTTTTGCAGTACCGATAGACATTTCTTTATATATTTGCATTGAATCTGCAGAAACTATTTCACCGCCAAATTTCTTGGCAATTTCAATGCCGAGACCTGATTTACCTGAAGCAGTAGGTCCGCACACCACTATCAAATCAAACAAAAAATCACCTACACTATTCGCTTGAAAGCTTTTTCAAGACCTTTTTTAGAAAACTGACAGATAATCGGTCTTCCGTGAGGACAGTAATTAACATTACCCGCCTTAATAATATTTTCAATGAATTGTCTGAGTTCATATTCAGACGTATCATGGCCGGCTTTTATAGCAGCTCTACAAGAAAGCATTTTAATTGTTTTATTTTCAAAATCAGTCATTTCTATATCTTTGTGTTTTGAAAGTATATCTAACATTTCAATAAACGTAGGTACAGTATCACCGGGGCTCATAACATACGGAACTGTTCGCAAAACAACCTCATAACGCCCGAATTTGTCAAATTCAAAGCCTAAAGCCGTAATTTTATCTTTATTGAGCCAAGCAATATCGTTTTCTTCGGGAGTAAGAGTAACAGGAACACCCGAAAGCAAAGTCTGTGCAAATCTTTCCGAACTTTTATAGGACTCAGATATTTTATCAAACAGAATTTTTTCATGAGCCGCATGTTTATCTATAAAATAGAAATTAGTTCCACACTCAACAATGAGATATGTCTTAAATAATTCACCGACATAATTAAAAACAACTTCATTTTCAAAAAAAGTCAAAAGTTCTTTTCTGTTATCTTCAATATAAGTTGCTGATAATTCATCGGCTGAAATATTAGAATATCTTGTATATAAGCCTGGATCTTTACAGGTATCAACTACATTTTTATTTGCAGTTAAAAAATTAAAAGAATCATTTTTATCAACATAATTTTCCGTATCAAACGCAGAAAGTTTAGGCTTAAAAGGAGATTCTGTTTCGGTATCATTAATTTTAGACATATCATAAGCCGGAACATTAACTGTAGGTGTATTAACCCCATTATAATAATCATCAACAGCTTTTTTGTATGCTTCACTATCAGACAAAGTTTCACTCTGCGCAACATCTTCCGAAGCATTTTCTAAAAGAGTATTTTCATTATCCAATGCATTTTTAACAGAATAATAAACAGAATCAAATATTTTCTGATCGTTAGTAAATCTGATTTCAGTCTTGGTGGGATGAACATTAACATCGACACTACCGGGAGAAACTATTATTTTTAACACCGCAACAGGATATTTACCATTCATAAGTCTATTATGATAAGCCCTGTCAATAGCAGCTACAATAGTTTTATTTTTAACCATTCTTCCGTTTACATAAAAAAGTTGAAAATTTCTGTTTGATCTACTGCACCTCGGTTTTCCAACATAACCTTGAATGTGAAGAACATCATCATTAAAAGATATAGGAATAAGATTTTCTGTTATTTCTCTTCCAAAAACAGTATAGATTATATCTAAAAACAACGAATCTTTCTGCGTAGAAAGAGAAAGTTTGCCATCAACAATAAGTTGAAAAGAAATATCCGGGTTACCTATAACGAATTTATTCATAAGAGAAACTATATTGGAAGTCTCCGTTGAATCTTTTTTTAAAAATTTAAGTCTTGCAGGAACATTATAAAACAAATCTGTTACAACAAATGTTGTTCCTACGCCCAAGCCGACCTCTTCATAAAAAAGTTCATTACCTGCATCAAAAACAAGTCTGCAGCCGAATTTATCATCTTTAGACGCTGTTAAAAGTTCAACTTTTGATACAGAAGCAATAGCAGGAACAGCTTCACCTCTGAATCCCATTGTACTTATATTAAAAAGATCGTCTTTTGTTCTTATTTTACTTGTTGCATGGCACATAAAAGCTTTACGGGCATCTTCAAGACTCATTCCTATTCCGTTATCAGTTACGCGAATATAGGTTTTACCGCCATTTTTAATTTCTACAATTATTGTATCAGCCTTAGCATCAATTGCATTTTCAACCAATTCCTTAACAACGCTGGCAGGTCTTTCAACAACCTCACCGGCAGAAATCATATTTGTTAATTCTCTATCAAGTAAATTGATTCTTCCCATTGCTATCTCCAACTATTCTTTAGCCATTTTTGATAATTTATATAAAATCGAAAGTGATTCAATCGGTGTAATTGTGTTTACATCAAGATTTTTAAGTTCGTCTATAATCGAACTTGTATTAAGATCAAGCATACTCATCTGATTTTCTTCAGATTCAAGTCTTGTAACAATTTTAACTTTACCTTCAGTTTCAAGTTCTTTTAAAATCTGTTTAGCTCTTTTAACTATCCACTGATCAACACCCGCCAAAGCTGCAACTTCTATACCAAAACTGTCATCAGTACCTCCGGGAACGATTTTCTTCAAAAAAACAATATCGTCACCGCGTTTTTTTACAGCTACGTTATAGTTGACCACACCTTGAGTTGTTTGAGCCAATTCACAAAGCTCATGATAATGTGTAGCAAACAATGTTTTAGCTCCTAATTTTTTAACATCAGCAACATATTCAACAACAGCTTTGGCAATACTCATTCCGTCATATGTCGATGTACCTCTGCCTATTTCATCAAAAACAAGAAAACTCGATGAAGTAGCATTTTTCAGTATATTTGCAACCTCAAGCATCTCAAGCATAAAAGTGGACTGACCTGAAGCCAAATCATCAGATGCACCTACACGTGTAAATATTTTATCAACTACGCCTATATGAGCGCTTTTAGCAGGAACAAAAGAACCAACCTGAGCCATAAGAATGATAGTTGCATTCTGTCTCATATAAGTAGATTTACCTGACATATTCGGTCCTGTAAGAACCATAACCCTGTTATTATTGTTATCAAGGTTAGTATCGTTTGGCACAAAAAACGAATTTTTAAGAACAGATTCTACAACCGGATGTCTGCCTTCAATAATATTTATCTGATCACTGTTATCCACATCAGGACGAACATAATTATTTTCCTGTGCAACTATTGCCAGAGAAATAAGAACATCAAGCATAGCAATAGCTTCGCTTGTCTGTTTTATGAATGTAAATTTATCTTTAACTTTGTCTCTGATCTGACAGAATAAATCATATTCTCTTGCCTGTAAACGTTCAGATGCATAAAGAATTTTCGTTTCCATATCTTTAAGTTCCTGAGTAATAAAACGCTCACAATTAGCAAGAGTTTGTTTTCTGATATATGTTTCGGGTACAAGGTCATAGTACATTTTTGTAACTTCAATATAGTAACCGAAAACTCTGTTATAACTGATTTTAAGAGATTTAATTCCGGTATTATCTTTTTCTTTTTGCTCAAGTTGTTGCAAAAGAACGTGAGCATCTTTCATAAGATGTTTGTTTTCATCAACAATTGAATCAAAACCTTCTTTAATTATTCCGCCTTCTTTTACAGTAAAAGGAGGGTTATCTACAATTGCACTGTCAATCAAATCATACAATTCCCGCTGAACTGTAATACGGTTATTGATTTCATTCAAAAGTTTAGAATCAAATCCCGAAAGAATATCTTTCATTTTTGGAAATACTGAAAAAGCATTTTTAAAAGCCATTAAATCTTTTGCATTTCCAGAACCAAGCATAAGTCTTGTCATAAGTCTTTCAAGGTCATTGATGTTTTTAAGATAACCTGAAATTTCATCACGTTTAATAATATTATTTTTAAGTTCTTCAACCGCAGAAAGACGTTTATTGATATCATTTACTTTAAGCAAAGGACGTTCAAGTATTGTTCTTAATTTTCTACCACCCATTGAGGTTTTGGTTTTATCAAGAACATAAATGAGAGAACCTTGTTTTGTTCCGTTACGCATTGTTTCGGTAATTTCAAGATTACGTCTTGTACTCAAATCCAATTGCATATACTGATTTTTAGAGTAAACTTCAAGTTTATTCATAAAAGAAATATCTGTTTTTTGAGTAGAAGAGACATATGTAATGGTCATATATAAAACAAATAATTCCGTCTGTTCAGCAACACCTATATCGGTAAGAGAATTAGATTTAAAGTGTCTGAGAACATTTTCGGCAGCATGAACCGGATTTAGTGTTTCAGTATACGGAGTTATAAGCGAATGTAATCGTTCCTGACAATAATTTATAACATCTTTGAGATCAACGTTTTCTGTATCAAATAAAACTTCAGACGGTGAAAATTTACACAGTTCATTCATAATATCCTGCTGTGTAAATTCAGAAAAAGTAGTCAAAAATATTTCACCTGTAGAAATATCAGCAAAACAAACAGACGCAAAAGAATTCTCAGTATAAATAGACGCCAAGAAATTATTCTTTGAAGATTCCAACATATTACCGTCAGTTATTGTACCCGGTGTTACAATTTTAACAACTTCTCTTTTAACAATGCCTTTAGCCGCTTTGGGATCTTCGACTTGTTCGCATATACATACTTTATGACCATTTGAAACAAGTCTTGTAATATAACTCTCACAAGCGTGATATGGCATTCCGCACATAGGCGCACGTTCAGCTTGTCCGCAATCTTTACCGGTCAGAGTCATATCCAACTCTTTAGATACAAGAATTGCATCGTCATAGAACATTTCGTAAAAATCTCCGACTCTATAAAGAAGTATATAGTCTTTATATTTTTCTTTTATTTCAAAGTATTGCTCCATCATTGGAGAAATTTTAGCCATTTTTGTAACCTCTTAATTATTTTCCTGAACAACCACCACAAGTAGCACAAGAACCCGTGCATCCCTGAGGAGTTTCTCCTGTTATATAAAAGTTAAGAATATTGTTTATTTCAGCCATCAAAGATTCTACTGCCTGACTTTTAAGTTGATACTCAGTCATAAGTTCAGATTCCATAATTTTATCGTAAGCGATTCTGAGTTTATCTTCATGTTCAGCTATGCGTTTTTCATCAGGATTTTCTTGTTTTGAAAGCATAGCTATTGACATTTTATGCATATTAAACTGTCCCATAAGTTCCTGAATTTCTTTGTTCTCTTCATAAGCTGTTTTGGCAATATTAAGTGATTTTACCTGTTCACTGTTTTTAATAAATTCACCAAGTTCTTTAGCTTTTTCAATTATTTGTGTCATATTATCCATTTTCTCATTCTCCGTTTTATATTAATTTTCCCACAAGACTCCATGTCTTACATTCAATAATTTTAACGTTTGCAAACTGTCCTATCAAAGATTTGTCTCCAATAAAATCAACAGTTTTTCCACCCTCGGTTTTACCGCTGAGCACGTTTTTATTTGTTTTGCTTTCACCTTCTACAAATACTCGCAATTCTTTATTAAGAAGCAAATCATTTTTCTTTTTAGATATAGGATGAAGAGCACTTAGTAAAATATCAAATCTTTTTGATTTTTCCTGTTTATCAATCTGATTTGTCATATTCGCAGCAGGAGTACCGCTTCTTTTGGAATAAATAAACGTATATAGATTATCAAACTCGATTTCTTCAACAAGCTTAACTGTATCCATAAACTCATCAAAAGACTCACCCGGAAATCCCACGATAACATCACTTGTCAAAGTAATATCAGGCATCTTTTCTTTAGCGTAATTAATGAGTTCTTTATATTGTAACGAATTATATCGTCTGTTCATCTCATTTAAAACTCTGTCATTCCCTGCTTGAAAAGGCAAATGAAGTTGTTTACAAACTTTATCGCACTTTGACATAGCATCAAGAAGTTTTGTTGTACAGTCTTTTGGATGACTTGTCATAAATCTAAGCCAAAAATCACCATTTATTTCATTGAGCTTATACAGCAAGTCGGCAAAATCATATCCAAGATTTAAATCTTTACCGTATGAGTTGACATTTTGTCCGAGTAAAGTTATATCTTTAAAACCCGAATTAACAAGTTGTTTCACTTCGGCAACAATATCCTCAATTTTTCTGCTACGCTCCCGCCCTCTTAAATATGGAACTATACAATATGTGCAAAAATTATTACAGCCGTACATAACAGTAACCCAAGCTTTGCCGTTTTCTTCTCTCTTTACAGGCATGTTTTCGATTATATCCGGAACTTCTGTTCTGTCAAATATTTTTTTGCCATCCATAATTGAAAAATAAAGCATTTGGGGAAGTTTAAAAATCAAAGACGGTCCAAAAACAATATCTACGTGTCTATAACTTTTTTTAATTTCGTTTTGAACAGATTCCTGTTGCATCATACATCCGCAAACCGCTATTTTTAAATCGGGGTTCTTTTTCTTAACAGGTTTCAATGAACCTATATTTCCATAAACTTTAAGTTCAGCGTGTTCACGCACGGCGCAGGTGTTAAACACAACTAAATCAGCATCTTCGTAGCATTCGCAGAATTCATACCCTATTTCAGTAAGTAGTCCTTTTATTATTTCACTGTCACTTGTATTTTGTTGACAACCATATGTCATAACCATAGCTTTAGGAATTTTATTAATAGATTTAAAGTGCTCCGAAAGTAATGATATGTATTTTTTATAATTAAATTTATCCAAGTCACTATACTCCAAAATTAAATAATATATATTATAACACTAAATATATTTATTGTAAATATAATATTTAATATATTTTGTTGTAAAGGCTATTTGCTTTACAAAAGAAAAAACAGGTAAACTTAAGTTTACCTGTTTAAAATTTAAATATAATTATTCAGCTTCAGTTTCAACAATAACTTCAGCTTCAATTTCGGGTTCAACAACAACCTCTTCATTTTCTTCGATGAGAGCTCTCATTGAAAGACCGATTTTTCTTGTTTCTGTATTGATATCAACAATCTTAACGTCAACTTCATCACCTACGTTTACAACGTCTGCAGGTTTGTTAACTCTCTTGTTTGAAAGCTGTGAAATATGGATAAGACCGTCTACGCCGTCAGCAATATTAGCAAATGCGCCAAAAGGCATAAGGCTAACAATTTTAACTTTTACAACATCATCTACATTGTAGTTATTTGTGAAAAGTACAAAAGGATCTGCATTCGGATCTTTGTAACCGAGTGAAATCTTTTTGTTTTCAGCATCAATTGCTTTAACATATACAGAAATTGTATCTCCAACATTGATTACATCGCTGGGATGACCGATTTTTTTCCATGAAAGTTCTGTAACATGGAGAAGACCGTCAACGCATCCAAGATCAACGAAAGCACCGAAAGTTGTAAGTGATTTAACAACACCGTCAAATCTGTCACCTTCAGCTACGTTTTCCCAGAATTCTTTTCTTGCAGCTTTTCTCTTCTCAATTTCAAGAGCTTTCATTGAGCCGATGATTTTTCTACGTCCACGATTCATTGAAAATTCAACAATGTTAAGTTGTACAGTTTCGTTTTTCATTGAATCAAAATCAAATGAAACAGGTTTACCTGTAAGTGATTTCGGAACAAAAACACGAACGTTGTTTACAAGAACAACTATACCTCCCTGTGAAACTTCTTTCACAGTACCCTCAACTACTTCTTTTTCATCAAATGCTTTCTGAATTGTTTCAAAACCTGCAAGTGAATCAACTTTCTTTTTAGAAAGAGCTATTGTGCCTTCAATATCATTAACGCGAAGAGCAACGCAATCGAGCTCATCGCCGATTTTTACAGCAGACATAAGATCGATGGTGGGATCTGATGAGAAGTTATCTTTGGTAATAAATCCGGACTGTTTGGTTCCAAGATCGACCTTGACTTCAGCGGGGTTAACACCCACTACGATGCCCTTAACTCTATCTCCTGTTGTAATTACTTTTTTTAAGGAATTTTCAAGCATTTCCTCGAAGGTCATTTCCTCGTTAACCATTGTGTTGTTTGCCAGTTCAGACATAATTTGTTTTACCTCCTCAATTATGCGGTTAGGAGTTGACGCTCCTGCCGCAATACCAATTTTTTTGAATTTATATAGAATTTTAATTGGTAACTCATTTGGGTTTTCTACAAAAAAAGTATTTTTGCAGAATTTTTTTGCAACATTAAAAAGTTTTGTTGTGTTAGAACTTTTTTTACCACCGATTATTATCATTGCATCTGATTTTTTTGCAAGTTCTTCGGTTTGTTTTTGTCTATTTTCAGTCGCATTACATATTGTATCATAAACTTTTGCATTTTTAAATATTTTTTTTATAAAATTTATGCATTTATGATATTCATTCAAATTAAACGTAGTTTGCCAAACAAATGTAGTCGATTTCAACAATAAATCTTCTCTATTTTTAGCTATTTCGCAAAGTTCGTCATAATTTGCAAAAGTAGTTGAGTTTTGGGCATGACTCATAATACCCGCAACTTCGGGATGATTCTTATCACCTGCAATTAAAATGAAATCTCCTAAATCACTACGTTCTTTGACAATATCGTGAATTTTAGAGACAAACGGACAAGTAGCATCAATTACATTTACGTTTTTGCTATCAAGAATTTCTTTTTCAGCTTTAGTTGTACCGTGTGCCCTTATAACAACGGTAGAACCGCTTTGTACATCTTTAGCACTATCGGCAATTTTAACGCCAAGTGTCTGAACTTCGTTGATTATATCCGGATTATGTATTATTTCACCTAAAGTGTAAATCTGTTTATCCTTTTTTTCAATTTCTTTATACAAAAGTTCAACAGCCCTTGAAACGCCAAAACAAAAACCAGCATTTTTAATAATTTCTACGCTCATATTTCACCCAACGCATAAATTTTATCAAGTAATTTTCCAGCAGCTTCTTTATATTCATTACCCTTGCCGTTTGTGACATCAAGGTCTTCAACTGTTATCAAATCACCTATGTACAAATAATTCTTTCTAAAAAGTTTGAAAGAATTATTTTCAGGTTTTATTCTAACATAAAAAATGGGAGATTTTGTTTTGTGCGCTATCATAACAGTGCCTGGCATAGGCTCAGATTTCTTTCCTTTGATAATTCTTGTACCTTCAGGGAAAATGCCTAATACCTCATTGTTTTTCAAAACAGAAAAGCAGTTCTTTATTGCGGTTATATCTGCTTTTTCAGGGTCAATTCCAAATGCACCGAGCAGTTTAAAAAGCTGTTTTAAAACAGGTTTTTTCGCATATTTATCTTTCGCTAAAAAATGAATAGGTCTTTTAAAAGTTATAGCTAAAAAAATAACATCAAAATAAGAAATGTGGTTAGCACAAAGAATAACTCCCGTATCTGTTGGTAATTTTGATACATCCCCTACTACCTTTACAGGAAAGAAAACAGCCGAAATAAGTTTAACGAATTTTCTTGCTATTTTATAAAATCTCATTATCTATGCTCCTGAATAATTTTTAATAGTTTTTCTAAAGACTCATCGAAAGTACAATCTGAATTATCAACAATCACAGCATCGTCGGCAGCTTTCAAAGGCGCCACAGGTCTGTTTGAATCTCTTTCGTCACGCTCAATAATATCTTTTAAAATCTGGTCGTATGATACATCCTGACCTTTTTCTTTCAGTTCACGAAAACGTCTGTCAGCACGGGTCTTTGCAGAAGCGGTAAGAAAAATCTTCAAATCGGCATCAGGCAAAACAACCGTACCTATATCTCTTCCATCCATAATAGAATTATTTGCTTTTGCAAGTGCGCGCTGTTTTTCAAGCAAAAATTCACGTACAGACGTAATAGCACTGACTTTAGAAGCATAATCACTAATCTGATGAATTCTGATGTCAGAAGAAACATCTTCGCCGTTAAGAATTACATGTTGTTCATTATTTTCATATTTAATATCAACATCTATTTTATCTAAAACTCGTGAAACTTCTTGTTCATTTTCGGGGTCAATGTTATTACGATAAACATATAAACCTACCGTTCTATAAATAGCGCCTGTATCAATATACAAAAAGCCTAATTTTTTAGCAAGTTCTTTAGAAAGAGTGCTTTTACCTGCACCACTTGGTCCATCTATTGCAATGTTATAACTCATTATTTACCTCCTGAGCATGATATTCCGGCAAGATAACCTGTCGAATATGCGATTTGCAGATTATAACCGCCTGTATTTGCATCAACATCAATAACTTCGCCTGCAAAATAAAGATTTTCAACTATCTTGGATTCCATTGTCTGAGGATTTATTTCAGTTGTAAGAACACCTCCTGACGTAATAATCGCTTCTTCAAAGCCGGCTTTATTATTAAGACGGATTTCAAATCCTTTAATGATGTTTACAAGTGTTAATCTTTGCTGTTTTGTAATAGTATTAACTTTTTGTCTCGGATCAATACCCGATAAATCAATTATTACGGGAATAAGTTTTTTAGGCAATAAATCTCCCAATGAATTGAGAAAATCTTTATTTGTATATTTAGTAAAATCACTTAAAATTCTTTTATCAAGTTCATCTAAAGATAAAGCCGGTTTAAGATCAATAACAAGTTTATAGTCTGATTTACCAAATTCAAGTTTCGATGATGCAGATAAAATCACAGGACCCGAAACTCCTTCATGAGTAAAAAGCATTTCACCAAAATCAGAATAAACGTTTTTATTGTTTTTATCATAAAAATTCACAGAAATATTTTTCAATGAAAGGCCCATAAGTCTTTCACAAATTTTTTTAGAACCTATAAGCGCAACAAGTGCAGGTTCTGTTTTTTTAATACTATGTTTGAATTTCGAAGCAAATTTATATCCGTCACCTGTACTTCCTGTAAGAGGATAAGACAAACCTCCCGTTGCGATAATAACCGCGTCAGCTTCATATTCATCAAATGCTGTAGTCACTACAAAAGGTTTTGATGAAATACTTTCTACTTTTTCATTTACAATAGTAACATTATTTTGAGCCAGATATTTTTTGAAAGCATTTCTGACATCTACTGCTAAATCACTTTCCGGAAAAACTCTGTTTCCTCTTTCAATTTTAAGCGTCACACCTAATTCTTCAAAAAAAGCATAAGCATCATAACAACTAAAAGTGTTTAGCGCTTTATACATAAACTTTGGATTTGAACTGTTTATATTTTTAAGAACATTATCAACATCACAAAAATTTGTTACATTACATCTACCTTTGCCTGTAATAAGCAACTTTTTTCCAAGTATAGTATTCTTTTCAAACAGAATCACATTGCAACCGTTTTTAGCTGCAGTGCCGGCAGCTATCATACCTGCAGGACCGCCACCGATTACAATTACTTTTTTACTCATTTACGGAATCTGAACTCCTTATAAATTTAAAATGCACTAATAAGTATTGTAATATTTTAACGAATAAATTGCAAGTATTTTAAAACATAACACTTGATTTTTTAAGTAATTATGATAAAATAAACATATTGAGTGCTACTGTAGCTCAGTTGGTAGAGCAGCTGATTCGTAATCAGCAGGTCATCGGTTCAAGTCCGACCAGTAGCTCCAAAAAATCCCGTTCCATAAAAGAACGGGATTTTTAATTTATTTAAATGATTTTTGAATTAAAATACTGAACATATTTATTAATAAGTTCTGAGCATGCAAAACTGTTTTCACCTGTAGCAAGTACATATAATTTAATTTTAGGTTCAGTACCAGAAGGTCTGATAATTACACTACTACCGTTTTCAAGTTCATAATAAAGAACGTCAGAAACCGGAAGACCTGTGGTTGTAATCTGATCTGTTTCAAAATTATGAATTGTCGATGCCTTATAGTCTCTGAAAGCTAAAACTTTTGTGCCGTCAATATCGGTTTTATCATTAGATCTCAAATTTTTCATAATTTCAGCAACTTTTTCCATAGGCGCCGCGCCTGAAATTGAAAAACTCACTGTTTTTTCTGAAAAATAACCGTATTTTTTATAAAGAGAATCCATAGCCTGTTTAAGATTCATACCTTTGTTTTTATAATACATAGCCATCTGTGTTATAAGCATAGAAGCAACTATGGCATCTTTATCTCTTGCGTAAGTACCTTTGAGATATCCGTAACTTTCTTCAAAACCAAGCAAGAAATTATAATCATTATTTCTTTCAAAACTTGCAATGAGTTCACCTATATATTTAAAACCTGTAAGAACCTCAAAATATTTAATCTTATTTACAGCGCATACTTTCTTTATCATCAAAGTAGATACAATAGTTGAAATAACAGCGGGAGAACTTGGCATTTCACCAGTTTTATTCAAAACTTGAGAAATAAAATCGCAAAGCAAAACCCCCATCTGATTACCTGTAATTTGTTCAACATCACCATTAGGCATAATAACAGCTGCCGCACATCTGTCAGCATCAGGATCAGTTGCAATAACAAGGTCAGAACCGATTTCTTTTGCAAGTTCTATTGACTTTTGTAAACCTTCTTTTTCTTCAGGATTTGGAGATTTAAGCGTTGGAAAATCTCCATCAGGAATAGCCTGCTGCGGTTGCATTGTAACATTTGCACCAAGTTTTGCAAGTACTCTTGGAACCAGTTTATAACCAGCACCATGAAATGCAGAATATACAATAGATACTTTTTGTGCTTCTTCTGAAATCTTACCTATGTCCATTTTTTCATTCAAAACACAATTAACATAAGCGTCATCAATTTCACAGCCAACAACATTATAAAGACCCGACTCAACAGCTTCAGAATAATTCATAACTTCAACTGTCAAGGGATCAACTTTACACATATAATCAAAGATAATATTTGCTTGTTGACCTGCAATTTGTGCTCCATCTTCAAAATAAGCTTTGTATCCGTTGTATTCCTTCGGATTATGAGATGCAGTAATATTAATACCTGCGATTGCATTAAGGTATCTAATTGCAAAAGAAAGTTCAGGAGTAGGTCTGAGTGAATCAAAAATAAAAACTCGTACTCCAAGATCACAAAGAGTAAGCGCTGCATTTTCAGCAAATTTAACACCGTTGTTTCTCGAATCATATGCAATAACAACGCCGCGTTTCATTGCATCAGGTCCCAAATCACAGATATATTTACCAAATCCATAGGATGCCTGTCTTACAGTATAAATATTCATTCTGTTAGTTCCGGCACCCATTAAGCCTCTAAGACCTGCAGTTCCGAAATTTAAAGTGGTATAAAACCTCGAATATATTTCATCCTGATTGTTATGTATAGAAATAAGTTCTGCTTTATTTCTTTCATCGAGTTGGTGACATGACAGCCATCTGTCATATTCTTGTAAATGATTCATCTAAATTCTCCTAAACTAAATTTCTCTTCTGTTTTCTATTGCTCTTGCGAGTGTAATACTATCAGAATATTCAAGGCTTCCACCAACAGGAATACCAAGTGCAAGACCTGTAACCTTAAGCTCAAAAGGTTTAAGCAATTTTGCAATATACATTGCTGTGGCCTGCCCCTCTACGTTAGGACTGGTAGCCATAATTACCTCTTTAACGTCATTTTCTGAAACTCTATGTAAAAGTTCAGCAAGTTTTATATCATCGGGTCCCACGTCATTCATCGGTGAAATTAAACCGTGCAACACATGATAAAGACCATTATAATCCCTTGTACGTTCAATGACATCAATATCACTTGGTTTTTCAACAACACAAATAACTGAAGTATCACGCTTATCGTTAGAACACACCGAACAGACATCACTGTCCGTAAGATTCTGACAAACGTTACATAAATGGATATTCTTTTTAGCGTCCAACAATGCACTTGCAAATTCATTTGCAACCGAATTATCAGAAGCAACAATATAATACGCCATTTTTTGTGCCGTTTTTGAACCTATACCCGGCAATTTCTCAAATTCTTCTACAAGTTTTGCAAAAGCAGGAACAAATTGCATAGTTACTCCTTAAAAACCGAATCCCGGAAGATTTAAATTAAGACCGCCGGTTGCGGCACTCATTTTTTCTTCAAGAAGAGAATCCACGTTTTTTCCCGCTTCATTTACAGCAGCAACGATCATATCTTCGAGCATTTCAATATCATCAGGGTCTACTACTTCTTTTTCAATTTTAATTGAAACAAGTTCTTTTTTACCTGTCATTTTTACACAAACCATACCGCCGCCGGATTTAGCTTCAATAACAGATTCTTCAACTTCTTTTTGAGCATTAGCCACATCTTCTTGCATTTTCTGCATTTTGCGCATCATATCGCCTTGTTTCATATTATATCCTTCAGGTAATCTTGCTTTCATAATTTACTCCTCATATAAAATATCATTAGCATTATTTAAAAGTTCATTAAGGCTGTCATTTTCATAAGTTTTAACAACTTGTTTATCACTAAAAACAACAGAATAATCTATATTTGTAATGGCTTTAGCTGCCTGTTTTATCAGTTCAATATTAGACTGAATATTTAAAACTGAATAAGCAAACTCGTTTTTAGAACATCTGATTTTAATAATACTTTCATCTACAGAATGTTCAATATTTTTAAGAAATACAGAAAAAGATCTGCCGCCGCCGTTATTCAAATTATCAATAAGCTGATTCCAAAAATCATCTGCAACTACTGAACTTTTTTGAATCGGTTTATTGTCTGTTTTATTTAAAACTGGACCCTGTGATGGTTTAGTTTCATTAAAATTCTGTTGTTTTGTAACAGAAGCAACATTTACAGTTCCATTTTCAAGCCTTGATAAACGTTCGTTAATGGATTGAGCATCAAGTCCAATTTGTGGATTTGTTAGTTTAATAAGCGTCATTTCTGCCATGATATGCTTATCTTTAAATTTTGAAATGTCATATATACCATTTTGTAATACGCTTATAGCACGAACCAAAGCAGAAACCTCAAAATTTTCCGAAAGTTTTTTTACTTCTGCATATTTATCATCATCGTAAGGCAAAAGTTCTTCCGAATTATCAGTGAGTTTAATGATTATCATATCACGAAGATACGAACACAGTTCGGAAAATAAAGAAACGGAATCTTTAGAATTTTTTCTACAATCAGAATAAAATTTAAGTATACCATCTGTATTTGAATCAGCCACGCATTCAAGAGCAAAAGCCACTTCTTCATACGGACAAATGCCAACAGTATGTTCAACGGTTTCTAAAGTAACAGTATCTGTACCGCTTACGCATCTATCTAATATAGAAAGCGCGTCACGCATAGCACCGTCAGCAAGTTTGGCAATTAACTGACAAGCTTTTTCATCAATAGAGAAGCCTTCAGCTTTGGCAACATAATTAAGTCTTGCGCAAATATCGTTTACGGTTATTCGTTTAAAATCAAATCTCTGACATCTTGACAAGATTGTTTGAGGCACTTTATTAATTTCGGTAGTAGCAAAAACAAAAATAATATGTGCCGGAGGTTCTTCAAGTGTTTTTAGTAAAGCATTAAAAGCCGCCGTACTTAACATATGAACCTCATCTATAATATAAACTTTATACTTCGCAGATGCAGGTGTAAAAATAACGTCATCACGCAGTTCTCGGATATTATCAACACCATTATTAGAAGCGGCATCTATTTCAAAAACATCCAATAAACTGCCGTTTAAAATTCCTTTACAGGTTTCGCATTCGTTACAAGGATTACCGTCAACTGAATTTTCACAGTTTACAGCTCTGGCTAATATTTTAGCACATGTAGTCTTTCCTGTACCTCTTGTCCCTGTAAACATATATGCATGAGAAATTTTATTATTTACTATTTGATTTTTAACAGTATTAACAACATGTTCCTGACCGATTACATCTTCAAAAACAAGTGGTCTGTATTTTCTGTAAAGAGCCTGATACATAATTAATCTCCAAAAAAATTTGTGGCATGAGATGAAATCACACAGCTTGGTTTGAATACTCTCAATGTGAGCTTAGCAAACTATGAACTCAAAACAGGCACCTCGGCGGCACATACCAAAATTTGCTTAATGCTGCTCGGTTCCCCGCCTGACATGGTTCACAACATGATATTGCGCCGAACCTATTTCTCAACATTCACAGTTTGCGGCTTGCCGCACCAAGAAATATCCTCAGTCAAGCATTCTCCCCTACTATAGCGGACTGTAGGTACAAGGCACCGCTAACGCCCCGGATAGTGTGATTCCATTTCATGCCACAATAAAGTAATTATATATTATTATATTAATATTTTCAAGTATTATTTAGAAAACAAAGATACAAAAAGTATAGGCAAAGACCAAAGTAGCTGATATGCAATTATATGCATAGGCAATGAAAGAGACGGTGCAGAAAACACAAGTAAAAATGTAATCAAAACTATCGCCATAAGGGAAGATATTGTCTTAATAACCTGATTTGCTTTCATCGCAAAAAGCATCGCCCTACAACCATGGAAAGCTGCTGCTATACCCTTCAAACCTGTGTTGGATAGTAAAATAGAAGGAGTTTTGTTTTTAAGTTCAAATTTACTAAAACAGTTTCTGGCTGTTCTAAAATTCATAATAGAGAACAGTGATTTATCAGATGTTTTAAAATTATTGTATAACAGCGATGTAGTAATATTAGCATCTCTTTCTGCAATAGCAACATTAATCTGATCGTTTTCAAAAAGTGAAAAAGCTTTAGAAACACCGTGAGACAAAGAATAAGTCAAAAGGAATACGCCCATTAATTTACCATCGTATGCAACAAATAAAACATTCTTTGATTTTTGTTGATAAATGATCTCAAACTCACTATCATCAACTTCAATGCCAAAATGATTCATAAGATTCTTATTACCCACAACAAAAACCTTTGAATGTATAAGACAAGAAAAACCCATGGTCTCGTGATAATAAACTTCATCACATCTCGGGATGGAAGGAATACTTTCACTGAGCATATCAGTAAATAAATTCTTAAGAGGACCTCCTACAGTATTATAAAGAGAACATAAATACAAAATACATTCGTCAATTTCTGTATCTCCAAACATACGGATACCGTTTAACGCAACATTAAAAACATCGCTATCATCAACAATAAGAGTCTGAGCATCTTCCAATGCATATGCACTTTCACTTCCTACAATAGCGCCACCAAAACGTCGTGCTCTGTTACTATTGTTAAAAATAGGTACAGCTTGAGAAAACGTAAGTAAAAGCGGTGTTACAACACAAAAAGCTCCTGCAGAATATGCTAACATATGAACGAAGTTTTTAGTAAGAAAATATGTAAGAACCGAAAGAGCAAAAATTATAACACAACAAAAAGTATAAAAGGGAGAATGTTTACTGCAAATATCGAAATCTTTAAAACTATTATGTATAAAATCAGTCACAAATCTGCTCTTAGTCGCATATAATATATCTCCGCCATTGCCGGTTTCAAGGATTATATCATTTGCAATTTCTTCCATTTCAGGTCTGTCTACAACTGTTTTTTGACCTTCTGAAGAAGCAATCATAAAGTTCTTAAGTATGTTTTTTGCTAAAATTTTCTTTGACATAATATTAAACATCAAAAGAAGCATATAAACAAAATCGAAAGAAATAAAATCACCATTAAAACTTGTATTTCCTAAAAGATAAAAAAGATTCAATAAAGTATTGGAAACAAAAGCAAGAAAAATCATTGTTTCCGGAGTACATTTCAATTTTACAAGTGATAATAAACCTTTAAATAAAGAATTAATATTAACTATAGATGCTACAACAGAAATCGACAAAACAAATGTTAAAAACAATTTAGAACCGGAAGTAATAGCAAGTCCCGGTACAGAGACACCAAGCTGTAAAGCCAAAAACATAAGACCCGAAATAAGAGTTAAAATAAACGTAAGTGATGATTTAAAAGCAGCGGATGAATTCATTTTTTTAAGATCTAAAAGAATATCTTCTCTTTCATCCAATGTTTCAAAATCGTCTATTTCTTCAGTTTCATCAAAAGAATTGATATACTCTTCTTCTCCGTCGTCCTCTTCTTCCAGACCCTTGGTAAACGAAGCTATAGATTCTTTCATATCTACTGACTCTTTATTCTTAATAGATTCAAATTGTTCTGTATTGAAATAGCGTTTAGGTTCAATTTCTGCAACTATTTCAACAGAAGGCTTAGCATCATTTTCTACAATATTATCATCTTCAATTTCGTAATCTTTATTGATCTGAGGCTCAACCGATTTTACTGTAATATCATTTGAATGATTTGATTTTTCAGATCTGATAGCTTCAAAAGCCCCTGTAATAGAAACACTATCCGGTTTAATAACATCACTGTTTATTTCATTTGAAGGCTTAATGTCTTCAATTTCCTGTTCGGTTTTAATTATATCATCCAAAGTGAATTCGGTTTTACGAGTATCGTAATCCGAAATCATTTGCTTTAAATCATCAAGATTAAATTTTTCATCCATAGCCCAAATCCCCAATTATCTGTTTTTAGCAATTTCCTGCATAACAACTGCTGCGGCAACCGAAGCATTAAGACAGCTAACATTACCTTTCATCGGAATGTTAACTACAAAATCACATTTCTTTTTTAGTAGCGGAGAAACTCCTTTACCCTCACTTCCAACTATAAGAGCAAGAGAAGTATCATATTTTTCTTCAAAATACGTTCTATCCCCGTCCATATCACAACAATAAACCCAAATTCCACGTTCTTTTAGTTCTTCAACTGTAGAAGCTAAATTTGTAACCTTAACAACAGGCATATAATTAAGAGCGCCTCCTGCTGTTTTCTCTACAGATGCAGTAAGACCTACCGCTCTTCTTTTTGAAATAATAACACCATGCGCACCGAAACACTCCGCTGATCTAATAATAGCACCCAAATTGTGTGGATCAGCTATTTCATCAGCAATCAAAATAAAAGGTCTTTCATTTCGTGAATTTGCAAGTTCAAAGATGTCATCAATAGTAGAATAATCTTTTACTGCTGCAATCGCAGCAACCCCCTGATGATTCTCACCTGGGAATTTGGAATCAAGTTTTTGGGAACTTATTCTTATTATAGGAATTCTCTTTTCTGATGCAAGAGAAATAATCTTTGATAAACTACCACCAGATGAATCAACAACAAAAAGTTTATCAATTTCTCTATCTGAACGAAGAGCTTCTATAACATTATTTCTCCCAAAAATATATCCGTCATTTCTTTTTTCTTCAATCATATTAATGATCCTTTATTAACAATAATTTTATTAAACTTATTTATCAAAAATCTTAAAGATACACCAAGACAAATCGAAATCAATAAATGAATAAAATTAAATCCATGTATACCAAAAATGTTTGAAATCGGCAAAATAAACAAAATGCCTAAAACGATTGACGGTAAAATAGATAAAACATTGTTTAATTTCAAGATGTTTTTCAGTTGTAAATATGGTAAATAGGCTGCAAAAGCAACAACTAAAATACCGCTAATAATATCTGATTTATTTATCAGTTTCAAAAAAACAATAGCAACAATAAAGAAAAATGTAATCAACATTGCATTTATCATATTCGCATACTGTATCGGCTCGGAAGCAAATTTTTTGTTATCACACAGTCTTGTGAATTTACTGCAATATAAAACACAAAGACACGGAATTAATAAAGCAATAAAAGTTACAAGTGATAATAAAGCAGTGTTAAATAAAACTTTTTTAAAAAGAATAGTGTAAAGAGTACCGCAAATAACGTAAATTGCAATAAAAGTAATTATATTTTCAAAAATATAGTTTATATAAGAGTACGTCTTATCTACACAATTAAATACTTTAAAATACTTATCAAACGAAGGCTTACAAACAACATCACACTCTTTCTGATGATAAGCGCTTGAGTCAAAAGAATCAAAATAAATAACTTTCTGATTCAACGTATTGAATCTACCACAAAAAACAGATTTAAAATTAAAAGATGTAATCTTAGATATCAAACGGCGTTCATCACCCGTATAATCGTAAATTATACAACCGCAGTCAAAATCATTCTTATTTAAATTGTCTATGGTGTTATATGAGAATGATTTAAGACCCAACTTTTCAGATATGAATTCAGCTGAAATTTTATTACCTGAATAAAGAATAACGCTTTTATATCCACGGATAAGTAATTCAGAAATTTTCTGAGCTGTATCCTTTCTGATTGATTTTTTAACAGAAATAAAACCTAACAAAGTAAAGGCATCAGTTTGCTCAGAAAGATCATCTGGAATAATATCAACGTTTTTGATAGCAACACCAATCACTTCAGTGGAATCAGAGTATAGTTTATTCAGAACATCTTCGGGTATATCGTTTTTAGATTTAGAACACAATTCTAAAATCTTGTTAAAATCACCTTTAACAATCAAAAGATTGTTTCCATCGTAAACTCTGCCACAAATTTCATATAATTCAGACGGAACATCAAGATATGAAATCATAGGACACATTGAATCAATATCTTTAAAATCAATACCAATTTTTTTAAGAATTTTAATTATTGATTTATTAAATGAATAATTACGGTAATCATCTGTTTTCTCAGAACAAAGTGCTGCATAAACAAAAGTCTCAAAATTATTTTTGCCAATTTCACCAACATCTGAAAAACGGTTATTATAATCAGAAAAACCGGTAATAGAAATATCATTTTTAAAAATCGAATCCTGATTAAAAATAATTAAATCACTATTGTTTATTTTCTCAATAACCGATGGATTTTTTAAATATATTTTTTCTTTAGAAAGTCCAAGAAAAGTATTAGAAAAAGAAATAAAAATATATTTAGTGAGAAAATCAGAAAATAGTAATGAGAAAAATATTAAAATTGAACTGATAGCATTAACATAGTTTCCTGACAAAAATGAACAAATTACAGTAAACACCACAGCAAGCAAACAGAAAACAAAAAGTAACAGCTTTGAAAAATCAGTGATTTTCGTCGCGTATTTTTTATTGAATGTTTTTTGTTTATGAATTTTGGATACGTAAACACGTTTACCTACATCAGTAACAACAACTTTAGCATGACCACTAATTACATAACTTCCTGAAAAAACCATATTGTAAGCTTCAGTTATAGGAGCGTTCAAATCAGAAATCACACCGACTCTTTTTTCAACGGTCCCCCTTGAAGTTACGTCATACTCATCAACTAACAGTGACTCAGATTCTATAATATAAGCATCAAACGGGATGAAATCTCCTTTTTTAAGATAAACAACATCACCATATAATATCTGGTCATATTTAAGCAAATTCTTTTTATCTTCTCGTAAAACCTCAAGCTTTGAAAATGAGTTTTTATTATAACTATTAATTCTTTTATTTAAAAACAATATATAAAAATAAAAACAAAGTCCACCCATCAAAGCAATTAAAGCAATTGCAAGACTGTTAAAAAGTTGATAAAAATCTTTTGTGAATATTGCTGTTAAAATAAAAGCACAAACAGATAATAAAACAAAAACAGAAGATTTAAAAAATGTGAATTTAAGGCGCTCAACATGGAATTTAGAAGTGGAATTATCATTTGAACATTCAAAAGAACGATTTTCAGCTTCAGCTTCAGAAAGACCGGATGAAAAATTAGTATTCAATTCTTTTTCTAATTCATTTTTTGTTAAATTATAAAATTTCATCCTCTTCCTCCTTACTAAAAATTTTATTAATCGCATTTGAATACACAAAAAATCTATTCAAAAAATAGTTGATAATTCCCGTTGTTAATGTAGCAGGTATTTTAACTACATATTCACCAAACCAAATATGGTAAAAAGATATAATTACAGGACTAAAAGAAATAATTATCACACAAACAAATAAATATTTAACTACTTCGTAACTTAAAGATTTTTTATAATTCTTAAATATAAAAGTTCTGTTAAATAAAAAACTACAACACAAACCAACCGACATAGAAATTGGCTGAATTAATCTGAAATTTATATTAGTAAAATTAAGCAAAATATAGTAAACACCGCAGTCAACAGCAGCACTTACAAAGCCGGTCACAGCAAAAGTAAACAGCTTTAAAATTTCGCTTTTAAGCTTTTGAACCGATTGCATAAAACCACCTATGTATACTTATTTATAGTATTATAATATATATTAGCGTAAAAGTAAATATATAAAAATTGTAAGTATAAATACAAATCAAACAAAACAAAATAATATTAATTAAAAGAAGGAGAAAAAAGTATGAAAAACAAAAGTGACATAATTATTTATACTATTATCGGTTCAATGCTCGGAGCAGGACTCGGAATGATAACCTGTAAAAAAATGAATTGCAAAACAAGTACTGTTAAAAAAACAGCAGGAAAAGCTCTGAGAGCTGCAGGTTCTTTCATTGAACATATGTCTTTTTAATAAATAAAAGCACAGCAAAGCTGTGCTTTTATTTATTTCTGAAATATTGATAATAATTGCATTTGAGTCTACCATTATAAAACTTTCTGATTTTATCAGCTTTCTTGCCATATATCGTTTCAAAATTCTCAACGGAAGAAATAATATATATCTGCCAAGGTGAAAGTTTAGCAAAAGTCTGACCCAATTCTTTGTATAACTTTTCAACTTCAAACGAATCCATCATACGTTCACCATATGGAGGATTACAAATAATACTACCTTTACAATCTTCTTTTTTAATATCCAAAGCATTCATTTTAAATGCCTTTATATGCTTAAATACATCTGCTCTTTTTGCATTTTCTTTAGTCAAAGTGACACATTTATAATCCAAATCAGAAGCATATACTTTGAAATCAGATTTTCTATCTATTAAATCCATAGCTTCTTCTTTTGCCATTTTCCATATACTTTCATCAAGAAATTCAAAACTTTCTGCAGCAAAATTCCTATTCAATCCAGGCGCTCTGTTAGTTATCTGCATAGCGGCTTCAATAGCTATTGTACCCGAACCGCAAAAAGGATCCCATAATAATACGTCTTCACGAATTCTTGCAATTTTAACCATTGCAGCAGCTAATGTTTCTCTTAAAGGTGCCTGATTTGACTGAGGCCTGTAACCTCTTTTATGAAGTGGAGCACCACTTGTTTCTATCATTAAAGTTGCGATATCTTTATTGATAAAAAACTCGATTCTATATAACGAACCGGTTTCTTTAAACCAATCTACATTATAGCTTTCTTTTAATTTTTCAACTACCGCTTTTTTTATAATACTCTGACAATCAGGAATAGAAGCAAGTTTTGATCTTACAGAACTACCGGTTACAGGAAATGCATCTTCGGAACCTATAAAACATTCAAAAGGCAAATCTTTTGTACCGTCAAAAAGTTCTGTAAAAGTAGTAGCTTTAAAACTGCCTAATTTGATATAAAGTCTTTCTGCAAATCTTGAAAAAACATTAAATCTCGCAATTGCATTTTCATCACCGCTAAATGTAATTCTTCCATCAATCGTTTCAAGTTTTTTATAACCTAATGCCTCTATTTCATCACCTAAAAACTTTTCAAGACCAAATAAACAAGTAGCTACATATTCATAATATCCCATAAATACCTCGTTAAATATCGCTAAAATATGATTTATATTCTAATCCGTGTTTTTTATCAGGAAACAAAAACTCATATAATTTAATAAAATAATCGTCTGTCATACTTGCTATAAAATCCACAGTTATTTCATAAACATTAGAATTTAAATAATCAGACTGACCATAATATTTGCTGTTATCAATAACAAAATTTATATGATGTTTATATATAAAAGAATCTTCTTTATTACGAATTAAATCTTCAGATAATTTATAGAAAATATCCGAAAACATAGGTTTAACATATTCGTCTAACACTTTACTTACAGAATCATTTTTATAAATAAAACTGTAATTTTCTTCTTTAATCTGTTTTAAAGCATTATAGCATTCATCGCTAATTGCAATATAATTCTTTCTATAACTATTTTCAATAATATCAACAGTCAGATTATTAATTATCTGAGCATTATAATTACCGAGATAGTTATCAGAATATTTATCTATTTCGGTAATCTTAGCTTTTTGAGCATCCTGTCTGTCTTTACCGAGATAAGCAACCATATCGCAGATTCTGACAAGACATCCTTCTAAAGTTGCAGGATCTAAATTTATATCTTCGTTAATCCCATCGGAAATACACTTATTTACTAATCTATCAAAAAAATCGAAATCCGAAATTTCTTTTGGAATATAACACTGCTTTTCCTGCTCACCATTATGACATAATATTCCATCTAATGTTTGCAAAGTAATATTTCTATTATAAATTGTATCTAAAACACGAACGCTATGTACGTTGTGATTAAAATGTTTACCTATTTCTTTATTAAAAAGTTCATTTAAATATTTTTCACCTGCATGTCCAAAAGGAGTATGTCCTATATCATGCCCTAAAGCTATAGCTTCAATCAAATCCAAATTCAAGCCTAAGACAGAACCGATATTTCTTGATATTCTTGAAACAAGTTGAACATGTAAAGACCTTCGAGATATATCATCATTGCTGTAAAGTGAAAATACTTGCGTCTTGTCAGCATACCTGTTATAAAGCGGTAAATGCAATATCTTTTCAATATCTCTGACAAAAGGCGGTCTCCAGATATTTGGAATATCATGATTATTTTCTCTGCGCAGTGCATCGTCATCAGAACAAGCAAAAGGATTAGTCCAATTCGCCTTTTTATCATTAATTATTAAGTTTTGTAAATCTAAGCTTAATTTATTATAATTCAAAGACATAAAAACTCCATATATAAAAAATAAAAGAGCCGCCTAAAAAGACAGCTCTTAGTGTGTCGGCATAACATATCTTTCCGGGCCGTCGCCAGCCAAGTATTGTCTGCACAACGAAGCTTAACTACCGTGTTCGGAATGGGAACGGGTGGGACCTT
>JAZOSU010000009.1:0-50122 GCA_045657265.1 Eubacteriales bacterium | reverse complement strand
CCTAACGCTCTCGCGGCAATGCAGGCATACCATAACGGTGTTCTCATCGAGGATGCAGTTTACGACGAGGTCGCAGGTACTATTACCTTCAAGACCGCAAGCTTCAGCCCTTATGAGTTTACCTCTAATGTTGAAAAGGTTGAGACTCTTGACGAGCTTCGTGCAGCACTCCAGAAAGATGGTACTACCGCAAAGTTGATTGATAATATCATCGTTGATCTTACCAAGGGTAGCGGTGCAGCTCGTGTTGATGCTCACGCTTACGTTGGTACCAATAACACCTACTATAACGGCGTTATGATCAACGGTAAGAACGTTGGTCTTGACCTCAACGGTCACAGCATCACTGCTTTCTGCGGTGATGAATACAACTCCAACAGTGACGTTGGTGCGCTCTTCTTCGTTGGCAAGGATGCTAGCTTGAACATCACCAATACCGGTGCTGTTGAGACCGGATTTATCAAGATGCGCAGCTCCATCTACGCAGTTTGGGCTCCCTTTGCTGATCCCTCCTACGTAGATATCTACGGCGGTGCATTCATCGGTGACTCCTACGCAGGTGACCCCATTGGTACACCCGTTGACGCTAACGGCAACTACGATCCCGCAAACGGTAACATGAAGAATGAGAACAGCAACCGCGCTCTCATTTACGCAGGTTTCGGCGGTAATATGCGTGTTCTTGGCGGTTATTTCCTTTATAATAACACGCCTAACGATACTAAGGACCGCAACAACGGTGCATTCAACGCGAAGGACTTCTATAGCGAAGAAGAAGCTGCAGAAAAGGGCCCTCTTCTCACTATTCACGACGGTGTTTACATGATCAACAAAGAATACCGTCAGAACCCCGCAAACACCAGCCAGCCTCACGGTGATTACGATAATTTCTCCGTTGTGCTTGCAAAGTATTGCGAAGTTGTTGAGAATGTATCTCAGTCCGTTACCATTGACGGAAAGACGTATAACACTTGGTGTCGTGTAACTGAAAAGAAACCGGTTAGCCTTACCGTTATGGGTTATAAGGAGGCATTTAGTAAGGGAGATATCTTTGCGCGTGGCGATGAGTTTACTGCAATAGCTCTCCTCTCTGACGGCACTACTATGGATGTAACCGATAAGGTTACTACTTCTGGTTTTGATGCTTCTGAGGTTGGTGTTAATACGATCACTGTGACCTATACCAGTGAGGGTGAATCTATCTCCACAACCTATATGGTTAGAGTAATCGCTCCGGTTAAAATGACGGTGGAACCCAAGCAGAGTCTCTATAATGCGGGAGAACAATTGAAGACCAGCGGTTTTAAGGTTACAGTCTATGATAGTACAGGTGTAGCAACTACGCTTTCCGACTTCACTATTTCCGTTGATGGAAATATTAACACAGCCGGCCACGTTAATGTTACCGTTTCCAAGGATGGTATGTCCGCTACCTGCACCATTTTGATGTGGAACATGACCAAGCTTGAAGGCAATAAAATGCACACCATGTATTATAATGTTCCTGTGCTTTTCAACGTATCCGGCTGGTCCAATCATACATTGGGCAACACATACGTGAATCTTGCAGGGCAAACGAAGACCATACCTGGTACCGAAGAAGTTGTAAGCGACATCACTTGTGCCAACAACATTAAGTGGAACGGTAGCAGTCCTACCGGTTATGTATATACCAGAGGTACCGATGGCAACTTAACTGTGAAGAACGCAAGTCGTTACACAACTCTTGGTGTTGAATATTGGTTGGGTTATGATGCTCAAGTTTCGGCTGTCGGTTATTATTTCGATGGAAATATGAGTACCCTTCAGTTTACTTCTCCAGCCTACGATATTTCGCCGACTAATGACTATTATCAGTTCCTCGGTACTAATGCGTTCAGAACGAACTATCTTACCTGTGATCTGTATGATTTCAAACCCGGCACTGAACACACCGTGCATTGGGTCGCAATTTTCGGGGATGGCATTCAGACTTTCGCTGAATGGACGGTTGCCCTGAAGGATGAAAACAAGGACGATGCTTCTTATGAGCATGATCCAAACAAAACCGATGTCAATGTGATTATTTTGGCAGGTCAGTCCAATGCTGCCGGTTCTGCGCCTATTACGGATGAGATCCGCGCTCAGTACGGCAACAAGAAGTTCTCCAATGTTTTCATTAACTATAACGTCTCGGAAGCAGTTGGTAATACTGTAACTACATACTTTACAAACGGTAATAATTTTGATATGTATAAGCTTGGCATTGGCGGCTTTGGCGAGAATTACTTCGGACCTGAGCTTGGTCTGGCGGATTATTTGTCCACAAATGCTCCCGATGAATCCTGGTACATTATCAAGTACGCACCTTCGGGAAGTGAACTGGATCGGCAGTGGTTTGGAGACGCTAAACTTGCTGACAGAATGATCGGCTATGTACAGGATAAGATCAATATCCTGGCTCAGGATTACAATGTTAAGGTGGCAGGCTTTGTTTGGATGCAGGGCGAGAGTGATGCAGCCGGTCTTTCAGCTGGTGTAGCAGGAAGATATTCCAGCAACGAGCAGAAGCTTGTGAAACTGGTAAGAGACGAGTTCTCTGCTTACTCCACGAGAAACTCCACGGCATTGGGTACGCCCGGTTCCGGCATTGTATTTGTGAACGGCGGTATATCAGCTTCCGGTTTCTGGCCGGAACATGCTACTGTCAACAATGCAAAGAAGGCAAACTGCGCTTGGTGGTTTGATCCTGTTGTGGGAGGGTTTACTAATCCTGGTGGAAATATCGCGAACTCCTTGTTCGTTGATACCAGCACTTTGATCTCCAAGAATCAGTCCTATGTTGCAGGCTTGGATGACTACGGCAATGCTCAAGATAACTCCGACCAGGCGCACTATAGCGATGAATCTATGGTGAAACTCGGTACATGGTTCGGCAATGGTTTGCGGAGCATGATTATTAATTGCCCGTAAGTAACTTTTAAGCCTTACAAAAAATATTTTACACCCGCCGACCCAACTCCCTTCGGGGAGTTGGGCGGCAATCAAAGCACTCAAGGGATTGGGAAAACATCTCAACCTTGCTACGAGATTTTCCTTTGAGTGTTTTGATTGCTGAGAGGCAAAATCTTGCAAAAGGAGGACATTATGTTGGGCAAGATCAAGATTAAAATATTCGTTATTGCTCTTGTAGCAGCACTGATGGCATTTATAAGTACATCAACCCTTGCATACTACTCAACAGTCGGAAAAGCCACCAATGTTGTGACCTCCGGTAATATTCAGTTTATTATCCACGAAATGACTGACCAAGGAAAAGAATTTCCAAAAGAGGGCGTGTATATCGTTCCGGGCGACATCGTTTCCAAGAAGGTCAGTATCGAGAGCGATTGTGAGCATCCTTTCTATCTCCGTGTGAAGATGGTTTACGGCGTCGATTCGCAGGAACTTTCTTCGGAAGACTGCTTTAAGCTGAACATCGACGAGGAGCATTGGATACTGCACGATGGTTGGTATTACTATACCGGTATTGTAAATCCCGGTGAAACCACACCTAATGTATTTTCCCACGTAGAGATTGTCGGCTCCAAGGTGGATAACGATTATCTTGGAAAGACTTTGACACTTACCGTAAAAGCACAAGCAGTACAAAGTGAGAACAATCCCATTACCGACGGTAATAGCTATACCGCCTCCGGTTGGCCTAAGGAATAAGGAGGATGTGTAGATGAAAAGACTTATTACATTACTTATCGTTTGTATTATCGCATTATCCTCTGTTCTGCCGGTATATGCAGCGGATGGTAAGGTAACTTACAGCGGAAACGCAGGAAACTTTGTGTTTGAACCCGGCAGCAAACATTCGCTGACTGACCTGTTTCCAAATTTCAAAGACATTATGCCTGGTGATACCTTGACTCAGAAAATCACCGTAAAAAACAATGCGGACAATAAGGTTAAGGTAAAGCTTTATATTCGCTCTCTTGGAGCTCACGAAGATTCCAAAGCGTTTCTTTCTCAACTCGGATTAAAGGTAGACAAGAGCGATGATAATGAAATGGCATATATGTTTGATGCTAAAGCCAATGAGACCGCACAGCTTACCGATTGGGTATGCCTGGGTACTCTTTATTCGGGCGGTGAGGTTAATTTGGATGTAACCTTAACTGTACCCGTTGAATTGGATAACGAATTTCAAAACAACGTAGGTTATCTCGACTGGGAATTTATGATTGAAGAATTCCCAATTGAAGAAGGTGATCCGAAGCCACCGCAAACCGGTGATAACTCCCATATGGGATTGTGGTTTACTCTTATGCTCGGCTCACTCACTATGTTAATTATTCTTTTGTTCTGGCGTAAAAAGGATAAGGAGAACGAAGAAAACGCCGTACAGCGCTGATTAAGGAGGAACAAGGCGTGAAGACCCAAGCAAATAAAACACCCTACAAAAGAATAGCCTTAGCCCTCAGCTTGTGCGCATTGCTCATATGGGCAATTCTTGGTACAGGCGCGTCGCTGGCATGGTTTACAGATACCTCTCCCGAAATCAACAACATTTTCCATTTTGCAGAATTTGATTTGGTGGTATCCCACCGCCTAACCGATGGAAAATGGCAAGAGGTTGACAGTAAGACCAAGATTTTTGATGAAGAAGCTCTATACGAACCAGGCTACGTGCAGGTTGTATATCTGAAAGTAGAAAACAAAGGCACGGTTCCTTTTAAGTTCGATACAGCAGTTAATGTCAACGGTTGTATCAAAGCAACCAATGTGTTCGGTCAGTGTTTTATGCTGCAGGACTACTTGAAGTTTGGTCTTGCGACCGCTGATACCGAAGAAGAAATGAAAAACAGTATTCCTAACCGAAACACAGCGGTAGAGATTGCTAACGAACCTCTCCACAACTACTACAAAAGCGGTGCTTTTGAATTGGCTCCAGGCAGAACCAAGTATATTGCACTGATCGTCCGTATGCCCGAAGAAGTCGGCAACATTGCCAACTACCGTGGCGATACCATACCAAAGGTAGAGTTGGGTATCACCGTTAAAGCCGACCAAATTATAAAATAACCACCAACAGCAAATTTCTGAAAGGAGGACGATAGTGTGAGAAAACTTTTTAACGAGTTTTTCTACATACCCCAGCACGGAAAAATACGTGAAAAAGTAATGCTAACACGCTTAACGATGACGATCACCATTGTAATTATGTGTCTGGTAGCAATTAGCATTACCGCATACGCCTATTTTTCTTACAATGTCACCTCCGGCTCCAATACCATCAAGACAGCGAATTTTGAAGCAAACGTCGCCATAACAATAACAGATTCAAACAGCAATCCGGTTACTGTTACAAAAGACGGCAAAGTTCAAACTGCAAATTTGGAAGCAGGAAAGTATTCGATAGAATTATCCAAAGGTAATAGTACAGCCAATAAAGGCTTTTGTATCATAACCATTGGAGACAAGACCTATTATACCGATCAGATAGGCGTTGATGTCGATAAGAATTTGGATAACGCCACCGTTAAATTTGACTTGGCAGTATCTACATCTACTAAGATTGAGGTGCTATCTCATTGGGGCACATCTGTTTATTACGGGTATAAAGATGCCAATAGGACCGAGATCTTTATTGAAAGTGGCGACACCTTGGAACTGACTACCAAAGTATCGGACGATGATGTCGAAGAGAATAAGGATGAAGCAAATCAGTCTAGTGATACCACCACGCCTCCTCCGAGCAGCATTACTCCACCGGCATCAGAACCAAATCCACCTGCGACGGATGACACAACAATGTCTCCTCCGAGCAGTATTACTCCACCGGTATCAGAAACAAATCCACCTGTGACAGATGACACAACAACACCTTCGGCAACTGAGACCACTCCGCCTGCAAACTCAACTGAAACAACCACTCCTGAAAATACGGGAACGAGTGAGAATACTACGGAAACAGATTCTTCATCGGAAGAAACAACCGATGTAAACGAAGAGCAGACGACAGATCCCTCAACAACGGAAACGACGACAACTACAACAACTACAGAAACTACAACAACCACAGAAACTCAGCTTGAGACTACAACATCCGAAACAACCACTGAGAATACAGAGGAAACCACAACCGAGATAAACAATTAATGAAGTCTAAATTATTTACCAAAATATTACACTTTTTTGGAGAGGGGACGCTTTTTAAGCAATATCAAAAGGAGGTTGACAGTGTGAAAGAAGTCCAAAATAACAAAGAATATGAGCGTTGTGTCATATGCGGAGCGTTGACCTGTGTTCCTATTTCAATGCCGATCGATTGGCGTAAAAACTATGAAATCGGTATAGGTCAAATTTGCTCTAAGTGTGCAAAAAAGACACAAGTGGAGGCTAATCGAGCAAAAGTACTTTCATATGAACAAATTTTAACAGCAGTAGAACAATGCAGAAAAGAAAATGAAAAATAATAAAATTTTCCTATATTTTATATTCCAAATAATGAACCTTTTTGTAACATTTGGAAATTAGTTTTACATGTTATCAAAAATCTAATATTAATTGAGGAAAACCTGTGTTTATATTTACTCAAATAAACATGTTAAAGAGCTGAACTGCATTTGTGCAGACAGCACAAAAAAATCCTCCTATGGTAATTCTACCATAGGAGGTCTCTTTTTTTCTGTTGTTCGTTTTTACTGGATTTGTTTAAAAATCCGAGTCTTTTTTATATTTATATTTCGGGTGCAATATATCCTCGTTCTTCAAGAAATTTACCGATTTTGTCCAAGATTTCTTCCGACTCTGCACGAACCGTATGGTAATGATATCCGCCAGTGATATTCATTAGTTCTGAAGATTTTCCTGTTCTAACTCCGTCAATAAATTGGTTGACATGAAGACGGGAAAAGATATTAAGCTTTGCAACAACTCTGCCATAGACCTTGTGCCACACGAATACATCTACAACTGTACCACCGAGGTCAACAATTAAATTTAGTTCGTCCTCGGTTTGCTCTGTAGTATGATGCAATTTAAATACTCGTTCTTTCAGCGGAGATTTTTGAATAATGTTTTTATATTGTATAAATATTAGTATCTACCATTTTTGTGTACATAATAAACCGTAGGTGATTGATTTGTATAATAGATTAAAAAATGAAAAAAGCTCATATTTATTACAACATTCAAAAAATCCAATAGATTGGTATCCTTGGGGAGCGGAAGCTTTTGAAAAAGCGTTAACAGAGGACAAACCTGTGTTTTTAAGCATTGGATACAGTAGCTGTCATTGGTGTCACGTTATGGCGAAAGAAAGCTTTGAAGATGTTGAAATTGCTGAAATTTTAAATAAATTTTTTGTAAGTATCAAAGTTGATAGGGAAGAAAGACCTGATATTGATACTATTTATATGTCTGCCTGTCAGTCATTTACAGGCAGTGGTGGTTGGCCTCTTAACGTGTTTATGACACCTGATCAAAAACCGTTTTTTGTTGGTACTTATTTCCCGAAAAATGATAGTATAGGAATGATTGGTTTTAGAAGGATACTTTTGTTGATAGCAGAAAATTGGAAAACAAACAGAAAAAAACTTTTGAAACAAGCCGACAATATAATTTATAGCCTTTCAAATAAACAAGAACATAACTTGAAATCAAATCTTAAACTTGCAGACAGCGCAACGGTTTTTTACGAGAAAATTTTTGACAAACAAAATGGTGGTTTTGGAAAAAGCCCTAAATTTCCGTCTCCTCATAATATATTGTTTCTACTTTCATATTATCAGCGTTATAACAACCCTAAATGTCTTAAAATGGCTGAAAAAACTCTTATTGGAATGTATCGTGGAGGTATGTTTGATCATATAGGTTTCGGCTTTTTTAGGTATTCAACGGATGAGAAGTTTCTTGTTCCCCATTTTGAAAAAATGCTTTATGATAATGTTATGTTAATTATCGCATATTGTAAGGCATATGAACTTACAAATAAAAGAATATATCTTGAAATTGCAGAAAAAACAGCCTTTTTTCTTAAAAATGAATTTCTCTCACAATTCGGTGGATTTTACAGTTCTCAGGATGCGGACGTTGAAGGAGATGAGGGAAAATTCTATTTATTTTCTCAAGAGGAAATTGTAAAATTGCTTGGAAGTTATGATGGGGAAACGTTTATGTCTTTTTATAATTTCAGTACGGACGGAAACTTTGAAGGTAAAAATATACCTAACCTCATAATTCAAAAAGAATACGATTCTTCTTTAGAAATAATGAGAAAAAAAGTATATGATTATAGAAAAAAACGTTTTGAACTCAACACAGATAAAAAAATTCTGACTTTTTGGAACACTCTTGCGGTATCTGCGTTTTCAATGCTTTATAGAATCACCTCAAACAAAGAATATCTAAAAACTGCACTTTTGACAAATGAATTTATCAACCAAAATTTGTGTGATAATGATAGATTGTTTGCTAAATATGATCAAGACACAAACAATACAGAAGGTTTTTTAGATGATTATGCGGGATATATTTTTTCACAGCTTTCTCTTTATGAAAGTACGCTTGAAGAGAGGTATTTAAACAAAGCAAAAACTTTTTGTAACACAGTTTGTTCGAATTTCCAATGCGAATCGGGCGGATATTATTTTTATTCTCATAATAGCGAAAAATTAATAATCAGACCTGTTGAAACCTATGACGGTGCGCTGCCTAGCGGGAATTCATTTATGTCATACAACTTTGTAAAGCTATTTAACTTAACAGATGATATCGAGTATGAAGAACTTGCAGAAAAACAGCTTAATTTTATGACAGGGGAGGCAATAAAATATCCTGTAGGCCATGCTATGTTTTTAACTGCACTTTTAGAATTTTTTGATCCTCCGACAAAAATTATGGTGATTCCTAAAGGAAATACAGATAAAAATAAATTAGTAATATCATTACCTTCGGATGCCAACATTTTGATAAAAGAACCAAATGAAAACTATACTTTGAAAAACAATAAAACTACCTATTACGTTTGTGATAAACGCGGATGTATGATGCCAACAAATAAAAAGCCTAAGAAATCTTAGGCTTTTTATAGTTTGAGCTTAATGAAATTTCAATTTTCATCGAGTTTTATTTCATACTACTATAAATAATCTAATATTATACTTATGTTTTGGTCTGAGTATTCAATTTCCGACGAATACATTCTTGCAATGTTTACAAGATTTTTAAACGAATTATCTTTGTTTATCTGGCGGATTACATAAAAACTAAGTATTGCAAAAGATATTCTCTGTATAAACATCCCGTCATAAAGCGCATCGGAAAGATGCCTGTATATGAAATAAATCAGAAGTTGTTCATAGGGTATGTTTAGCTTAGCAGAGTGCTTTGTTATAAATGAATTGTTATCTATTCTGTCTAAATATTCGTTCCAAGTATTATCTAAACGTTCAAGATTTACAAAAACAGTTTTCCAGTTAACATCAAAATCGACAGGGGAGTGTGCACTGCAAAATGATAAAAGATTATCTATTCTTTCGTCAATAGTTTTTTCTCTGTTTTGAAGTATTTCTATTATTTTTTGTCTTGTTTTAAAAAACTGCGTATCAGATAAATTGTTCAAAGAGAATTTTTCTTTTTGGGATAAAATAAGACTTGCGGCACTTTCACAGCATAGACCGAGTCCTATTTCGATTCTGTCATCAAAATAATTGATAAATCTGGGGTGATTTTTACAAATCTCGCACAGCATTTCTTCTCCGTGATGCATAATTATCTCACAGAGATTGTTATTATTTAAAAACGGGCAACGGTCATTGTCAAATAGTTTAAAACATTTTTCTTTGTAATTTACGTTGTTTTTAAACTTATTTTTAAGCGGTCCGTCATACGATAAATATTTTTCTATTGTATCGATGTCGATATCAATCTCCCAACCGATACAACAATTATTAGTACATTTTTCTGCTATGCATTTAAATTTTGGGTAGTAATCAGGAAAAAATGTTTTCATATATAATCCTCGTTTTTATTTGCAAAAATTATACATTAATATTTCCAAATTATCAATATATAAAAAGTATTGAATTTAGTTTTTATAATGCTATAATACAGAAAAATAGGGTGTGAAAATAATACAAAATATAAATATCCGGATGCAATTATTAGGCTTTAATAAGGACGATTCTGACAGTTGCGTTGCACGTTTTCTTCAAAGAACAGTTTTTAGAGTATACAGAGGTTGTTCTGTCTGATGAAATTATGGCAACTCTCGGCAAAGATGATGGCAAAGATGATATAGAAACCGCTAACATACGTGTAGATTATATATGGGAAAATTTCAGGTTAAACTTGCACCTGCAAGAGTTATAATAGTAGATATAGAACGCTAATATAAAAAACGACTTGTCAAAACAAGTCGTTTTTTTGGTGGCTCAACGCACGGGGTAGTCGAACGCCCTGCTGTAATCCGGCGTCAATCTCCTTTAAGGTAATAGTTCGATTATCTCCGGAATAGTTGAAGGTCAAAACAACCTTATCATCATATACAAAAACTGAGTTTAAAAAGATTTTGAGCAAGCGTTTCTGACACTCGATGTCCGTATAATCCATATTGGTGAACTGATGCAGAAAATGCAGTATACGTTCTTTATTGAGTCCGAGATTTTCTTTCAGACGGGCTTCTGCCAAGGCAATTTTTATTTCGTCTTTCTGTTCCTCAAGCTCATCCATACGGCTCTTGGTTGCTTCGTTGATAATTCCTTGCTCGATAGCTCTCACTAAATTGGCAATAGATTTTTCTATATCCGCCAGTGCTTGTCTTAAAGATTCGGTATATGATGTCTCCGTATTTTGCTCCAAATAATACTGATATGTATTTTCAGCAATGAACTCGATCATATCTTCATCTTTTACGAGATTAATTATGTATTCTAATACAAGATTTTCAATCCATACTTGGCGAACTGGCTTTTTAGTACACAACTTTTTGCGTTGATTGTCACAGTAGTAATAGTGATGACGGTTACCGGTTTTGCTTGTTCCGCTTACTCCTACCATCATAGCACCGCATTTACCGCAAAACAACTTCTCGGTTAGCAGATACTCCACTTTGGCGTTCTTGTGTGCGGCAGCACGCTGATTGTATTTAAGCATTTCCTGAACCTTATAAAATGTTTCTGTATCCACGATAGGAGGAATGGCGTTCTCTAGACGCACTTCGTCCTTATAAGTATAAATACCAATGTACTTTTCGTTTTTTAGCATAGTTCGTAAACTGTTATGAGTGAAGGGTTTGCCTTTTAAAGTGCGGTGGCCTCTTGCGTTCAATTCACGAACGATTTGGGCAATGGTTTGTCCCTGGGCATAGAGATCAAATACAAGTTTAACAGTCGGTGCACTATCGGGGTCAATGATAAACTTCTTGTCGGGACCGGTGAGGTATCCTAACGGTCTGTTTCCACCTGTGCTCTGTGCTTTTGCGGCGCTGGCGCGTTGACCTCTCTTGATATTTTGAGAAAGCTGTTCGGAATAATAGGCTGCCATACCTTCGATAACAGCTTCCAAAATAATACCCTCAGGTGTGTCCGGTATCATTTCGGCAACATAATAGATTTTAACACCGTTTTTCTTTAGGTGATATTTGTTAAGTGCGATTTCTTCCTTGTTTCTGCCGATGCGGTCAGTTTTCCATACTATCAGTGCATCAAACTTTTTGTTTGCGGCATCAGAAAGCATCAATTGGAATTGTTCGCGATTATCGTTTCTGCCGGTTTGTGCTCGGTCAGCATATACATGGATAATTTTCAATCCGTGTGCTTCTGCGTAGCGTTCAGCTTCCGCAACCTGACCTTCAATCGACTGTTCACCTTGTCTATGACTCGAAAAACGGGCATAAACAACAGCGTTCATTATATTACTCCTTTACCGTTTCTAATCCCAAAGCCAGTCTGGCAGTATTACGGTCCTTTAAACTGGCTTTATCATATGCACGTGCAACCTCGGTTGCCCAAGCAGATAATTCGGGGATTTCGCATGAATCGTCGCCTGCCCACACTTTGAGGGGAACTCCCGTTGCTTCATACAGCTTTAGCGCAATATGCAGGGGGGCATATTTCATTCTGCGAGTGATTATTGATCGAAGTTCTTTATCGGGAAGCCCTGTTAATCTAACAAGATCATCAAGCATAAGTTTCTTTAAATCGTAAGTGACTTCGATGAAAATTTTGTAAAAAGGTTTTCCTTTTAAAGATTCGAAGAAAACTTCATTCATCTCTGTTCCGCAAACCAAATGCTCTACAGAAACATTAAGCTTTCTTGCGTATTTAACGACTTGGTCGATTTTGGGTGTGCGCTGATCGAGTTCATAACGGCTTAGGATCTGCTTTGAAGTTCCTAATTTTTTTGCAAATTCATCCTGTGTCATACCCATATCTTTACGAATTTCTCTGAGTCTTTCACCAAAGGTGGAAGACGTTTTTTGTTCTTCGGATAAACTTTCGATAATATCCTGCAATCTCTTTTCGTTCATAATAACAACTCCTTTTTGACACCTACAAGCGTATTATAGCACATCAAGTCAACAAAAGCAATACTAAGTTGCCGAAATGCCGAAATTTATAAAAATAATCACCATATAGTTGACTTATAAAAACGGATATGGTAGTATAATAGCGGAAGTCAACCAATTGGTGATTTTTAGAATTAACTACAACATACCGGTAATGTTTGAATCAGGGGGTGATAAAAACTATCCCAGTTATTCGGATCGATCCGAAATCTATTCCCAGTATGGAGAAAAAATTACTGTGTGCCACATTCTTGGAAGCGGTTATTCGTTTTTACAAGGATCCTAAAAACGAACTTGCTTTTCAAAGGTGGCTCGCAGAGAAAGGAGGAAATGCCTATGGATCAAAAGACGGCTGATATGCTTCGAGAGAAATATCCCAATCATATCTCGTTGGAAGTGGCGTCAAAGTATTTGGGTGTATCGCCCAGACAATTGTCCAGGCTGATTGCGGAAGGCAGAGAGCCTTATTCGCTGCTTGGTGGCAATATCGGTACGCGACAGAAATACGTTCGTGTTTATACTGAACGGTTGATTGCTTATCTGCGCGGCGAACCGCTGGATTAACAATCAGCAATAACCTTTCGTAAGGGAGGTGGTTGTCTTCTGGTAGAGCAATCAATATTAAATGTCAGGTGATATGAACGGGCTTTATGCTAATTCATATCACCTGATTTTTGTTAGGAGGTTTTAAATGAAATTACACGATAATCAGCTTCGACTGATACGGCATCTTATTCGTTTCAACACATTGGATTATCTAAGCTGCCTTCAGGTGTTAGATGTAAAAAACACGGGCAATAGAGTCGCTTTATCCTATGCTTTCCGCCCACTTACAAAGAACGATTATATTGCTAAGAACAAGAATGGCATTGTATCAGTTCTTAAAAAAGGAAGAGATATTTTTCCTAGTGAAAGGCGTTTAATTTCTGAAGGCAGCAATACAACGGCAAAGCAGCGTGTGCTTCAAGTATCGCGAGTAGCTGCGCTTATGGAGAAAAACGGTGTTATTATAATAGGCGAACTACCCGAAAACGAGTTGCCCCATTTTATTCCGTCTGCTTGTTGGCGCAATATTGCCCAGGGCGTACTATCTACCACTCGTTTTGCAGGCATATTACTTGCTTATGGAAGAAAGTATGCTGTTTACGATATTGGTGATGGAAAAATGGAATGGCAATTGCGGGCAGAAAGCTCCCTGTTCTATACCAAGTATGGCTCATATGAAACTAAAGCAGACGGTATGATACTTATTTGCGATAATGGTATGCGTGAGAAGATCGCCGAGAATATCATCCGTCAAACTATGTGGAATCGCCGAACGCTTCTTGAAGAGCACTACACCGAGCGTAATAGACCGGTGAACTTTTCAAGATCGCCAATAAAATTGCGAACTCAGTATGATCGCGTATATTTAATTGAACGCGGCAAAATTAATGACGGCTTGAAGTGGATATATAAAGATGAAGAGATCATCAATAACACTGCTGATGGGAGTCGCATCAATGATGCCAAACTGGGCGATATTGAAGATTGGCCTGTACGGTATTTTATCAATCCTGCGTATGATCTACTTAAACTGGTATATTTCTTTTCTGCCGTTAAAACGTATCACGCTTTAGAAAAGAACCCTTCTTTTCCGTCACCGGATGTACGCTACGCTATCATTATGCAACAAGAGGATCTGCCAATCATCAATATGTATCCCGATGTTAAAAATTCAGAAAGGGTGAACGTTTATGTTTTTAAATTTGAAGACAACGCTTAAAAAGATAGAAAAGCTAATCGCCGAAGCAAATAGTGTTGATCATAAGAAGCTGACTCGCGCCTATGAAGAAACTTTGCGACTACGTTCTCAGTTAGTTGGTATCCTTGACGATATTGAAGAGTACGCTCCGATGCATCAGACTGAAATCAACTGTGAGCCGTCTCCCAAGACTGAAACTGTCAATAAGCGTGTAGTTGTTATCAAAATAAATGAACCCTTACCGGCGCTCAAAGAATTAACCGAAGCACTTGAACTGCATTGGGTAAAGTTAATTCACTCAGCAATCTCCGAAGAAAGCAAAACCGGTATTCCTAAGTTCAACAAGGCATTTGTGCTGATTGAGATCACTACACCGAGGGGAACAAAAAATACAAAGGTGTGGGACACCTCAAACAGAGCCATTAATGTAATCATCAACAACCTGAAGGGTATCTTTTTTGAGGATGACAATTTCGAGCATATGGCGTGCGGCGTTGTGGCAGACTGGGGCGGAATCGGTGAGACAATTATCCGAGTCTGTGAGTTGGATGACCTTCTGGGGTGTGCGGTTTTTGGTGCAAAAACAGAAAAACCATGACATTTTGAAAAACGTCATGGAGAAATTAAAACTGTATTTTAAATACAGACTCAAAAGATGCAAAAATGTGCCGATTTGTTGCAATAATCGATCTCAGTCTGACATGGAAAAGCCGCGAAAGCCGATGGGTTCTGTGAGGGGATTTCGCCATTGGCGAAATTTCCGAGCAGAACAGTCAGAGACGGTCCGGCAGTCATAGGGGCAAACCGTGCGAGTGTGGTGTATACGAGCGACGTGTTTGCCCCTTTGCAATTCTTACAATACGACAATTTTGATGTAAAATGTTATTCGAGGTGAGGTGGTATGACGAACGTATACGGATATGTGCGCGTTTCCAGTATGGATCAAAATGAGGACAGGCAGTTGATAGCTATGTCTGAAAAAAATATCCCGCAAAGGAATATCTACATAGACAAGCAATCGGGAAAGGACTTTGAGCGTCCACAATACAAGCGGCTCGTCAAACGATTAAAACCCGGCGATTTACTTTACATACTTAGCATTGATCGTTTGGGGCGCAACTACGAAGAAATACAACGTCAATGGCGTGTATTAACTAAAGATATCGGCATTGATATATGTGTGATTGATATGCCCTTGCTTGATACTCGAAACGGCAAGGATCTTATGGGAACTTTCATAGCCGACTTAGTGTTGCAGATTTTATCATTTGTGGCGCAAAGCGAGCGTGAAAATATTAAAAAGCGCCAGGCAGAAGGCATCGCCGCTGCAAAAGCAAAAGGGGTTAAGTTTGGTAGACCGGAGAAAAGTGTTCCTGATGATTTTCCCAGACTGATTCGAGAATGGGAGAAAAACAAGCTATCTTTTTCAGAACTTTTGAAACTATGTAATATGAGTGAAGCCACATTTTATCGGCGTTTACGCGAATTTCGACTGATAAATAAGAAAAAATAGGCTCTCAAAAAGTGTACCTTTTGAGAGCCTATTTCGTTATTGTAAATTATACCATAATGCGATTTAAAATGCAATAGAAACACACTTATATGCAACTTTATCAGTCTTTTTGGGGTAAAAATAGCAAAAATTAAGTGCACCTGTGTTCTTTATCAAAAGGTACACCTTTTGATAATCCTGGTATTCGATAATTAAAATATTACTAAAAATAAGGGATGGAGAAGTATATGGAACGAAAAATTTGTACTTTCTGTGCGGCAGAAGCAACGGAAAACATCTGTACGAATTGCGGTAAGGATATATCTGAATATCAGACCGCGCCTCATCATTTACAACCTGGGACTATCCTTGCAGGGAAATACGCGGTTGGCGGTGTTTTGGGTGAAGGCGGTTTTGGAATCACTTATATAGGCCATGATACAATATTGGATATGAAGGTAGCGATTAAGGAATATTTTCCATCCGGTGTTGTTAATCGTAATAACACTATTTCTGCTGAAATCACTTCTCCCATAGGCGGTGCGATTACCTTTTTTGAAAAAGGTAAAAAAAGTTTTCTTGATGAGGCACGTATTTTAGCAAAATTCTCAAATGAACAAAGTATTGTATCTGTTCGTGATTTCTTTTCTGAAAACAATACTGCTTACATCGTAATGGAATACTTAGAAGGTGTGGACTTAAAAACCTTTATTGAGAAAAACGGAGCAATGGATTTTAATACAGTGGTTAATATGTTGTCTCCTGTAATGACAGCCCTTTCTAAAATTCATTCACAAGGACTGATCCACCGTGATATTAGTCCGGCAAATATTATGATACTGAATGATGGTACGGTAAAGCTTCTTGATTTCGGTGCTGCCAGAGAAGTGAGCGGAGCGGATGAAAAGAGCTTATCCATACTTCTAAAACCAGGCTATGCACCAGAGGAACAATATCGCACTAAAGGTAAGCAGGGACCTTGGACTGATGTCTATGCTCTTTCTGCCACAATGTACAAAATGCTCACCGGAATTACCCCGGATGATGCAATGAACAGACTGTTTTCTGACGATATTAAGAAGATATCAGAGATCAATCCTTCGGTAAATTTCCAGCAAGAATCCATAATTTTCAAAGGAATGGAGATTCATCAAGAAAATAGATATCAAAGTATTTCAGAACTGCACGATGACTGTCTCTCATCTTTTGTTAGTGTGTCGTCTTTTGTTGATGATGAAAAGACACAAAGTTCTGCAACGAGGGCTACAAAACAAACTGAACCCCGTCCGTATGTAAAAACAGAAGACAGACCCAAAAAAGAAAACGTGAATACAGAAAAGAAACAAGAGCACAAACAGGAAAAGCGGAATGTATTTTTCCTTATCGGTGCTATTGTTACATATTTCTTGTTCTTTATGTGCTTGTCGTCCGCAGTTTCAAATATTGTTGAGGAAATCATTCCGATATTCTCCGGAATATTAACGGTGGCTTTTGCGGGTGCTACATTCTTTTTAGGTAAAAAGTATTTTTCTAAAATTAACAATAAAGAGAGAAAGCCTCATATTTTTTGCTTAATCGCTAATATTGTTTCTAGTTTAATAACTATATTTTGTGCGTGGGTAACTTATAATGCTTTTTCAAGCAATGCGACCGAGTCTGGTGATGGTGCGTTTGCTTTGATAACTACAATTTGTTCTTTGGCACTTCCTATTTTGTTTGGATATTTATATTATCCTAGACTGGAACGAAAAAGGAGAAAGTTCTTTGTTCGGTTATATAGCGGGTTAGTGGCAGCTGCTGTTGCAGTATTTATCATAGGCGTTGTTTCGACTAGTGTTAATACCGTTACTATCGGCGACGAAAATATTGAACGCGATGCAACTATAGTAGAACTTTACAGCGATTTAACCACAAATAATGATCTTGAAAAACTGAAAGAACTCAAAAACCTAGAATCGTTGAAAATTTTCGCTAGTTTTTTGGATGATGATTCGGTGAAAATTATAGGTGAAGTCACTTGGCTCAAGGAACTGTCTATAGCAGCCAATCCAGATGTAACTGATATATCTCCACTATCAAATTTGAAGGAACTTACATATTTAGATGTTTCTAATACTAAGGTTACAGACATTTCCTGTTTGAGTGATTTAGCGAATTTAAAAACACTTCATATCAGCAATACCAAGGTTGCAAATTTGAGTTGTTTAGAAAAATTTGTTGCTTTGGATACACTTCATATGGATTATTTAGGTGAGCTTGATGCCGATACTATTATGCTGCCTAAAACCATTACAACGCTGTATTGCAATGGAAACAAATTGTCGTCGCTCGAATTTGTTACGAAAACCGATGCTTTGCTAAATTTGTATGCCAAAAATAATAATATAAGTGATTTATCGCCGCTATCTAAGTACTCACTATATATTGCAGATCTATCAGTTAACAACATCAATGATTTGTCTCATCTAAAGTTAGATAAATTAGATAATCTTGATGTATCAACAAATCAAATTTCCGATATTTCATGTTTAATTGATGGTAATTTTTCAAATCTTGATGCTTCTTATAATAATATCGGTGATATTAGTGCCCTAGCAAACAATTATAACATTAGATACTTAGACGTTAATCATAATAAGATAGCCGATTTAACACCGATTAAAGAATGCTATAAACTTTATAAGCTTAATATTTCTTATAATAATATCAGTGATATAGGTGTTTTGCCTTTATTTGAAGATCTGGAATATTTTGAAGCACGCGGCAATCAAATTGTCGATATTAACCCGCTATCTTCTTGCCAAAAGCTTATTAACAATGCTACAAGCGGTATCGATTTAAGAGACAATCTGATTGTAAGCATTGAAGCGCTGTCCAATTACACAAATACTACACATATGTATTTGTCAGGGAATAAAATAGTGGATGTAACACCTCTTAAAAAATGTGCTTCGTTAGAAATGCTTAAAATCAACAACAATCAGATAACGGATATTTCTCCGCTCTACAGTTTGAGTAAGTTAAGTATTCTTGAGGTTGCCAACAATCCTATATCGTCTTTGGATAATTTTACATTAGCTTCACTGGGCAATAGCCTAGTTCGTAGGGTTGTATTAAGCATTTCGTATGATGACGGAATTGATTTTAAGGCTCTTTCCGAAAAGGATAATCTTTCGGTATCAATTTTTAATGCCACGCCAAGGCAACAAGAAACCTTAAGCGGTTATGGATTTACATCTTTCCTATCGACTGATGAGTTAGAAGAGCAAACTGAGAATCCGGATCTAACCGAAGGGAATACAGAGGGGTAAAACAATGGCAAAAACAGTATTTTATAACCCAACCAATGCGGATATAGCTTTCCTGATTTTATTTAATAAAAGCGGTGTTATATCCACAAATAAACTCGGTCTACTTACTACAATTGGAAGAGCATCCCAACAATCAAAAAGCGACATTACAATCAATTCATCTATTGTATCTCGGTTACATGGCGAAATTGCAAATGTCAATGGTAAATATTATTATCGTGATTTAGATAGCACTAACGGTACATATGTTAACGGCAAATTATATGGTAGACAAGAAATCGCCGGGCAATCCGCAGTCCAACTTGATGATCTTAATATCATAACTTTTGATATTAAGGATGGTGAAAAACACCATCCTGAGAGAGTTTTTGGATTGTTTACTACAACTCCAATTGCTGAAACTAATTGGCAAAAAATTTCCCTTAGTGAAAATATAGCTGAACTGTGCATTGGTCGCTCTGCTTCAAGTGGATTGCAAATTGAGAATGATATGATTTCGGAAAAGCATGCATCTTTTTTCTCTTCCAGTAACGGATGGGCTATTATTGATCACAAGAGTACAAACGGTGTTTTTCTTAACGGAAAAAGATTAAACTCACCACGTTATCTTAATGAATTTGATGTTGTGAGAATCGTTGATACTCTATTTATCTTTTTAGGTGATGCGATTTTATTTTCTGGCGAAGATAAGTTAGATAAACCCGTTAATATCACATTAGATAAGCCCATCCAAAAGAAAATTGAATCTGTACCCGTAATAAATCCCAGGCGTGAGAAACCGCAAAACAATGGTGGATTAGTTATTAATATCGTTGAAAGAAGCGTTGTTCAACGGTTTAAGAAGATGCTACTGTTGCAAGATATCAATTTATCTGTGGCTAACGGCGAGATGGTATTAATTCTCGGCGGCTCAGGTGCAGGCAAGACAACCTTCATAAATGCTGTAATGGGGTATGAAAAAGCAGAGGGGAAAATTATTTACAGCGATACCGATATTTATGAAGAATATGAGCAGATGAAATATGAAATTGGATTTGTACCCCAACAGGATCTTTTGCGTGGAAGCGACTCTGTTTATGATACACTCTCTAATGCTGCAGAAATGAAGTTGCCACGAAAAATCAGTTATGAGGATCGTGAAGAGCGAATTAGGCAAATACTAGAGGATTTAGGTTTAAGCAGAGAAAGAGAAACCCTTGTATCTAAGCTGAGTGGCGGTCAAAGAAAGCGGTTAAGTATAGCGGTAGAATTCATCGCGAATCCAAGCTTGTTTTTCTTAGATGAACCCGATTCCGGCGTTGATGATATTATGGGACGTGGCCTTATGGAAAATCTGCGTGCAATAGCCGATCAAGGAAAAATCGTTATGGTTATTACACATAGCCCTGAACGAGCTGCAGATTTGTTTGATAAGGTAATTGTTCTTGCTAAAAGCACGAAGGATAACTGCGGTCATTTGGCTTTTTATGGCAGCACCAAAGAAGCCTTTGACTTCTTTGGAGTTAAGAGTTTCAGGGAAATTGTTAAAAAAATAAACCGTCCTGATGAGAACGGCGAAGGCTTGTCAGATTACTTTATTGATAAGTATATCTCATGTAGTAAGGGGTGATACCGATGGCGGAATCAAGAATCGGAAGAATAGGACAAATCAAGATATATGTGGGAAAGTGCTTTCGTGGATTTATCAATGAAAAAGGTTGGAAATCTTTAATAAGCACACTAATAATCTCGATAATTCTTGCCTGGGTTATAGGAGACAATACTTTTTCAGTAAACGAAGCCACTAAAACAGGTGTATTTGCGATGATTTGTGGTTGTATTTGGACTGGATTGTTTAATTCTATACAAACTGTTTGTAGAGAACGTGCGATTATCAAGCGTGAACACCGTACCGGCTTACATATTTCTTCTTATGTCATTGCGCGAATGATATTTGAACTTGCTCTTTGTATTGCCGAAAGCATTATTCTTACAACTGTATTTGATATATTTAGGGATTTCCCATCAAAAGGTATTATTTTTGGATGGACTGGCTTTGAATTTTTTATCTCGTTTACACTAATTATCTTTTGTGCCGATGCACTTGGCGTATTGGTTTCTTGCATTGTAAAAACAGAAAATGCCGCGATGACCGTTATGCCTTTCGTTTTAATTATTCAGTTGGTTATGTCCGGAATGATGTTCGCATTGCCTGAAAAAGCAGAGCCAATAAAAGAATTAACTATAAGCAAATGGGGATTGTGTGCGATTTGTAGCTCTGCGGATCTTAATGAGATACCCACAAAAGACACACTTGAAAAATTTCAAGCAGCAAAGGAATCGGATGAAGATATCGATAGTTGGAAAGATCTTAAACTGACTCAAAAATATGATATGGATTATGACGGGTCTGTTCAAAACATCACGAAAACATGGCTGATTTTGATAGGTTATAGTGTGGCTTATGGAACGATAGGAATATTGTTCTTGAAATTAGTTGATAAGGATAAACGATAGTAAAATAGTGTTTTTCATTAAACAAGGAGCAATGAGTATGATAAGAAAGTACATAGCACTTTTACTGGTATTATCAATGTTTTTATACTTAAGTGCGTGCAAGGAAAAAAATGATGTAAATACGAACGATAATATCAATAATTCTAATACAACGGATAATTCATCCGATGCAAATAATAATTATAATACACACGGAGACTTCCAATCGTCGCTATTAAATATGGCGATTGAAGGCGAATGGATTTTTTACAGTAACTATTATGATTTAAGGGATGGAATTAAGAGAACCCTCGTAGATGGCGGCGAATATAGCAAATTTAATATCGAAACCATATTCATCCCTAATGAGCATAGAGAAGAAATGGCCTCGAAACTTGGATGGAACAATCCTGATTCTTATGAAATTGAAGATATAATATCGATCAATAATCTTCAAGTTGTAGATAATTGGGTGTATTGGGCCAGTGATTGCGCAATATGGCGTTTTCCTAATATGATGGATGCAAGTATATTAGACTTAGAGTTAGTGGCCGTAATAGGCACTCCTGAACGTCCAACAAGCACAAGTTTTTATGTGGACGGCGAATGGATTTATTATGCTTGTAATGCAATCAAGGAGCAATATGATTTATCCACTGCACTTATTGAACATAGTTTGTGCAAGAAGAATTTAAAAACCAACGAAATAGTTATCTTAGATTCTGCTGATTCAACTAAAGAGACACTAGGAGACTTGAGTGCTGCCGGCTATGATCGCTATATTAAATTAATCGATCTTAAAACCGTTTGTGGTGATGGAAGAGTTTATTATTCAAATTATCAAAAAGACAATATCTTGTGCTATAAGGATGGAGAAATTTTAGAAACTTCCGTAAATGCATATACTTATTGCAAAAACTCGTACAAGTATGTAGCAACTAACTTGTTTGCAGCTCAAAATGGCAATGTTTTCTCTATGGTAAAAGATTGCATAGTTACAGATCTCGGTCACAGTGATGATATTAATTATTTTCACTATCAGTCAACTGATACTCAATTAACTGATGGAGAAGAAATAGAAGATTTTTCGTTCATATCCGATGATGGATGGTATTTCGAAGATGCTGGGGGAGTCTATAAATTCTATTTTAGTTCCAACGATGATGATGTTAAGAAAATCACAAATGACGATATAAAATCGGGTTATCCCACAACTTGTAGTGCCTGTGTTTGTGGAGATTATTTGTATTACTACACTGATGATGATACCCTTTGCAGAATGAATATTGATGGTGGAAGTTGGGAAGATGTTAGCTGGATGATTAAGTGATTTTTGTAAGATGGTAATATCGAAATAGGCTAGTTAGTAATGAGGGGTAATGTAAATGAAAAATAAAATTATTTCAACGGTTTTGGTTATTGTCGTTTTATTGTGCTTAACAGCATGCGGTTCTAATAATGCTATCAACGAGAATAAGATTCCTGATGTTGATCTGTCAATGTATGTGGAACATGGTGAGTGGTCTTGCGGTCGAGTTTGGGTTAAGAAAACCGAGGAAAGTTGGGATAGTTCCAATACATATGTTGGATATTTAGACGAAGAGGGAAATTTAGTCGGTGAATGGCATCCTGCCGCTGTGTGGTCGAGACCGAATAATTTTGTGAATGATTTTGCTTTTGTCGGGACTGGTGAATATGAGCATTCGTGGAATTCATCTACAATTGTGTCTTATGATGTAGTAAATCTCAAAGGCGAAGTAGCATTTTCAATCGAATGTATTGCTGGCTCAGATGGATATGAAGATGCAGCACTTAGAGAATTTAATAGTCATGGTTATGCATTTTATATTGAGGGGTACTACGAAGATACCTATGTAAAATCTGGAAGTGCATATATGCTTTGTAAGGACGGAACAAAGGTTGCACTTGATGAACGTTTAGAACTAAATGGTGCTCGATTGGGCAATTTTAGTGGTGTTTTTTCAGAAGGATATATGCCATATTTCTACGAAGCTTACATAAATGAGCAAGGACAAGTAGCGCTTGATTTTTCTGATAGTCTCGAAGGTTACTTTGGACAACGCTACACAATTACAAATCTGTTTCCAATTGAAGATGGCCTTGCTAAAGTCGTTTTTGAGGGGAAGGATGGTAAAAAATATTTTATCGTTGTTGATATATATGGAAATTTGTTAACAAAAGACCCTATATCATTCGATGAATTTTCAAATTATGATTTTAACTCTATAACACGCGTTGATAATTCGCGAGTATCCTCTTTAAAAAAGTCAGAGATAAAAGACGGTGCCGTTGTAAAATTTGGTAACTATGAACAAGATAATGTTACTTCGAATGGCTCAGAACTGATTGAATGGATTGTTTTAAAGAACGACGGGAACAAAGCATTGCTTATTTCGAAATATGTATTAGATTCATACGATTATGCCGAACAAATAAAGTATTCCAAAACGGCCACTTGGGAAAATAGTGTAGTACGGGAATGGTTGAACAAGGATTTTTATAATACTGCATTCAGTAAAGATGAAGTAAGATATATACTTTCTACATCGATGGATTCAAAAGTGGTAACGTATACGGGAGTATATGATAATTATAATTTAGAAGAGGATATTGTATCAAGAGATATTAATACAACTTCTACAGCAGATAAAGTGTTTTTACTTTCTGTTGATGAGATAAAAGAATTAATGTCTGTAGAAGAAATTGTAGGACAGGCAACCAAATATTCTGCAGAAAAAGTCAAGGCAACTGGGTATATTAGAGAAAAAGGAACGTATTATAAATGGATGACTAGAGATTTATTAGCACATAATTCTTTTTCTGGTAATTATTCTAAACAAGTATTTGCGTTTGAAGGCAAGGGCGATAAGATCTATAATTATGAGCAGTGGGATGATATCTATAGATATGATATTAATGGTGTGAGACCGGCAATTTGGATAGATTTAACTACACTGTAAAATTAAGAATTCTTGCAGGCTACCAATAATGCAAAACTATATAAAAATTAGTGATATTTATTTTAGGTGGAAAAATGTTAAATTATGTGTTTAAAAGTGCTGTTGGTGATCGTCAGATTAATGAAGATTCACTTATGATAGGTGAGCAAAACGGACGATATTGCTTTGTTGTTTGTGATGGAGTAGGGGGCAACGGAATGGGAGATGTTGCCTCTAATCTTGTTGCCAAAGTTTTGGTAGAGCAATCTATGAAGCATAACTACGATGACTGTATTGCAAGTGCTTTTATGGCAGCACAAGATGAACTTCTAAAGCAGCAAATTGATAATAACGCGAAAAATAAAATGAAAACTACAGCCGCTATGCTATTGGTAGAAGAAAATTCTTTTTGCATTGGATATATTGGAGACACACGCGTATACGTATTTGGTGAAAACAATATTCGATATAGAACTGTGGATCATAGTGTGCCTCAAATGCTCGCATTAGCCGGTGAAATATCAGAAGATGAAATTAGAAATCATCCCGATAGAAACATTCTATTAAAAGCAATGGGCACAAAATGGGAAAAACCTATGTTTGACGTTTCGCCGGTCATGCCGATTTCAAAGTTTAAAGCCGCTTTAGTTTGTTCTGATGGTTTTTGGGAATATATCACGGAAAATGAAATGCTTGATTCACTAAAATACAGTACTGATTCTAGTGAATGGCTTAACAAAATGCTTTTAATAGCTGAAAGTGCAGCTATCAACGAAAAAAGGGATAACTATTCTGCTATAGCGATTTGGAATGATAGCTATACAGGCTAAAGGGAGATTTTATGTTATTAAATAAAGATGGAAGTTTTACAAGAGATATTGATATTGTTGAGTTAAGTGTATCCCTTGGAGGACACTACGGAAAATCTATAACTCTCTATAAAGACAAAATCACATATCGAAATACTGTTCATCCTACAATTGCCTATATGGATTTCCCGAAAGGTTATTTTGATAGCAAATCAATATCACTATCAAGAGAAGATTTTTTTAAGATTTCTGATGATATACATAACGCTGGTCTATTGAGCATCCTCTCACCAAATGATAATATGGAATTGTTAGACGGTGCGGTTTATGAGACTATGCACTGTGTCTTTAATGATGGCAGTCAATATCATTACAGTGATTTCAAGAGCAGAACATCAGATATATTCAAAAATATTTGTAAGATACTATCAGCATATTGCAAATTTGATAGTTCAACTGATGAGCCTGTAACGATAGCTATGCCCAAGAACAAACTTGTTCCCACTTGTGAGGATGTAGAAAGAGAAAAAGAAGATTTTGTCAAGTTGCTGAGAAAAATTAATGAATTAAACTGCAGCATAAAAGATCGACTTTCATTTTTAGAAATATATGGAGAAACGAGCCACACTACAGTAAATGTTTTGCATGAGAGCTTACTACAAATCACTAAAATGGAAGAGCAACTAAATTCAAACATACAAACTTATGATAGAATTAGAGATGCATACATTACACCGCAAAAGAATGATTAATTAAGTGCATATAACGAAATACCACCCAAGCCGATTAAGGCTTAGGTGGTATTTCTTCTGTAAAGGCAAAGACGTTCTTTACGATGTAAAGAGTTCGTCTATGCGCGTTATGGTGGAGGCGAGGAGAATCGAACTCCTGTCCGAAAACCGTCCGGTACTGCTTTCTACGGATGTAGCTTTATCTTTACATTCCCTTGGATATCCGTTATAAAGCAAACTGATATCTTTAGTAGCTTCATACTACAAATACAGAGCAAAGCTTATCTGCATTCGTTCACCACTAATTGTGACACCCGCCTGCGCTCGTGGTCCTTCGCATTTGGATGACGCCGCAATTAAGCAGCGTAAGCTAATTTATTATTGTTAGCGTTTAATTTTAAAATGCACATTTTTAAGAGGTTATGCGCCTCTATCCGCTTACAATACGTTCTGATCCCCGTCGAAACCTTTGCGCCCCCATATTAAAACAGCAATTAATATGGTTGCTGTTTGTATTTGAGATTTGCTGTAACTTCTCTGTTTGCTTCTTTTTTCGCAAGAGTGTCACGTTTGTCGTAAAGCTTTTTACCTTTACATAAACCTACCTCAACTTTCACTTTGGATTTATTGAAGTATACCGATAAAGGAATTAACGTAAGACCGTCTTGTTTGACTTTACCGAACAAAGTCATTATTTCTCGTTTGTGCATAAGAAGTTTTTTGTTTCTTAAAGGGTCTTTATTAAAAATATTACCTTTTTCATAAGGAGATATGTGCATATTTTTGACGAAGATTTCGCCTTTTTCAATATCACAGAAACTGTCTTTCAGATTTACAGCACCTTTTCTGATTGATTTGACTTCTGTACCGAAAAGTTCGATTCCTGCTTCATAAGTTGAAAGAATAAAATAGTCGAAATATGCTTTTTTGTTTTTTGCTATAGTTTTAATTGAATCTTCTTTCATTTTATATCCTTAATAACTTGTTCGGGTGGATTATCTAATTGATCGGGATCGTTGAATATTGCTCTCATATATTTGAGCGCAGATGCAAAATAATATCCGTCACATATTCTTTCGTCAGTTACAACGGCAATATCCATATAACGTTTAGTTATTACGTTGCCATCTTTATTAAGTTCATATGCTTTTCGTTTTGCACCGTATGATATAAACACCGGAATGTTTCCAAAATCATATAAATGGTGATGTATAGGTGGAATACCTAATGAACCCATTGATGTTATCGCCATTGAACCATGAAACGGACTTAAATGTGTTAAAAATCGTGGCAATAAACCAAAATAGTCCATTGTTCTGAGAATTGCAACGGCACCTCTTAAAAGAAGTCCGGGTATATATGTAAGAGTTTTTGCAAGTACATCAAAAGAACTGTCACCGTTTCCGGATGCTGCTTTGTTTTCTTCTATAAGTTTTGTAAAATTCTTATAGATGGTTTCTGCAGTATCATCGGGTTGCATATAAAATTTAATACAAGTATCAGCAGATTCAAGAGTCATTTCTTTTTTTATTGTCATCATAACTTCGATATGGTCTCTTGTGTAGATTCTCTGACCGCGTATAAATCTGTTAATTCCCGGTCTTTGAGAAACGGCTCTTGCATAGGTTGCAAGAAGTAAATGGAGCATACCGAAGTTAGAAAGACCTTCCTGACGTTTTTTTCTGATATATGCTTCTGCTTTTTCGATATCAAAAGAATCTGAAACAAAATTTTGCGATGTATTTCTTGTCTTCATTATATAAGGTGAAACGTAAGACATAGGAGGTAAGCTTTTAACTCTTCTGCCTTCTTTTGGATATTTACTCATAAAAAAATCCCCCATTTTTTTACTGAGTATATTATAACTGTACAACGCATTTTTGTCAATTAAAAAGCATATATGTAAGTATTGTCGACAAAACGAATTAAAATATGCAAGGAAAGATTTAAAAAAATTATAAAAAGATATTGAAAAATTTGTTTAGATATTATACAATAACCTAAGAATTTATTTTTTGGAGGAAATACAAAATGGTAAAAGTTGCTATTAACGGTTTCGGTAGAATCGGTAGACTTGCTTTCAGACAGATGTTTGGTGCAGAAGGCTATGAAGTTGTTGCTATCAACGACCTTACAAATGCTAAAATGCTTGCACATCTTCTTAAGTACGATTCAGCTCAGGGTAGATATGCTCTTGCTGATAAAGTAGTTGCAGGTGAAGATTCAATCACAGTTGACGGTAAAACAATCAAAATTTACGCTGAGAAAGATGCTAACGATCTTCCTTGGGGTGAACTCGATGTAGACGTTGTACTTGAATGTACAGGTTTCTACTGCTCAAAAGACAAAGCTCAGGCTCATATCAATGCCGGTGCTAAAAAAGTTGTTATCTCTGCTCCCGCAGGTAACGACCTTCCTACAATCGTTTACAGTGTTAACGAAAACACACTTACAAAAGAAGACAACATCATTTCTGCTGCTTCTTGTACAACAAACTGCCTTGCTCCTATGGCTAAAGCTCTTAACGACTATGCAGCTATCCAGAGCGGTATCATGACAACTGTTCATGCTTACACAGGCGACCAGATGGTTCTTGATGGTCCTCACAGAAAAGGTGACTTCCGTCGTGCTCGTGCAGCTGCTGCTAACATCGTTCCTAACTCAACAGGCGCTGCTAAAGCTATCGGTCTTGTAATTCCTGAACTTAACGGTAAACTTATCGGTTCAGCTCAGCGTGTTCCTGTTCCAACAGGTTCAACAACACTTCTCGTTGCTGTTGTTAAAGGCAAAGACGTTACTAAAGAAGGCATCAACGCTGCTATGAAAGCTGCTTCTTCAGCTTCATTCGGTTATACTGAAGAAGAACTCGTATCTTCAGATATCGTTGGTATCACATACGGTTCACTCTTCGATGCTACTCAGACAATGGTAACAAAAATCGATGACGATACCTATCAGGTACAGGTTGTATCATGGTACGACAATGAAAATTCATACACAAGCCAGATGGTAAGAACTATCAAATACTTTGCTGAAATGTAATTGAATTTTTAATTAAAAGACTGTTTCCGTAATCGGAGACAGTCTTTTTTTCTTGACAATATCTGTTAAACAGAATAAAATTACCTGTATGATATATTTGGAGGGTAATATGCTGTATCAGATCAGTAATACTGCTGTAGATCTCGGTGGAGATACTATTTTAAAAAATATCAACTTTGAAATACATAATACTGAAAAAATTGCAGTAGTGGGAAGAAACGGTTGCGGAAAAACAACGCTTCTTAAACTTATTGCAGGTGAAGTTGACCCAGTAAAGAATCCTGATGGCAGTTCGTTTATTTCAATGTCAGGCAAACCTGAAATTGGATATCTCAAACAGGGTGCGTTTGATAATTATGATTTAACTTTAAACGAAGAAATTCAAAAAATATTCCGTCCGATTTTGATGATGAAAGAACGTATGGAATATCTTGTTAAACTATTAGATGAGTCAAAAGATGGAAATCTTTATGAAAAAGAAATAAAAGAATATACTTCTCTTCAGGAAAAATTTGAACAAATTGGTGGGTATTATTATCAGAAAGAATATGATGTGATGCTTAAAAAATTCGGTTTTTCTCTTGAGGATAAAGATAAAAAACTAAGTGAGTTTTCAGGCGGACAACAAACAAAACTTGCGTTTATCAAACTTCTTTTGAGTAAACCGGATATTTTGTTGCTTGACGAACCAACAAACCACCTTGATATATCTACAGTTGAATGGCTTGAGGAATACTTAAAAAACTATAAAAAATGTGTTGTTATTGTTTCTCATGACAGAATGTTTCTTGATAAAATTGCTGATGTTGTGTATGAAATCGAGTATAAAGTGACAAAACGCTATGTCGGTAACTATTCGCAATTTATAGAATTAAAACGTCAAGCTTTTGAAAAACAGAAAAAAGATTACGAACTTCAACAAAAAGAAATATTAAGACTACAGACACTTGTAGAAAAATTCAAAAACACTCCTACCAAGGTGGCAATGACCCGTTCTAAATTAAAAGAAATAGAACATATGGAGATAATTGATGCACCGGAGAGATTTGATACAGCAACATTTAAAGCAAATTTCAAACCTGGTCGCGATACAGGTAAAGAAGTTCTGAAAATTTCAAACCTAAAGATTGGCTATGATTCCGTTTTATCTACTGTTAACCTCACACAAATAAAAAAACAAAAAATAGGTATTATCGGCGGAAATGGTCTTGGAAAATCAACTTTTTTGAAGACGATAGTAGGGGAGATACCTGCACTTTCGGGTGTATACTCCTTTGGTCATCAGGTTGACGTTGGATATTTTGATCAGCAAATGGCACATTACTCCAGTAACAAAACGGTTCTTGATGAATTCTGGGATGATTTTTCAAATCTTGAACATCTTGAAGTTCGTTCTTCATTAGGAGCTTTTATGTTTTCAGGTGACGATGTTTTTAAGATGGTCGATACTTTATCAGGCGGTGAAAAGGTAAGACTTGCTCTTTGTAAAATATTTAAAAGGAAACCTAACTTCCTCATACTTGACGAACCTACAAACCATATGGATATAATAGGTAAAGAAAGCCTTGAATCAATGCTTTGTGATTTTGAGGGTAGTGTTTTATTTGTTTCCCATGACAGATATTTTATTAAAAAAATAGCTGATTCTCTTCTTATTTTTGAAAATGGAACGGTTTCGTATCTGCCTTATGGATATGATGAGTATCTTGAACGAAAAGCAAAAGAAGAAAACAAACAGCCTGATAATAAGATCATAGATAAAATCAATTCTGATACTCCTGTTAAAAAAGGTAAAATAGATTATCAGATGGCAAAAGAACGGGCAAGGCTTGAAAAACGTTATTTAAAACTTGAAGATGCGATTTCTAAGTTAGAACAGGAAATTGAAGAGAAAAATCAACAACTTCTTGATCCGAATTTGGCATTGGATTATGAAAAATTGCAGGAAATTTCAGATGAAATTGAAAATTTGGAAGAACAACTGCTCGAAGTGATGTCAGAATGGGAAAACGTTGACAAACAACTGTCATAATAAAATTCTGATTCTAAGGTTTATAACAAATAAAAAAGGTGCCGAGAAACCTTGTTTTCTCGGCACCTTTTTGGCGCGCCCGGCGCGATTCGAACGCGCGGCCTTTCGCTTAGGAGATACCAAGGGAAATACAAGCGGTATCCCTCACAATACCTAAAAATCCCCTGCTGTCAGGGGATTTTTAAGGTTAATATATTATCGAGTGTTATGCCGTTACTGCTGATTTTATGCGGTTTTGCGTTGTCCAATTAGCAAGCAATTAGCAGCGGCTATGACATTAGGGTGGAGGTAATATGAGTGGATTTTAGTCATCAGTGTTTATCTGCACCTATTCTTTTCAAATAATCGCTCTAATCTGATTGATTCTTCTGTATCTAAAAGATTTCCATTGTCGTCGAACGGAATATCGTTTATATGATTAAAAAGATAGAATGCATCATCGGCTCCATAAATATTTCTTCGTTCCTTTTCCCAGTCCAATTTGCCAAGCTTTAGATTTTTATAACTAATTTTTAAAAAATCAATATAATCACTGGTGCTGATATCTTCTCTTTTAAATAGCCCTTTTTCTTCAATAAGTTCAAAAGTCATAGTAGATATGGCTTCTTGATATTCATTTAATTTTTCATTTATATCATCTTCTAGTGTAATGTAAATTGCTTTACCATATCTTGTGTGTATTTTTGTAATCTTTGTTTTTCCATCAACTTTATCATATGTATATTCGTGAACAACAGGCACCACAGGAACATTCGCTTTTCTTGCAATGTCTAAAAAACCATATCGCATTGGTAAGTGCAGTTTGTTTGGTGATAAATTCCACGTACCTTCGGGGAAATATGTTATTGAATGACCGTTCAATAAATGCTGGATCATATCTAATTTTGCGTTTAAATTATTTTCCCTATCTCCCTTTTTTATTAAAATTAACCCCGTGTTCATTTGACATAGTAACAGTAGGCGATTAACCTCTGCACCATGTAAAAAAAGACAGTGCCTTTCGAGGTTTGGTATCCAAGCAAAATTATCTAATATACCTTGATGAATATGTGCAAAAATCACCGCGCCACTAGGTATGTGTTCTGTTCCATCCCACACCCATTCGACGTTTTTAGTCGAAAACATTTTAGTTACAGCAATGGCTATCTTTGTTGTGACTTTTTTAAGTTTTGGTCCAATAACTGTAGCACTAAGAGTTGTATTAGTTGTTTTACGGGCCAAAACAAAGTTCCGTAAATTATGATAATAGTTTTTTAATTCTTCTTCAGATAGTATCGCTTCTTCTTTTAATGATAATATTTCAAAATCGGTAGGCATCATTTTTTCTCCTAAAAATAAAAAGTGCGGCTACCGAAGTAACCGCACAAAAAACGCAAACTCCGATAGTCGCCAAACTAATTATGCAAAATGGTTTAATTCCAATTCCGCTATAATAGAATTTGCGTTTTTATCAAATTCATACGAAATTGAAATTGGATATAAAAGGGTATAGTATCCCTATAGATAAAAATACCACTTTGCATATTTAATTAGTTTGGCATTATCAGTTTACCACAATTTCCAATGAAATACAATAAATTTTGAGAAAAAGTCTATGGACAGAACATACGCCTGTGCAAATCAGCGGAAATTTGCTAAAAATCCGATTAGCAGGCGATTAGCAAAATGTCGATTTTCTGCTAATTTCCAGCTAATCGGGATATGTTAAAAGTTTGAGTTTGTTCTACGCTCCTAAAGCAAGAAAACTCACCCAAGTAAATGAGTGAGCAAAGAAAAGTAAAAGTGCCGAAAACGCAGTGTTTTCGGCACTTTTTGGCGCGCTTGAAGGAATTCGAATCCCCGACCTTCCGCTTAGGAGGCGGACGCTCTATCCTGCTGAGCTACAAGCGCATGTTAGTTTCACAATTTTACGATATTTTTGTGTCTTTGTCAATATACCATTTAATTCTTTACTTATTTGAAAAAATATGATATAGTTATTTTAATTATATCTTTGGAGGATTACATAAAATGAAATGTCCTTTTTGTGGTTATGCTGAAAGCAAGGTAATTGATTCAAGACCTACTGACGATAACGAAAAAATCAGAAGAAGACGCGAGTGTATCAGTTGTCAAAAGAGATTTACTACTTTTGAGGCAATTGAAACTATTCCGCTTTACGTTGTTAAAAAAGATAATACCCGTGAACAGTTTTCAAGAGATAAGGTTATGCGTGGTCTGATGCGTGCTTGTGAAAAACGTCCTGTTTCAATTGAAAGCATGGAAAAAATTGCTGACAGCATTGAGTCAACAATAGCTAACTCTTTGGAAAAAGAAATTACTACTGTATATATCGGTGAGCTTGTAATGGAACATCTTAAAGATATTGACGACGTTGCATACGTTAGATATGCATCGGTTCACAGACAGTTTAAAGATATAAACTCTCTTTATGATGAAGTGCTTAAAATATTGAAAAAATAATTGAGGTTAATTATGACAGATTTATTTTACGAACAATACGACGGTGAAATGTTGTTTGATATAGAAAGCTGTGAAAAAACTGCAGACAGATATACTATGGTTTTAAAGGCGCAGTATAATAATGAAATTGTGGGATTTCAGATTTCTATACCTGTAATAATCAGAAAATCTTTATTCAAAGTAATTAAATTTGTTACTCCTTCATCACAGGTTGAAATGGCTTCGATAGGTGAAGAGAGTGATAGATTTATATGTGCTCTTGAAAATTTGTTGAAACCCGTTTTTCAATCTACCAAAAAGTTTTCTGAGCAAACAGAAACACTTGATTTTTCGGTGCTTAACCGAGAAATGTATGATGTTGATGCCGATAAAATTTATCTTAAATTATATAACGGTGAAGATCAGTCCGATTTTGAAGAAGATGAAAAAATAAATATTGAAATGAATTTTTCATTTAATCTTAGCACAAAGAGAGCTTCTCTTGTGGAAGTAAGAGACGGTTACAGCGCAGATCTTGTTGCTGTTTTAATGAGATAAGGAAATTTGTTTTGGAAAACTATATTGAAAAATTATACGGAATATGTATAAATATTGCCCGGGAAATAAGTAAAGTAATTATTGGTAAACCTCAAGCGGTAAAACTTTTATTAATCGCTATGATAAGCGGTGGTCACGTACTTATCGAAGACGTACCAGGGGTTGGTAAAACAACAATAGCTTCAGCTCTTGCAAAAGCTACAGGTCTTGATTACAAAAGAATTCAGCTTACGCCTGACGTTATGGCAAGTGACATAACAGGCTATACGGTTTTTGATAAATCGAAAAATGATTTTTATTTTCGTGAAGGTGCTGTGATGACCAATATTCTCATTGCTGATGAAATCAACAGAACTTCGCCTAAAACACAGTCAGCGCTTTTGGAAGCAATGGAAGAAAAACAGATTACGGTAGATGGTGTTACAAGAAAACTTGAAGAGCCGTTTATGGTAATTGCAACTGAAAATCCTCTTGGTTTTGTGGGAACATATCCTCTTCCAGAAGCTCAGCTTGACAGATTTTTGATTAAATTCGTAATTGGTTATCCAAAGCCTGAGGATGAGTTAAAAATTATATCTGACAGACAAAAAGCAAATCCTCTTGATGATGTTGTGCCAGTTGCTTCTGCATCAGATATTAATCAGATTAAACAGTTTTTATCGGAAATATATATTGATACCGATATTGCAAAATATATTGTATCTCTTGTAAGTTTGACAAGAAATAACAAAAATATTGCTCTTGCAGCATCACCCCGTGCTTCACTTGCGCTTACAAGAGCCAGCGCTGCAAATGCGCTCTTAAACGGAAGAAATTACGTTATTCCTGAAGATGTTCTTGAAATGCTTGATTATGTTTTAGCTCACAGAATTGTACTTACCGCTGAAGCGAAGCTTGACGGTATTACTAACAGTGACGTTATAGAACAAATCAAAAAAAGCATAAAAACACCTGTAATTAAATCTAAAAATTAAAGGGAATTACAATGCTTAAATCACGTTTGATTTATTTAGGAATAATTCTTGTTTCTTTTATATTTTCACAGGCTCTTTACGAACCGGTTTCGTTTATGACTTTTGTGATAGTCTTAGTTTTGCCTATAATGTCTGTTTTGTTGGCTCTTGCGGTTTATCCGCTTGTTAATGCTAAAATTTTGGTGGCAAATAATTTTGTGACGAGACTTGATGAATTTGTTATAAGAATTATTTTAAAAGGCATATGTCCTTTTATTTCACCGTTAGTTAAGGTTACTTGTTTTGTACCTGATAAAGATGGCCTTGAGATTAAAAAAACGATATTTGCTGTTAGTCCTTCATTTACATCTAAATACTATTTTGATCATAAAACTACGCTTGTTAACCGTGGTAAATATACTGTTAAAATAGTAAATGTTGAATATTATGATTTCCTGAAACTTGTAAAAATCAAAAAGAAAATCAAATCGGATATCAATATAAACGTATTGCCGAGAAAAATTAAAGTTGATGTTCCTGTGTTTTCAAAAGAAAATAATCAGGAAAATACCAATATGATAGGCGAGAATATCGTACTTAGCGGTGGTGATATGGTAGGTGTCAGAGAATATGTCAGCGGTGACAATTTAAAAAATGTTCATTGGAAGCTTTCTTCTAAATCTGATGATCTTATTTTAAAAACTTTTGCCGAAGATGTATGTGACAGAGCGTACATAATTGTTGATATGTCTTGCTATTATCAAGATGTTAACACAAATAGGTCAATGACTGATTGTGTTGTTGAAATCTCAATGTGTGCCATTGAAGAATATTTTAGAAATTCCGTGAGATTTAGTGTAATTCTTCCTGAAAGTAAATATTCTGTTAAAAGATATCCCATCACATCCCCTATAGACAAATCCAATACGGTAAAAGAAGTATCATTTTCTAAAAACGTAAACGGTACTGATATTGTAGATATGCTTTCAGGGGTTGATTTTAATATGATTTCAAATTCAGAAGTTTTAATAATTACTTCGTTTAAATCATCTGAAATTTTAAAGGATATCAAAAAAATATTTGTAGACAAAAAAATAAAACTTAATGTCATAAATATTGTGGATGAAGATAAACAAGACAGTGCCGATATTGTAACATATACAAGAGATTATCTTGAAAATTGTATCAAAGGCTCGTAGAATGAAAATATTTAATATATTTAAAAATCAAAAAGAAAAACCGCAAGTCATTTATGTGGATTCTGTTGCTTCTAAAAAAAGTTCAAATGTTTTACCATTTGTGTTACAAATAGCTCTTTTATATATTTGTCTTGTTGGTTTTGTATATTGTATAACAACATCTTTGCAGTCTGAAATCCCTTTTTTGACTGTTGCACTCGTTGCCCTGCCGTTTATTGTAATTGCAGGGCTTTTTACAGTTAATCTGAAACTGTATTTAGTTTTTTTGGGAGCGTTTGTTACAGGTTCTGTATTAGTTTTTACTTTTTTGCGAGATTTGAGAGATACTGTCGTTTCCGCATTCACATTTGCATATAACAGGATTATTCAGATTGTTGTTGACGAAGGTTTTACAAGCTATAAAAGTTTTATGACTGAAGACATCACAGAAAAGCTCAATGATTTTAATTTGTTGAATGAGTATTTTTATTGTGTTATGTTTGTACTCATAATATTTTTCTCTGTGATATTCACTGCTTCTATGATGAAGCGTTCTATGGTATGGCTTTGTACGCTTCCTTGCTTTTTGGTTCTTACGCCGTCTTTGTATTTTGGCGCAGTTCCAAGCGGTATTGCTTTTGCTATATTCATTTCGGGAATCTTGGGTTGTTATACTGAAAGTATTTCATATGCGATGATGAAAAGAAAAAACAAATCATCGGTGGCTTCTAAAAAGAAAACTGCTAATCTGTTTGTAAAACGTATATCTCTCAGCGGTCTTACAAATACGTTGATAGCTTTAGTTATTTCAATAACTGTTTCTGTTTTCGTTTATTCTTCAGATTTGCTTCGTCTTGACGATTTCAGAAAAGTTATCGACGATATAGCTATGCATATTATGAACGTTTTGTTTTATGAGCAGTACGAAACTGCAGAGGGTGCGGTAGGTGGACTTATCGAGGGGAATACCCTTGATCTTGATGTTCCGGATTTTCGTGATCTTCCCATTATGGATGTAACTACGAGAACTAACTCTGCTTTGTATTTGCGTGGATGGATAGGTAAAAATCTCGGTGATGAGGGGTGGAACGTTCTGAACGAAGAAGACACAGAACAGTTTACATCTAAAATTCCTTACAGCTTTGACCCGTATACTCAGTATTATAATTTTATGACTCTTATGTCAACCGACGAACTTACTGCCGCAGAAACAGCAGAGGATACTCAAAAACTTGGTTTTGTTTATGATACTGTAGATATAAAAGCAAAATTCAATAAAAGTCTTATGGTTTTTGTACCGATGTCTGGTATAAATGGAGAAATTATCGGCAAATTCAGAGGTGTTACAAAGATAGGGGATACGATCAGCTTTTTTGAAGGCTCAAGACCGCAGAATAATTATTATTCAATGAATGCTGCTTTACAAAGTTTTGTGTCCAGTGATTTTTATGTGTCTTTGAAACAAAAGCAGAATCAGTATCTTAATTATGCAGAAAATATGTCTGATAATCTTCATAATCCGTCGGCATCAGAACTTTTTATTATTAATGAACGCAGGTACAGTGATTATGTTAAAGAAACGTATCTTGCAACACCTGAAAATTCTGAGTATTTTGCAGATCTTGCAGTTATAGCATCGGGTCAGGGGAAATATAGTCATAATTTTGATAAAGCGTTATCTGTGGAACGTTATCTGAAAACAGGATTTAATTATTCTTTGGATAAGACTATGGTTTCGGGAACGGCTTTGAATAAAATAAAATACGTTATCAGTGAAAGCAAGATGGGATATTGTACTTATTACGCTTCTGCGATGACTATTATGATGCGTCATCTTGGTATTCCTGCAAGATATGTAGTAGGTTATCATTCTAAAACTCAGCAAGATGCCGGAACTCAGAAATATGTAAGAAATTTAATTGATAAAAATTATCATGCCTGGGTTGAAGTTTATATTGACGGTATAGGTTGGCTGACTTTTGACCCGACACCCGGTTACGGTAATAATACACCGATAAGAGATTATGAATATCTTGATAATTCAGAAGGTACGTCATCTTCCGAAGATACACCAACAGAGCCACAACAACAGCAGTCGGCACCGAGTCAACCCCCAGAAGTTCATGAGGTGATTGAAGAAGTTCCCGAAGCGGCTCCAAAGGATAATAAAATTCTTATCTGGGGTTTGATAGTTCTGACTGTTATAGCAGTTGCATTATTAATCTTTTTTGTTTTTAGCTTTATAAGTTTAAGATTTAAAAACTTGTTTAAAAAGCTCAGAAAAATGAACAGAACATTAATGGTAAGAGCTATTTATCCAAAGCTTCTTATGCTTTTGTATGCTTTGAATTTGAAAGTTTCAAAAGGAGAATTGATTACTGAATATGCAAGACGTGTTGACGGAAGTTTACATCTGAAATATAAACTTTCAGATTTGATAACACAGCTTGAAATGTCTCAGTTCTCACAAAACGAAATTTCTTTCCAAAATGCAAAACAGATTTATGTATATTTTGTGCAGCTTTCTGATATTGCTATGAAACGAATGAACATTTTTAAGAGAATTTATTACAGGATAAAATTAATAAACAAATGAAAACTTTTATTATTGAAAAAAACGATGCAGGAAAACGACTTGATAAATTTGTAATTAAAGCTGCATCCGGTCTGAGTCTTTCGCTGATGTATAAATACATCAGAAAAAAAGCAATTAAAGTAAATAGAAAAAAATGCGATATTTCATATAAACTATGTGAAGGCGATGTCGTAGAAATGTATATCAACGATGAGTTTTTTAAACCTAAATCATCAAATTTTCTCGATATTGGTTATGACCCGAAGCTTAAAATAGTTTATGAAGACGAAAATCTGATGCTTGTTGATAAAAAAGCAGGTGTGATTGTACATGAAGACAAAGGTGAGAGTAGAGATACACTTATAAATCAGGTGTTGCTTTATTTGTACAAAAAAGGTGAATATGATCCTGAAAAGGAAACGAGCTTTACACCATCACTTTGTAACAGACTTGACAAAAATACAGGCGGAATTGTTATTGTTGCGAAGAATGCTCAGTCACAACGCGTTTTGTATGATATAGTTAAATACAGACAGGTTAAAAAATTATATCTTGCTCTTGTATGGGGTAAACCTGCGAAAAAATCTGATACAATTTATGGTTTTTTAAAAAAAGACAACGATAAAAATATTGTTAAGATAAAAGACACTAAGTTTGACGATGCAAAAGAAATTATAACGAAGTACAGAGTTATTAAATCAAACAACGATATGTCTCTTGTAGAAGTTGACCTTATTACCGGAAGAACACACCAGATAAGAGCACATATGGCACACATAGGCCATTCTGTTGTCGGAGATGGGAAGTATGGCTATTCCAAAAAGAATAATTTGACTCCCTTTAACCATCAGGCTTTGTATTCATATTCTCTTGAATTTAAAATTGAGGATGACGAAAACCCGTTAGCGTATTTAAACGGTAAAGTTTTTAAGGTTGATGACGTATATTTTGCTGATTTTATATAAAAACAGCAAAAAGTGAGTAAAACAGAGAAAAAATGAGTAAAAAAGAGAATTTCCGAGATATGCCAAAAGTAATTTTGGATATGTATGGAAATTCTCTGTTTTTTATTAGAAAATAACAAATTTTTATTGACAAATTGAAACAAAGTATTTATATTAATTATATTAGTAAATGTTTGTAAGATTGGGGGATTTTCAGCAATTGACCAAGGAAATTATTCAACTTAAAAATATTCATGTTACTTTTGATGATGACGTAATTATCGAAAATCTTGATTTAAATATCGGCGATAAAGAGTTTGTTACTTTGTTAGGCCCTTCGGGATGTGGAAAAACCACTACACTCAGAATAATTGCCGGTTTTGTTTCTCCTGATAGAGGAGATGTTATTTTCGATGGAGTGAAAATTAATAATCTGCCGCCTCATAAACGTCAGGTTAATACTGTTTTTCAGAAATATGCACTTTTTACTCATCTGAATGTATACGAGAATATTGCGTTCGGTCTTCGTCTTAATAAGACACCTCAGGACGAAATAGATAAAAAAATATACGAAATGTTGGAAATAGTTAATCTTAAAGGCTTTGAAAAACGTTCAATTAATGCATTGTCAGGCGGTCAGCAACAGAGAGTTGCTATTGCAAGAGCGCTTGTTAACAGTCCGCGTGTACTTTTGCTTGATGAGCCTTTAGGCGCGCTTGATCTTAAACTTCGCAAAGATATGCAGTTTGAACTCAAGCGTATACAGCAACAAACGGGTATTACTTTCGTTTACGTAACTCATGATCAGGAAGAAGCTCTTACTATGAGTGACCGTGTTGTTGTAATGAAAGACGGATATATTCAGCAGATAGGAACTCCCGAAGATATCTATAATGAGCCTGTGAATGCTTTTGTTGCTGATTTTATCGGCGAAAGCAATATTATTGACGGTATTATGAAGCAGGATTTCCTTGTGAAGTTTGAAAATGCTGATTTTATATGCGTTGATAAAGGTTTTGAGCCTAACGAACAGGTTGAGGTTGTTGTCAGACCTGAAGATATTGAAATATGTGATCCTCAGGACGGTGCTTTTAAAGGTATTGTTAAAAACGTTACTTTTAAAGGCGTTCATTATGAAATGATTGTTGAAACATCAAATTATAACTGGAAGATTCATTCTATCGAATGCAGACCGAAGGGTTCTTTTATAGGGATGAATGTTATACCTGAATACATTCATATTATGAAAAAAGGGGGCGGGATACGCTAATTGAAAAGTAAGGTTATTGCAGTACCATATATTGTTTGGTTAATAATTTTTACTGTTGTACCTACCTTTTTTGTAGGGTATTTTGCATTTACAGATGTAAACGGGGCATTTACTTTAGAAAATATTAAGGAAATAAGCAATATAACCGAGGTTTTATGGCGAAGCATAAGCTATGCTTTTATAGCAACAGTTTGTTGTTTGCTTTTTGGATATGTTTTTGCTTATATTATGACATCTTTGAAGGAAAAACATAAGTCAATAGCCCTTGTTCTTTTAATGCTTCCTATGTGGATAAATCTTGTACTTCGTACACAAGCTTTGCAGAATTTATTGATGGACAACGGCTTTATCAATAGTGTGTTGACTACACTTGGCTTAGATACCGTAAAAATGTTTGGAACACCTTTTGCGGTTGTTCTCGGTCTTGTTTATAACTATCTTCCTTTTATGGTTCTTCCTATTTTCACCGCTCTTGAAAAAATGGACCCTAAAGTTATAGAAGCGGCGCAAGACCTTGGCGCAAATAAATTCAATGTATTTCGCAGAGTTATTTTACCTATGTCTATGTCGGGTGTTTATTCCGGTATAATTATGGTGTTTATACCGTGCCTTTCCACTTTTGTTATATCCGAAAAAATGGGTGGAGGTAAAGTATACCTTATAGGTAATGTTATTAATGATGTGTTTAATCAGAATTACAACTTTAACGTTGGCGCGGCAATCAGCCTTGTAATGATGGTTATAATGCTGATAACGCTTGTTGTATTCAGCTTTCTTGATGATGAAACCAAGGAGGGAATACTGTGAAAAAGTTTTTGTCCAGATCATATATGTTATTGGTGTTTTTGTTTTTGTACGCACCGATATTGCTTCTTGTATTCTTTTCGTTTAATTCATCAAACTCAAACGTGGTTTTTGAAGGATTTTCGCTTAAATGGTATGCGGAACTGTTTAAGGATGAAGAAATACTTACAGCTCTTTTGAATACTTTGCTTATTGCAAGTCTTGCTTCTGTTATTTCTACTGTCATAGGAACAGCGGCGGCTATCGGTATAGCTAACTACAAAAAATGGCAGAAAACTGCGATTATGGATGTTACGTATATACCTGTACTTAATCCGGATATTATTACCGGTATTTCACTTTTGCTTTTGTTTATAGCATTTAAAATGCCTACAGGATTTTTAACTGTACTTATAGCTCATATTACTTTTGACATTCCTTACGTTATATTGGCGGTTACTCCAAGACTCAGACACGTTGATCCATTTATATATGAAGCTGCACAGGATTTAGGTGCAACTCCCGTTACTGCGTTTTTTAAATGCGTTCTGCCGCAGTTGATTCCCGGTATACTTTCGGCTTTTCTGATGGCGTTTACTATGTCTATAGACGATTTTGTAGTTACATTTTTTGTCAGAGGCAATTCGTTTTCAACATTGTCAACTGTAATATATTCAATTACAAAACGTAAAATCCCTCTCAGTATTAACGCTTTATGTGCGCTTATGATGCTTATTATTCTCGTTTTGCTTGTAGGTGTTAATTTGTTTGATGGTAAAAAATCAAAAACTAAGGAGGCTTCTAAATGAAAAAAATTACTTTAGTAGTTGTTTTGGTTTTGATTTTAACTGTTTTCGCTTCTTGCTCAATTTCAGATAATAAAGATGTTCTTTATGTGTATAATTGGGGTGAGTATATAGATCCTACAGTTAATGACTTGTTTGAGCAGGAAACAGGAATAAAGGTTATTTATGACGAGTACGACAACAATGAGTCAATGTATGCAACTTTAAAAAATAATGCTGCAGAATACGATGTGTTATTTCCGTCTGATTATATGGTTTCAAGACTTATTAAAGAAGATATGCTTGAACCTATTGATTTTAATAATGTTCCCAATGCAAAAAAAATAATAGAAAGATTTGTTGGCCTTGATTATGACCCGGGTAATGCTTATTCTGTTCCTTATACATGGGGTATTATAGGCATACTATATAATAAAAAATATGTTGATAAACCAACCTCGTGGGCTGATTTGTGGGATGATAAATACAGCGGAAAAGTTCTTATGTATAATAATTCCAGAGATGCTATCGGTATTTCTCTTATTAAGAACGGCTTCAGTGTTAATACCGAAGATGAACAACAGTTGAAAAAAGCAACAGAGGATTTGATCGATCTTAAAGATAATTTACAGGCTTTTGTATCGGATGAGATATTTAATCTTATGGAAAGCGAATCTGCATATATGACTCCTGCATACGGCGGAGATGCACTTGCTATGATGGAAGAAAATGAAAATTTATCATATGCAATTGCACAAGAGGGGACAAATATGTTCGTTGATGCAATGTGCATTGTTAAAGGCTCCAAGCATAAAAAAGCTGCTGAAATGTATATTAACTTTTTATGTAGAGACGATATTGCGGAACTTAACCGTGCTGAAACCTGTTATTCTACACCACAACAAGAAGTTTATAATAATCTTGATTCTGAAATAAAAGATGAGCTTATTGCTTATCCTACTGATGATATACTTGATAAAACTCAGGTGTACAGCCATTTATCTAAAGGTACATTGGATTTGTATTCTAAACTTTGGATGAGTGTTAAAAATGCATAAAAAAGACTTGCACTAAACAAAGTGCAAGTCTTTTTTTAATCTGTGTTTTTGTATTTGTCTATTGCTCTGTATTGAAGAGCTTCAAGTATATGGAATTTGTTGATTTTTTCACTGCCTTCAAGGTCAGCTATGGTTCTTGAAATTTTTAAGATTTTGTTATAGCCTCTTCCGGTTAAATTGAATCTGTCAAAACTTTGTTCAAGTGTTTCTTTAGCATCATCGGTTAAAACACAGAATTTTCTGATAAGTGACGGTGTTAAATCAGCGTTTTTGTAAATGCCTGTTCCTTTATATTTTGCAAATTGTATTCTTCTTGCAGTTATTACTCTTTTGAGTATTTCTTCTGATTTTTCTTCTGAAGATTCAGAACTGATTTCTTTGTAATTAACCGCAGGAACGTCAATGTGTAAATCAATTCTGTCCAGCATAGGACCTGAAATTTTTGATGCATATTTTGAAATTTGTGCGGGTGTACATATGCATTCTTTGGTGGGATGTCCTAAATATCCGCATTTACACGGATTCATAGCGCAAACAAGCATTATATTAGAAGGATAATCAACGCTTCCTGAAACTCTTGAAACAGTGATTTTGCCATCTTCAAGCGGTGCTCTCATACTTTCTATAGCTTTAGTGGAAAATTCGGTGAATTCGTCTAAAAATAAAATTCCGCAGTGAGCAAGTGAAATTTCACCGGGTTTTGGATTAGAACCGCCTCCGCATAAAGCAACGTCACTAATTGAGTGATGTGGCGAACGGAACGGTCTTTGAGATACGAGTCCACTTTCGTCAAGTTTACCGCTCACCGAGTAAATTTTTGTACATTCAATAGCTTCTCTGAATGACAATGGGGGAAGTATTGTAAGCATTCGTTTAGCAAGCATACTTTTTCCGCTTCCGGGAGGTCCTATCATAAGTACGTTGTGACCACCTGCAGCTGCGATTTCCAAAGCTCTTTTTGCCATATACTGGCCCATAACCTCAGAAAAATCAATGCCATAATCCTGAGCTTTAAATGTTTGAAATTTTTTGGGTTCTATAGGTTTGATTTTTGTATCTTCAGTTGTGAAATGCTCAATTAATTCTTTGACGGATTTGACAGGGTAAATGTTTATTCCGTCAATGTATTCAACTTCTTTTGCATTTCCGCTCGGAATATAAATTGACTTTATATTAAGATCTCTTGCTTTAAGAACCATAGGGAGAATGCCGTTTATTGGTCGTACGTCTCCTAAAAGAGAAAGTTCACCTGCAAAAGCGCAGTTTTCTGTATTGAATTTAAGTTCCCCTGATGATTTGAGTAACCCTAAAATAATCGGTAGGTCATATACCGAACCGATTTTTTTGACACTTGCAGGTGCAAGATTTATAACAATTCTTTTTGCGGGGAAGGTGTATCCTGAATTTTTGTAGGCACTTCTTACTCTTTCTTTTGATTCTCTGACAGCGGTGTCAGGCATGCCGACTATTTCAAAAGCAGGAAGACCGCGTGAAACATCAGTTTCTACATCAACAGTGAAAGCATCTATTCCCGATATACCAAAAGATTTAATTTTGTTAACCATAATTTACCATTACCACTTGTTTTTATTTAAATTCTAAAATATTTCCATCAGGTTTACAATATATTTTGCAAAAATAGTAGAAATTTCTTTTTAAAATTTATAATTTTACTTTACATAGCAGTTAATAAGTGCTACAATATGTGTTGGTAAAAAATAATTATTTATTGTTTATAAATCAAGGAGGACAAAATTCATGGCAAGAAAATTTAAAACCATGGACGGTAATAATGCTGCAGCTCATGTATCATATGCATTTACAGAAGTTGCCGGTATTTATCCTATTACTCCGTCCAGCCCTATGGCAGACTATGTTGATCAGTGGTCGGCTCAGGGTCTTAAAAACATTTTCGGAACAACAGTAAAAGTTGTTGAAATGCAGTCAGAAGCAGGTGCTTCAGGTACTGTACACGGATCACTCGCTGCTGGCGCTCTTACTACAACTTATACAGCATCACAGGGTCTTCTTCTTATGATCCCTAATATGTATAAGATTGCAGGCGAACTCCTTCCCAGCGTGTTCCATGTATCAGCTCGTTGCGTAGCTTCACATGCACTTAACATCTTTGGTGATCACTCAGACGTATATGCTTGTCGTCAGACAGGTTTTGCTATGCTTGCTGAGACAAATACTCAGGAAGTTATGGACCTTGGTGCTGTAGCTCACCTTGCTTCAATTAAGAGCAGAGTTCCTTTCATCAACTTCTTTGATGGTTTCCGTACATCACACGAACTTCAGAAAATTCAGGTTTGGGATTTTGAAGACCTTAAAGAAATGTGTGATATGGATGCAGTTGAAGCTTTCCGTAAGAGAGCTCTTAATCCTGAACATCCGGTAATGCGCGGTTCACATGAAAATGGCGATATCTTCTTCCAGCACCGTGAAGCTTGTAATAAATATTATGATGCTGTTCCCGGTATCGTTGAAGAATATATGAATAAAGTAAACGAAAAAATTGGTACTGATTATAAACTCTTCAACTACTATGGTGCACCCGATGCTGAACGTGTTATCGTTGCTATGGGTTCATTCTGTGACGTAGCTGAAGAAGTAATCGACTATCTTACAGCTAAAGGCGAAAAAGTTGGTCTTGTTAAAGTTCGTCTTTATCGTCCTTTCTCAGCTGAAAGATTTGTTGATGCAATTCCTGCTACAGCTAAAAAGATTGCTGTTCTTGACAGAACAAAAGAACCCGGTTCACTTGGCGAACCTCTCTATCTTGATGTTGTTGCAGCTCTTGCAGCAAGAGGCAGAAGAATTGATACAGTTATCGGCGGTCGTTATGGTCTTGGTTCAAAAGATACACCTCCTTTAAGCGTATTTGCTGTATTTGAAGTACTTGCTAAAGATGCACCTAAAGCTCAGTTTACTATTGGTATTAACGATGACGTTACTAATCTTTCACTTGAAGAGAAAGTTTCACCTAACACAGCTGCTGAAGGTACAATCGAATGTAAATTCTGGGGTCTTGGCGGTGACGGTACTGTTGGTGCTAACAAAGACTCTATCAAAATCATCGGTGACCATACTGATAAATATGTTCAGGCATATTTCCAGTATGACTCTAAAAAGACAGGTGGTATAACAATTTCTCACCTTCGTTTCGGTGATAAACCTATTAAGAGTCCATACTACATTAATAAAGCTGACTTCGTTGCTTGTCATAATCCTTCATATGTAATTAAAGGATATAAGATGGTAAACGACGTTAAACCCGGCGGTACATTCCTTATCAACTGTCAGTGGACACCTGAAGAACTTGATATGCATATGCCTGCTGAAGCAAAACGTTATATAGCTGAAAACAACATTAACCTTTATACTGTTAACGCTATTGACCTTGCAGCTCAGATCGGTCTTGGCAAACGTACAAATACTGTTCTTCAGTCAGCTTTCTTTGCTCTTTCACAGGTACTTCCAGCAGAAGAAGCTATCGGTTATATGAAAGAGAAAGCTCAGAAGTTTATGAAAAAAGGTAAAGAAATCGTTGAAATGAACGAAAAAGCTATCGATGCCGGTGCTTCTGCATACGTTAAAATCGATGTACCTGCTTCATGGGCAACTGCTGAAGATAATACAACTAAATCTGCTGAAAACGGTCCTGAAAAACTCGTTAAGATGGTAGATTCAATAATGAAACCCGTTGGTCTTATGCAGGGTGATTCACTTCCTGTTTCTGCTTTTGCAGATTGTGCCGACGGTACATTTGAACAGGGTGCTTCAGCTTACGAAAAACGTGGCGTAGCAGTTCTTGTTCCTGAATGGAATGAAGAAACTTGTGCTAAATGTAACAAATGTGCTTTTGTATGTCCTCATGCTACAATTCGTCCGTTTGCACTTACAGATGCTGAAGTTGCTGCAGCTCCTGAAAATACTAAGATAGCTCCTAAGCCTATCGTTAAAACAGAATATAAATATACTCTTGCTGTTTCACCTATGGATTGTATGGGTTGTGGCGTTTGTATCGGTGTATGTCCTACAAACTCACTTAAAATGGTTGCTCGTGAATCACAGGAAGATCAGCAGAAAGTATTTGATTACTGCGTAGCTGAAGTTACAGAAAAAGCTGAAGTTGCTACTTCTGCAAACGTAATCTCCAGCCAGTACAAAAAACCGCTTCTCGAGTTCTCAGGCTCATGTGCAGGTTGTGCTGAAACATCATACGCTCGTCTTATCACTCAGCTCTTTGGTGACAGAATGTACATTTCAAATGCTACAGGTTGTTCATCAATCTGGGGTGGTCCAGCTGCTACATCACCTTATACAGTAAACGCTAAAGGTCATGGTCCTGCATGGGCTAACTCATTGTTCGAAGATAACGCTGAGCATGGTCTTGGTATGTACCTTGGTCAGAAAGCTCTCCGCGATCAGCTTATTGAACAGGTTAAAGAAGTTGCTGCTTATGATAAAGCTGCTGCTGAACTTAAAGCTGCTGCTGAAAAATATCTTGAAACAGTAAATGATGGTGAAGCTAATACTCCTGCAACCGAAGCTCTCGTAGCTGAACTTGAAAAAGTAAACGGTTGTGAACTCTGCTCAGAAATCCTTGCTAAGAAAGAATACCTTTCTAAGAAATCTGTATGGATTCTCGGTGGTGACGGTTGGGCTTACGATATCGGTTTCGGTGGTCTTGATCATGTACTCGCTTCAGGTCACGATGTAAATATTATGGTATTCGATACTGAAGTTTACTCAAATACAGGCGGTCAGGCTTCTAAAGCTTCACAGATCGGTCAGGTTGCTCAGTTTGCTGCTGCCGGTAAAGCAATTGCTAAAAAATCACTTGCTGAAATAGCTATGTCATATGGTTATGTTTATGTTGCTCAGATCGCTATGGGTGCTGATTTGAATCAGACACTTAAAGCTATTAAAGAAGCTGAAGCATATCCGGGTCCGTCAATCATCATCGGTTATGCTCCTTGTGAAATGCATAGCATTAAGGGCGGTATGGTAAACTGCCAGAAAGAAATGAAGAAAGCTGTTGACTGCGGTTACTGGAATATGTTCCGCTTCAATCCTGCTCTTAAAGCAGAAGGTAAGAATCCTCTTACTATTGACAGCAAACCCGCTACTGCTGATTATAAAGAATTTATCCTCGGCGAAGCTCGTTACGCTTCTCTTACACGTTCATTCCCAGAACGTGCAGAAGAACTCTTTGCTCAGGCTGAAGAAAATTCTAAAGATGCAAGAGCTCATCTTGAAAAACTTGCTGAACTTTACGGCAAAAACTAATTGAATAAAAAACAGTGCAGTCTTTGGCTGCACTGTTTTTTTAAAAATGTTATAAATAGTTAAATTTATAATTGATTTATTAAAAAAATGAGATTATAATAGTATTATTAATTTATTAATTTGTTAATTAGGAGGATGTTTGATGGATTCTAATAAAAGACCGGAAACTATGCAACGTATAACAACTGTTGAACTTGCAGAAAAATTTATAAATGAACAAATCGAAGCAGTTCGTGCTCAGGTTGGTGATAAAAAAGTTTTATTGGCACTCTCAGGTGGTGTGGACAGTTCTGTTGTCGCTGCGTTATTGATTAAGGCAATTGGCAAACAGCTTGTTTGTGTTCACGTAAATCATGGTCTGATGCGTAAAGACGAATCAGAAAATGTCATTAAAATCTTTAAAGATGAACTTGATGCTAATTTGATATATGTTGATGCTACTGATCGTTTTCTTGATCTTTTAGCCGGTGTATCAGATCCCGAAACAAAAAGAAAGATTATCGGTGCGGAATTTATTAATGTTTTTGCAGATGAAGCACGTAATCTGGAAGATGTTTCTTTCCTTGCACAAGGAACTATTTATCCTGATATTCTTGAAAGTATAAAACAGGCTGAAGGTAAAAAAGCTGTCAAATCACATCATAACGTTGGTGGCCTTCCTGAAGATCTTAAATTTGAACTTGTTGAACCTATCAAACTTCTTTTTAAAGATGAAGTGCGAGTTGTAGGTGAGGCACTTGGCCTTCCACATGCAATGGTTTATCGTCAGCCATTCCCGGGCCCAGGTCTCGGTGTGCGTTGTCTTGGAGCTATTACACGTGATAGACTTAATGCACTTCGTGAAGCAGATGCTATTCTTCGCGAAGAATTTGATAAAAATGGTCTTGCTGAAAAAGTATGGCAGTATTTTATTGCAGTTCCGGATATTAAAAGCGTTGGCGTTAAAGACGAAAGCAGATATGAAGGTTGGCCTGCAATAATCCGCGCAGTAAACACTACTGATGCAATGACTGCTACTATAGAAGAAATACCCTATGAAATTCTTCATAAAATCACTTATCGAATTACACACGAAGTAGAAGGAATCAATCGTGTTCTTTTCGATCTTACACCTAAACCCATAGGCACCATCGAGTGGGAATAA
>JAZOSU010000008.1:0-12501 GCA_045657265.1 Eubacteriales bacterium | reverse complement strand
TGGGATGCGCTCTATGACAAAGCGACCGCAAAGCATAACGTTGAATTCGCTGTAATGGATGTCGGCTACAAAACTCCCTGAATTGCAAAGAAGACTTTAGATGATGGAAAAATCCCAATCATTCCATACACAAGCCCCAAGTGTAAAAAAAGGAAGATACAGAGCATGGGAATATATCTATGATGAAGCAAGGCTGACGCCTTGCGAGAATTAATTGGATGAAAAGACACGAAATATACCGTTTTTGGCAAGCTCGTGACCTTTATTTATAATATGTTAACGGATTTCATCCGGAGTAAGTTTACTCCCTCTTTTTTCTTCGTCAAGAACAAAGTTATTAACGTTAAGCGTACATTTAATTCCGTATTTATTCATTATTTCAAGCATCTGAATATCAAATTTTTATGCATCGTCATAGCTGAAAGTTACGGCTTTAGGTTTACCGCCCGGATATCTTATAAATCTATAATACATTTTCCCATCTCCTAATAATATACGTTAAATAAATTTTAACAGACTATATTATCAATGTAAATAGTTTAAACAAAGCAAAAGAATATCTCTTTTTAAAGTTTTTTTGCAAGGTCTTTTTCTATTCACGTTAAAAGCCTCCTTGAAAATATAGTTTTCAAGGAGGCTTCTTCTTTATTATTTAACAAAAAGCTTTTCTCCATCCGAATCAATTACAGCTTCGGTGTCGGACAAAATGTTTTGGGAAATTATTTCTCTTGCAAGTAAAGTTTCGATGTGTTTTTGAATGTATCTTTTAAGAGGTCTTGCACCGTAAATGGGATCGTATCCTTGATTTGCAATAAACTCTTTTGCTTTATCTGTAACCTTGCAGAAAATTTTTTTGTCACTGAGTCTTTTGTTGAGCTTTTGCAATAAAAGGTCAATGATTTTTGAAATATCCTGAAGAGTTAGCGGTTTGTATAGGACAGTCTCGTCTAATCTGTTCAAAAACTCAGGCCTGAAAGAATGTTTGAGCAATGTGTTGATTTGATTTTTCGCATCTTGTGAAATTTCACCATTTTGCTCAATACCTTCAAGCAGAATGTCAGAACCGAGATTTGACGTGAGTATAATTATCGTATTTTTAAAATCTACTGTTCTGCCCTGAGAATCGGTTATACGACCGTCATCTAAAACCTGAAGTAATATGTTAAAAACATCAGGATGTGCTTTTTCTATCTCGTCAAACAGTATAACGGAATAGGGTCTTCTTCTGACAGCTTCAGTAAGCTGACCTCCGTCTTCAAAACCGACGTATCCGGGAGGAGCGCCTATTAAACGTGAAACTGAAAATTTTTCCATATACTCAGACATATCAATTCTGATAATGTTTTTTTCATCATCAAATAAAGATTCAGCCAGAGCTTTTGCAAGTTCGGTTTTACCGACGCCTGTAGGACCTAAAAACAGGAAAGAACCTATAGGACGATCTTTGTCCTGTATACCTGCTCTTGAGCGTAGAATTGCATCGCAAACCTTGTCAACTGCATCATTTTGACCTATAACTCTTTTGTGTAATATATCGGCAAGATTCAGAACTTTTTCGCGTTCACTCTGTACAAGCTTTGAGACAGGAATGCCGGTCCATCTCTCAACGATTTTTGCAATTTCTTCGTCTGTAACCTTGTCACGAAGTAAAGAACTTTCCATTTTGTGATTTGCACTCTGCTTTTCAAATTCAGTCAGCTGATTTTGTAATTTGGGTAGCTCACCGTATTTAAGCTTAGCAGCTTTTTCAAGGTCGTGAGACTGCTCCGCTTTCTCAATTTGTGAGTTTGTGTCGTTTATTTGTTTTCGTAGTTCAGACAGCTTGGAAATTTCCGACTTTTCGTTTTCCCATTTAGCTTTCATTGAGGAAAACTCGTCTTTTAATAGAGCAAGTTCTTTTGTGATTTCGTCAAATCTTGATTTAGCTTCAGCATCCTTTCTGATGGCTTGTTTTTCAATTTCAAGCTGCATTATCTTTCTTTGAATATCATCAAGCTCAGAGGGGAGTGAGTCGATTTCACAACGAATCATAGCGCAGGCTTCGTCTACAAGGTCGATTGCTTTGTCGGGCAAAAATCTGTCGGTGATGTATCTGTCAGATAACGTAGCGGCAGCAATAATTGCGGCGTCTTGTATCTTGACACCGTGAAATACCTGATACCTCTCTTTAAGTCCTCTGAGAATTGCAATGGTATCTTCAACGGTTGGTTCGCTGACAAGTACAGGCTGAAATCTTCTTTCAAGTGCAGGGTCTTTTTCAATATACGTTCTGTATTCGTCAAGAGTTGTAGCGCCGATACAGTGTAATTCACCGCGGGCAAGCATAGGCTTTAATATATTGCCTGCATCCATTGCGCCGTCGGTTTTTCCTGCTCCTACAATAGTGTGAAGCTCGTCAATAAACAGAATGATTTTTCCGTCACTCTTTTTAACTTCCTGTAAAACCGCTTTAAGTCTGTCTTCAAATTCTCCTCTGTATTTTGCACCTGCAATGAGTGCGCCCATATCAAGAGAAAAAACAGTTTTGTCACGAAGTCCCAAAGGTACGTCCTGTTTTACTATTCTTTGGGCAAGAGCCTCTGCTATTGCGGTTTTACCAACACCCGGCTCACCTATTAAAACAGGGTTGTTTTTTGTTTTTCTGGAAAGAATCCTTATTACATTGCGTATTTCGGCATCCCTGCCGATAACAGGGTCCATTTTTTGCGCTCTTGCTCTCTCAACAAGGTCAGTACCATATTTGCTCAGGGCGTCATAGGTATCTTCGGGATTTGTATTTGTAACTCTCGTGTTACCTCGTATATTTGCAAGTTCTTTCAGTATGATATCTTTTGTTATTTTTTGATTTTTAAATAATTTTGATAAATTTTCTGTTGGCTTGTCAATTAACGCAAGTAAAAAATGCTCTACCGAAATATATTCATCTTTCATATTCTTTGCGTTGCTGTCTGCTGCATCCATTACTTTTGAAAGCTCATTTGACATATAAATGTTGTCGTTTGAACTGACTTTAGGGAAGTTGTTTGTGACATTCAAAACTTGATTTTCAATTTGTTTGTCGTCACAGCCGATTTTGATAAGCAGCTGTGTTATAAGCCCTCTTTCCTGTAATAATGCAAGTAATAAATGCTCAGGCATTAGTTGGTTATTTCCGTTTTCCATTGCTATGCTTTGGGCTTTTTGCAAAGCTTCTAAAGACTTTTCTGTAAATTTGTTGGGATTCATAATTACAGCTCCTTTCTGTTATTTGACAATAGTGTAACTTATATTTATGAATAAATTATGAACAAAATGTTTCTGAACTTTTAAAATTAGCACTCGCAATACGAGAGTGCTAATTTTAACCCCCCTGTATTATTATATAGTTTATAAATAAGTACATCTGTGCTAAAATATATTCGAGGTGTAAAACAATGAGTAGAATTTATATAAATTTAGAAAAGCTTCTAAAAGAAAAAAACGTGAGTAAAAATAAACTTTGCGCACACTGTGATTTGCAAAGGACACAGCTAAATAATTATTGCAAAAATAAAATTGTACGTGTTGATCTTGCGATTATTTCCCGCATTTGTGATTTTCTTAATTGTGAAATAGGGGATATATTAGTTTTAGAGAGGGAATAACGTGAAAACTTATAATATAGCAGGTATTAAAGTCAATATGGATGCTTTTGGAAAAACAAAAGAGCAGGCAGTAAAATATCTTACAGAGTATACCGAAAATCCCGATATTTCTATTAGGGTTTCTGATAATCTTATAGCAAGATATGTTGATCTTGGAGTTGGTATTGATGAATCTTCTGCTTATTATATAGCATCGGGTTTTGCTTTTTACAGACAGCTTCTTGATTTTGAAGGTTTTATGCTTCATTCATCTGCTGTAGCTTATAATGGTGGCGCCTATTTATTTGCAGGTCCCAGTGGAATAGGGAAGTCAACACATACAAAGTTATGGCAAGAGCTTCTTGGTGATAAATGTTTTATATTAAATGATGACAAACCTGCAATCAGATATGTGGATAATGAAATATATGCATACGGAACACCATGGAGCGGAAAGAATAACATAAATGAAAATATAAGAGTTGCTGTAAAGGGACTTTGCTTTGTATCAAGATCTAATAATAACAGAATAGAGCGACTTTCTAAAAAAGATGCGGCAATTAATATAATAAGCCAGTGTACTAAAAACTTCACTGAAAGTCAGTGGAATTTACTGTTTTCGGTTATTGACCGTATAGTAGATAAGGTTGCTGTTTATAAGATATTTTGTAATAAAGATATTTCGGCGGCAAAACTTTCTTTTTCTACAATGACAGGAGGACAGAATGAAAATTAAAGACGGATACATTGTAAAACCACTTACTGATTCATATGTTGTAGTTCCTGTTTTAAATCCGAGTTTTAAATCGGTTATTTCCCTTAATGAAACCGGAGCGTATCTTTTTGAGCAAATGAAATCACGTACAAATTTGCAAGAGCTTGTTAAATCGCTTTCAAATGAATACGATGTCAGTGAACAAACAGCTCTGGAAGACGTTCAAAGATTCATAGATAATCTTGGAAAAGCGGGGCTTCTGGATGAATAAAGAACGTTCCTTTTCCGAGTTTGCAAAAATCATTCCTGAGCTTTTGGAAAATAATGAAACCATCACTATTTCACCGCAAGGCTCAAGTATGACTCCTACTATACGACAGGGAGATACAGTGGTTTTGCAAAAGCCTTGTAAAATCAAAAAATATGATATAGTTTTATTTACAAAAAAAGATGGCAAAGCAATTCTTCACCGAGTTGTAAAAAAACTCCCCTTTGGTGAATACGTAATGCAAGGAGATTCACAAAGTGTAAAGGAACTTGGCATTACAGACAAAGATATAATTGCCCGTGTAATTAAAATCAAAAAAGGCAAAAAAACAATAATAACAAGCGGTTTTTGGTTTTATATTTCTTCGTTTATATTATTACATCTGAAATATATTAAGAGAATGTTCGTTTAGGAACATTCTCTTAATTTTTTTAGTATTTTCTTTTCAAGGCGCGATACTGCAACTTGTGACAAACCAAGTTCTTCTGATACTTCCGCCTGAGTTTTGTCCGCAAAATATCGCAGGACTATCAGGCGTCTTTCGTCTACAGGTAAAACACCTAATAGCTCTGATATCATAACTCTGTTGAGAGTTTGTTCTTCGTCTTTGTTGTCTCCAATAGTTATTCCGCCTTCGTCCGCAGGAATATCCAAAGAAATGGTTGATTTGGTTGCATCTAACGCATAGATTATATCCTCCGGGGATAATCCGATTTTTTGAGATATTTCTGAAATTTTAGGTTCTCTTCCTAAAGTCGATTGTAATTCTCTGTGTACCTTTTCTATTTTGAATTTTTGTTCTTTGATGCTTCTTGGAACTTTTATTTCACCATTGTCACGAAGATATGTTTTTATTTCGCCGACAATTTTTGCAACCGCATATGTGGAAAACTGTATGTTTTTGCTTTTGTCAAAAGCCTTTGCAGCTTTGATAAGACCGATGGAACCTATCTGAAATAAATCTTCGTAATCAACCCCGAAGCCCGTATAACGTTTTACGGCAAGGTTTATAAGTCCCATATTTTCCGTTATGAGATTGTTTTCTTCTATAACCGAAGGCACTTTATGTTACTCCTTGCACTCAAGCTTTTTGACAAGGGTTACTTTTGTTCCTTTACCTATTTCGGAACGTACTTTTATGCTGTCCATAAAAGATTCCATAATGGTAAAGCCCATTCCCGAACGTTCATTTGTGTCTCCTGTTGTAAATAAAGGTTCTCTTGCTTTTTCTATGTTTTCAATTCCTTTACCCTTGTCTCTTATTATTACGGTAAGCTTGTTTTTGGTAAGCTTTGCCGTTATGTAAATTTTTCCTATGCAGTCGCTGTATCCGTGAACGATGGCGTTTGTAACCGCTTCGCTGACTGCGGTTTTGATTTCGTTTATCTGTTCAAGGGTAGGGTCCAGCTGAGATGCAAGAGCCGCTACAGCTATTCTTGAAAATCCTTCGTTGCAGGATTTAGATAAAAATTCGATTTTAATACAGTTGTCAGTTTTCATTTTTTTCCTCCCAAAACTCTACAAGCTTGTCCGCTCCTGACATTCTGAGTATTTTTTCAGGATAACCGCTTATATTTGTAATGTATATCTTAGCTTTTATATTGTCACATATGCGTTTGCGACCTGCTACCACAGCAAGTCCCGAACTGTCCATAAATGAAACGCCTCCGAAGTCTAAAAACACCGTTTGGGGCTTAAAAATCGCAAGTTTTGTGTCGATTTGTTGACATAGTGATTTTGCGCTGTGATGGTCAATTTCTCCGCTTAAAAAAATACGTAGACCACTTTGTGTATTCTGATATTTAATGTCCATTTTTTCCTCCGAAAAATTAAAAAAGACTTTCTGCTATATTAACAGAAAGTCTTTTGTTTTTTTGTCGATTAAAGTAACTCTTTTAGTTCTTTTACCATTTTTTCAATAATATAAAACGAACCGCAAACGAGGATTGTTCTGCCCTCGGTATTTTCAAGAGCGCATTTTGCCGCTTGCTTCGGATCATCAAATGCATAACAATCACTGCAAAACATTTCGGCTATATTTTTCATATCATAAGAAGAAAGCGCCCTTGGACTGTCAGGTTTTATACATACCATTTTATCTGCGATGCTTGCAAGTTCGCGGATTGCGTATTGATACGCTTTGTCTTTAAGCATACCGAAAATAATAGTCAGTTTTTTAGTTTTTTTGTCGTTTTTCAGATTTCTGAGTAAACTTTCAATGCCATCCTGATTATGTCCTACGTCAAGAATAATTCTTGGCTTTTCACAAATAAGCTCGTAACGTCCGTGCAAAACGGTACGTGAAAGACCGCTTTGAATATATTTTGCTTCAATTCCCAAAGTTCTGAGAACTTCAATAGCTGTCAGAGAATTGTAAATCTGATGACGTCCCAAAAGTGAAGGCTCGTATAAATCGCCGAAATATTCAAACTTGTTTTTGTTTGAAGCAAGTGTTTTTATTTTAAGCTTGTTTATATCAGGCTCAATAAATCTGCTGTTTTTCTCGTCACATACCTTGCGGATAACTTCTTTAACAGATTCTTTGTTTATTGGATAAACAACGCAAGGACAGCCTTCTTTAATTATACCCGCTTTTTCGTAGGCGATTTTTTCATGAGTATCACCTAAAATATCAACGTGGTCAAGGGAAATGGATGCAATCACCGATAAAACGGGAGTTTTTATAACGTTTGTAGCATCGAGTCTTCCGCCGAGACCTACTTCAAGTACAACGTAATCGCAACGTCTTTTTTTGAAATATAAAAATGCAATGGCAGTTACTATTTCAAATTCGGTAGGGTGGTCTTGCATTTTTTCGCATTCAGCTTTTACTATTTCTGTGATGTCAGCAAGATCATCTTTTGGAATCTTTTCTCCGCCCACTTCAATTCTTTCACGAAAATCGTAAATGTAGGGAGAGGTGTATTTGCCTACTGTGTATCCTGCGTCTTCAAGAGCACAGGATATCATAGTAACAGTAGATCCTTTTCCGTTGGTACCTGCAACGTGAATAAATTTCAGGTCATCCTGAGGATTTCCAAGCCTTTGACATAGTTCACTTATTCTTGAAAGTCCTGGTTTTGAACCAAAATTAAGTGTTTTGTGTATAAATTGTAAAGCTTCGTCGTAATTCATCTTATAATTTTTCAATAGACTCTGTAAGAGTCTTTACAAGTGTTTCGTATTTTTCAAGTTTTGCTTTTTCAGCTTCGATGAGTTTTGCAGGTGCTTTTGCAACAAAACCTTCATTAGAAAGTTTGCCTTTAACTCTTGCAAGTTCATCGTTTGCTTTTTTGAGTTCTTTTTCAAGTCTTGAACGTTCTTCCTCAATGTTTACAAGATCTTCAAAAGGAATGTATAAATCAGCAGCAGAAGTTATAATTTTAACTGCATTGTCAAGATTGCATTTGCCAAATATAACTTCACTTGCACCGCCTAATTTTTCATAGAACTGTTCACTTCCGTCAAAACAACCCTGTATACGTGAATCAATGTAAAGCTTTGCTTTTTTGGACATAGGAACGTTCATTTCAGCACGTCTGTTTCTGATGGCAACTATTGTTTCCATTATGTTCCTGATGCTCTGACATTCGTCGGGATAGTTGATGTTTGCGTTAACAGTCGGGTAGTTAGCAATCATTATAGATTCGCCCTCGACAGGCATTGACTGCCATATTTCTTCTGTAATGAAAGGCATAAAAGGATGAAGCATTTTAAGTGTATCTGTAAATACAGAAACAAGAACAGAAAGAGCATTGTCAGCAGTTTTGCCTCCTGCGTACAGTCTTGGTTTTACAAGCTCAATGTACCAGTCGCAGAAACTGTCATAAATGAAATCGTATACCTTCTGAAGAGCCATACCAATTTCAAATTTATCAAGACTTGCAGTTACGTCTTCAACAAGCTCGTTTAATGTATGAAGTATCCATTTATCTTCTTTTTCAAGCGCATTGTAGTCGATTTTATAATCTGCGGAGTTTTCGCTCTTTGCATACATAAGAATAAATCTTGCTGCATTCCATACTTTGTTTGCAAAGTTTCTTGAAGCTTCAACTCTTTCGTTGTGGAAACGCATATCGTTACCGGGAGCGTTACCTGTGGCAAGAGTGAAACGGAGAGCGTCTGCACCGTATTTGTCAATAATCTCTAACGGGTCAATACCGTTTCCAAGAGATTTTGACATTTTGCGTCCCTGACTGTCACGAACAAGACCGTGAATAAGAATGTGTCTGAAAGGAGCTTTTCCTGTGTGTTCAAGACCTGAGAACATCATTCTTGCAACCCAGAAGAAAATAATATCGTATCCTGTAACAAGAACACTTGTAGGATAGAAATATTTGTATTCGGGTGTTTCTTCCGGCCAACCGAGAGTAGAGAATGGCCAGAGAGCAGATGAAAACCAAGTATCAAGAACGTCTTCTTCCTGACGGATGCTTGTACTGTTACACTTTGTACAAACTGTAACGTCTTCTTTTGATATCATCATTTCGCCGCAGTCTTTACAGTAATATGCAGGAATTCTGTGGCCCCACCATAACTGTCTTGAAATACACCAGTCACGTACGTTTTCCATCCAGTTGAGGTATGTTTTCTTAAATCTGTCAGGTACAAACTCGGTGTCTTTTGTAACAATAGCATCAATAGCTTTTTCTGCAAGAGGTTTCATTTTAACAAACCACTGTTTAGAAGCAATAGGTTCTACGGTTGTACCGCAACGATAACATTTGCCGACGTTGTGAGCATGAGGAACGATTTTAACAAGATATCCGCCTTTTTCAAGGTCTTCAACAATTCTCTTTCTTGCTTCGTATCTGTCAAGGCCCTCATATACACCACCGTTTTTATTAACTTTGGCGCTGTCGTCAAGAACAAGTATTTCTTCAAGATTATGACGTTTGCCAACTTCAAAGTCGTTAGGGTCGTGGCAGGGTGTAATTTTAACACAACCCGTTCCGAATTCTTTGTCAACGTATTCATCTGCAACAACAGGGATTTCTCTTCCTACGAGTGGGAGGATAAGCATTTTACCTACAAGATGTGTGTATCTTTCGTCTTCAGGATTAACTGCAACTGCAGTATCGCCCAAGAGAGTTTCCGGTCTTGTGGTTGCAATTTCTATAAACTCACCGTCAGAATCCTTGATAGGATAACGGATGTGCCAGAAAAATCCTTCGTCTTCTGAATATTCAACCTCAGCATCTGAAAGCGCAGTAATACAGTTTGGACACCAGTTGATTATTCTGTTTCCTTTATAAATAAGACCTTTGTTGTAAAGATTAACAAAAACTTCTTTAACGGCTTTTGAACAGCCTTCATCCATTGTAAATCTTTCACGGTCCCAGTCACATGAAGAGCCTAATTTTTTGAGCTGATTTATGATTCTGTCACCGTAGTGGTTTTTCCAGTCCCATACGCGTTCTAAGAATTTTTCTCGTCCAAGATCGTATCTTGTAAGACCTTCTTCTTTGCGAAGAACTTCTTCAACTTTGATCTGAGTAGCAATACCTGCATGGTCTGTACCCGGTATCCAGAGAGCATTGTAACCCTGCATACGTTTGTATCTTATAAGAATGTCCTGAAGAGTTTCGTCAAGAGCATGTCCCATGTGAAGCTGACCCGTAACATTGGGTGGAGGGATAACGATGGTGAAGGGCTCTTTTTTACTGTCAGGCTCTGCATGAAAATATTTTCTGTCCAGCCACATTTGATATATGTCCTTCTCAAATTCAGAGGGTGAATATACCTTTGCAAGTTCCTTTGACATTTTAATTCTCCTTATATATGTTAAAACTTATTTATTTACTAAAAAACTATTATATTAATATTCCTTATTAAAGTCAATAGTCAGCGACTTTTTTGGTTTTATTTTATAATCTCCCAACCGTCAATTCCTAAGCGTTGAATAGCGCCAAAAATACTTTTTTTAATAGCGGGATTTTGTGCGCTCAGATTTTCTATTATCAGTTTTATATCTTGTCTTTTGGTGTTTCCGTCAGCAGGACAAGGATTTTTGTAGGTTGGTATGTTTAATCTGTTTACTGCGCCTTTTATTTCACGCTCAGATAAATAAATCATCGGTCTTATTGTTGTTACGTCTTTTCTTGAAAGATATGTAACAGGCTGAAAACAACTTATTCTGCTTTCAAATGTGAGATTAAGGAGAAATGTTTCAATAGCATCATCCATATGATGTCCGAGCGCTATTTTTCTTGCACCCATCTCAATCGCTCCGTCGTGAATAACTCCGCGCCTCATTTTAGCACAAAGAGCGCATGGATTGCTTTCTTTTCTGTAATCAAAAATGATTTTGCCGATTTCGGTGTGCTTTATGTTGAGGGGAACTTCAAGATTTTCACACATCGCTTTTATCCCGTCAATGTCAATGTTTCCAAAACCTAAATCGACAAATACCGCGCACACTTCGAAGTTGGACGGATGAAACCTTGAAAGTGATTTCATCGCAGATAAAAGCAGGGCTGAATCCTTGCCGCCTGATATGGCGACTGCGACTTTTTCGCCTTGATTTATCATTTTGTAATCGTCAATGGCTTTTCTGAGCCGACTCATTGTTAATTGCATAGCTTGTCTCCTTACATAATTAGTAATATTTTAGATAATTGTGCTTTTGTTGTCAACAAGAAAAACGTAAATTGAAAGTGAGCAATTGAGAGAAAAACGGAGAAAAAACGAGATTTTAGAAGAAACAAGGTCACAAATTAAAAAATGTTAAAAAACCTATTGACAAAGTTTTTTGTGTGTATTATAATGACACGGTCAAATAAAAACGGAGGAATTGGAATTATGTCAACATTTATGAAAAATCCTCAGGACGTAGAAAGAAAATGGTATGTAGTAGACGCTGCTAACAAACCTCTCGGTAAAGTAGCAGTTCAGGTTGCAACCATTCTTATGGGTAAACATCGTCCTGATTACACACCCCACGTAGACTGTGGTGATTGCGTTATCGTAACAAACGCAGCAAAAGTTATCCTTACCGGTAAAAAAGCTTCTGATAAATTCTACAGAAGACATACAGGTTGGATTGGCGGACTTAAAGAAGTATCATACGGTGAACTTCTTGAAAAGAACCCTGAAAAACTTATGGAAATTGCAGTTAAGGGAATGCTTCCCAAAAACAAGATTGCTTCAATGGCAATGACAAGACTTAGAGTATCTGCAAATGAAGAACATGCACACGAGGCTCAGAAGCCCGAGAATTTTGTAAAGTAAGGAGGTTTTACTAATGTATAATAATGATGCTTATTTTTACGGTACAGGCAGAAGAAAATCATCTGTTGCAAGAGTAAGACTTCTTCCCGGTACAGGCGTAATCACAATTAATGGTAGAGATATCGACGACTATTTTGGTCTTGAAACACTTAAACTCATCGTTCGTCAGCCACTGGAACTCACAGAGCTTCTCGGCAAATTTGACGTTATTGTAAACGTAACAGGCGGCGGTGTAACAGGTCAGGCTGGTGCTATTAGACATGGTATCACAAGAGCTCTTATTGAGTCAGATGAAAGCCTTAAAGCTATTCTTAAGAAAGCAGGCTTCGTAACACGTGACCCAAGAATGAAAGAACGTAAGAAATACGGTCTTAAAGCTGCTCGTCGCGCACCACAGTTCTCAAAGAGATAATCTGTATTATTTCGAAGATTACAAAAACCCCGAAACCATCACGGTTTTCGGGGTTTTCTTTATGCCTTGATTTTTACTTTGGTGCAAACAGAGAAATTTAATTTCTATACGGATATCTTACAAAATAATAGATTTCCAAGCGAATATTTTTTAACAGTCTCAAGTAATAAAGAAACCTCCTTTTTAATATGTATTAGAAAGGAGGTTTTTGTTATGCAACAACAAGAAAAAATCACAAGACCTAAAATGCCCCACAATCTGATTATGGAAGGCA
>JAZOSU010000007.1:0-96155 GCA_045657265.1 Eubacteriales bacterium | reverse complement strand
TGTGTATACAGCTTTTGAAAAAATTCCGATTACCTGTAAAATTGAGGACGGAGTACTTACTATAAGCGGAACGGATAAAATGCCTGATTATGTTGCATATACTGCTCCTTGGTATGCAAAGGCGTCAGAAATTACAAAGATAGTAATTGAAGAAGGAGTGCCGAATATAGGCGCTTTTGCATTTGCAAAACTTTCAAAAGTGACAGAAGTTGAAATTGCATCTACCGTAAAAACAATTGGTAACAATGCATTCTATAAATGTACAAAACTTATAACATTGGATATCAAAAATGTAACAAAAGTAATGTCAGGTGTTTTTGCATACTGTTCATCACTTGAAGTTTTTGAATTTTCGGATAATCTTACATCAATAGGAAACAGTGCATTCTCATCTTGTAATAATCTTATGACAATAAACGGTGACCTTTCAAAAGTTACTATAGGTGCTAAAGGTAATTCGGCTATTATTGGTTAAACCAAATAAAAAAGGAAGATGATTTTCATCTTCCTTTTTGTTTTATATCTGTTACGTATAAATTTTTGTTGTCTGCCTTGAATTTGATTTCAAATTCGCCTATATCTAATCCGTAAATTCGGTCTTTGTTATTGTGATAAGCAGGTCTCGGGTCGTTTTTTAATATTTCGGTTATTTCTTTTTTTATCTCTTGTGAAACGTCGGTTTCAAAAAATACGTTAACAGAATAGTCTTCATACTCATCAGCGAAAGAGCAAACTGCATTCGGGTGTGAGTCGGTGTATTTTATATACGGTTTTATGTCAATAATAGGGGTACCGCTCACCATGTCTGCTCCGCCAACTTTGAGTATGGTACCTCTGTCTTTTGTTTTTTCTACAGATAAAAGTTTGACAGAAGATAAACCTATAGCATTCGGTCTGTATGGTGAACGGGTGGCAAAAACTCCTACCCGTTTGTTTCCTCCAAGCCTCGGCGGTCTTACCGTCGGTCTCCATAAATCATCTTTGTTTTTAGAAAATTGCCATATAATCCATAAATGTGAATATTCTTCAATACCGCGAAGAGCATCGTCGTTTCTGTATTCTTTTTCAAAAACAATTTCTGAAACTTCCAAAGGTGCCAGTCCGCTCTGACGTGGCACGCCGAATTTATCGGTGTATCTATTAAATATTTTAGCAATTACCTTCATTTTTTTACCTTTTTTGATTTAATTTTACCATATGCCCGAATTTAATTCAAGATTAATATAATTAGTGAATAGTTGTTGAAATCTTGATTTTTTTATTATATAATTAAATTATGTAAGCACTTTCTTTGACGGAGGAATTATGGAAAAACTTATTAAAACTATAAGCGAAACAGGTATTGTACCTGTAGTAAAACTTGATAGTGCTGACGATGCACTTCCACTTGCTAAAGCACTTCGCGACGGTGGCATTAACTGCGCGGAAATAACATTCAGAACAGATGCTGCTGAAGAATCTATCAGACGCATTTCAAAAGAGTATCCCGATATGCTTATTGCGGCAGGTACTGTTTTAACACCCGAACAGGCAGATGCGGCTATGAATGCAGGCGCAAAATTCGTTGTAAGTCCGGGTCTTAATCCTCAGGTGGTTAAATATTGCCAGTCAAAAGGATATCCGATAATTCCCGGTGTTTGTACACCTACCGAGGTAGAAGCTGCTCTTTCTCTCGGACTTACTTACCTTAAATTCTTCCCTGCAGAAGCAGCAGGCGGAATAAATATGATTAAATCTATGGCAGCTCCCTATACAATGGTTAAGTTTATGCCAACAGGCGGAATTAACCTTAAAAATGTAGCAGATTATCTGAATTGTAAGGCAGTATATGCTTGTGGCGGAAGCTGGATGGTTCCTGCAGATAAAATTGCGGCAGGGGATTTTGATGCTATTGAAAAACTCACAGCAGATGCTGTTGAAATTTTAAAGGAGATTCGTTCAAAATGAAAAAAGTAATTACATTCGGTGAACTTATGCTTCGTCTTGCACCCGAGGGATATCTTCGTTTTGTTCAGGCAGATACTTTTGGAGCTACATTTGGCGGCGGTGAAGCTAATGTGGCAGTATCACTTGCAAACTATGGATATAATGCAGCTTTTGTTTCAAAACTTCCCGACCACGATATAGGTCAGATGGCTGTTAATTCACTTCGTAAATATGGTGTTGATACATCTAAAATCGTTCGTGGCGGTGAAAGAGTAGGTATATACTACCTTGAAAAAGGCGCATCACAGAGACCGTCAAAGGTAATCTATGACAGAGCATATTCTTCTATTTCACAGGCACAATCAGAGGATTTTGACTGGGAATATATCTTTGCAGGGGCAGACTGGTTCCACTTTACCGGAATCACACCGGCGCTTGGAGATAACGTTGCTAAGATTTGCCTTGAAGCTGTTAAAGCAGCTAAAAAACTTGGCGTTAAAGTGAGCTGTGATCTTAACTACCGTAAAAAACTCTGGACAAGAGAAAAAGCAGGTCAGGTTATGGCAGAATTGATGCCGTATGTTGACGTATGTATAGCTAATGAAGAAGACGCATCTGACGTGTTCGGAATCAAAGCAGCAGATACAGATATTACAAGCGGTAAAGTAAACCACGAAGGATATAAAGACGTTGCAAAACAGCTTAAAGACAGATTTGGTTTTGAATACGTTGCAATAACACTCCGTAGTTCAATTTCAGCAAACGATAATGACTGGGCAGCAATGCTTTATGACGGAAATGACTATTATTTCAGCCGTCAGTACAGAATGCATATTGTTGACAGAGTAGGTGGCGGAGATTCATTCGGCGCAGGACTTATATATTCAATGCTTAAAGAAATGGAACCTCAGCAGATAATTGAATTTGCAGTAGCAGCAAGTTGCCTTAAACATTCAGTAGAGGGTGACTATAATATGATGTCAGTATCTGAGGTTATGAACCTTGTAGGCGGTAACGCATCAGGCAGAGTACAAAGATAATAGGGGAATGTAAAATTTCTCCAAAACGCAAAAAGCGGGAAAATCAAGGAGAAATAAATTAAAAATTCCTTACAAAATGACATAATGAAAGAAAAGTGTTGCTTATATTTAGCAACACTTTTCTATTTTTATATGCTTTTTGCTACTTCCAAACCGAGCCACTCGATGTACCTTTGTACACCTTCGGGCAAGCCTACGGCTCGGTTTGAAACTTTCGAAAAAATTTTCCTATTCCCCAAAAAGTTTTCCACTTTTAACATCACCTATTATTTGCTGTATTCTTTCTGCCTGTTCTTTTGTCAGATCTGCCTGACCTTCATCGCATCTTGCATAAGGGTTTTCACCGAGTGATATACCGTACCCTGTCTTGTGTTCGGTATCAACCTGTATTTCAGGTAGACACTTGCAAAGTTTGTCGGGATGATATTTAAGATTTGCAAGAAGTTGAGAAAGCCATACCGAATTTCCGCCCTCAAATTCGTAAGTTTTTCCGTCAACTGTCATTTTGGTAATAGTGTTTCCGCAGGTAAACATAACTTTTTCATTGCCTGTATAGCTTCCTATAAAAACAGGAATGTTGGTATTATGGTCAAAAATCATATAAACAAAAGGTTTTGTAAGATGCACGTCTTTGGGTTCTCCCACAACCGCACTTTGAAGATTATTCTCTACTATGGTGGCGGCAGAGGCTTTTGTTCCGTTTTCGTTAATTTCAAACTTCGTTTTGTGTAATATTCTGTTTGTGTATGTATCAGTATCAGATAACACTCTGAAATTTGCTTTGTTTTTGTCAAAGGCGGATATAATCCCTGCAGACTTTAATATTTCTGTTATATCAAAATCAGACTCGGCACTGAATTTAGGTACAGTAGTCCTGACTAAAGCTTTCTGTTTGTTTGCTACAAGGTTACATAAAGCTTCTCCTGTGAGTTTTTTGATGTAATCGGAAATGTTATCGTTTTTTGGTAAAATAGCCACAAAACTGAAATTTTCATGGGAATACGGTTTTATAAATCCATAAGCGTCTTCATCTTCAATATAAAAATTTTCATTTTTGGTCATCATAGGCAACGATACTATATCACCGTTTTCTTTGACAAAATCTCCTTGTTTTGTACTTGCAGTGTGATATTGACTTTGCCACACGTCACAGAAATTCACTGCGTTTACAAAATATAAAAGAGCATCCTCATCTGCTTTTCCTAAAATCTGATTAATGTCACCGTTTGTTTTTTCAGATACCCAGTCGTTTATTTGTTTTTCAATATCCTCTGAAAAATCAACGCTGTAGTTTTCGGGAGAATATGCATTTTCAATGTTTTTAAGGTATTTTTCTTTAAGCTCAAGCTTGTTTTTGTTTGCCCATATTGAATTGTAAAAATTGAAAGCTTTTGACTTGCTGTTTTTGAAATCAATTAAGTGTTCATTCAATTCATCTGTGTTAAGGCTTAATACTTTACATATTTCAGAGAGAGTTTCCCCGTCAGCTCCGTTGGCTGCCATTCCAAGAGAATAAAGAATTGATACAGGAGATATTAGCGTACCTTGATTGCAGTGGGTTTGCTGTAAAAGCTTGACTGCAAAACTATTTATCGGATATAAAGAACTGTGCTCAAAGGCAGGGGATGAAACAAGATGAGATTCGTTGTGATCTGAACTTTGCTCGGATGCAGGGGATGATTTGCAACCTGTAAGAATAAGCAGTAACACCATAAGTAATGCGAGAGACCTTTTCATTTAATCACCTCTAAACTTTCAAATAGTTCTTTTGAAACTTGGATTTTTTGTTGTAAACCGTCTTTAAATGTGAAGATAAAATTATAGGTTTTGGAATTTTTGAGTGATTCTTCGTATCCGTAAGAAAATATTTCTTTGACTGAATCTTTGCCGAATATTTTATTATATGCTGTTATACATTCTTGCTCGTTTTCTGCATATATTACACAAAACCCGAATAAATAGTTGCAGTTTTGAATAAATTTTTGTAACTTTTTAAATTATGTGTTATTATGTAAGTACTTACATAGACCAAGGAGTACTAAAAATGAATGTACAGAAAAAACAGTATCCTGTAAAAGTTGTGCAGTACGGAGAAGGAAATTTTCTTCGTGCTTTTGCAGATTATATGATAGATGAGGCAAACGAACGGGGAATATTTGAGGGTTCTGTTGCCATAGTTAAGGCTATAGAATACGGAAATCTTTCAAACTTTGAAAAACAAAACTGTAATTATACCGTAATTCTCAGAGGTAAAGAAAACGGACAAACTGTAAATAAAAGCAAAATAGTAACATCAGTTTCAAAAGCGGTAGGATGTTATGAAAACTTTGATTAATATATTGCTCTTGCAAAACAATGGAATCTTGCCAACGCTTTTATTGAATGGATGAATAAAAACTGCACTTTCTGCAGTACACTTGTTGACAGAATTGTTACAGGCTATCCTAAAAACGAAAGTGAAGAAATTTGTAAATCTCTCGGCTATGAAGATAACCTGCTTGACGTTGCAGAACCTTTCGGTCTCTGGGTTATCGAATCAGATAAATATATTTCTGATAAGTTCCCCCCTTGACAGAGCAGGAATGCCTGTAATATTTAAGATAACCAGAAACCATATCGCGAACGTAAAGTTCGTATTCTTAACGGAGCGCATACGTCGTCTGTACTTTTGGGTTGGCTTTGCTCACTTGCAACAGTGGGAGAATGTATGAAAGATAATGCTCTTAGAAAGTTTATGGAAAAAGCCGTCAGAGAAGAAATTATTCCTTTCGTTAAACTGCCAAAAGATGAAGTGAATGCATTCGCAGATTCAGTTTTTGAAAGATTTGAAAATCCTTTTATTCACCATAGCGTTGTTGATATTTCTCTTAACTCTGTTTCTAAATGGAAAGCAAGAGTGCTTCCAAGCTTCAAAGATTATTACGAAGAATATAATGAAATTCCACCTGCACTTACTATGTCCTTTTCTGCCCTTTTGAAGTTCTATGATACAGACGGATGTTATCCTGTGCGTGATGACGATAAGGTGCTTGAGTTTATTAACGAAAACAGAACGAAAAGTGTAGCTGAATATGTAACGGCAGTTGCTTCAAATAAACAGTTCTGGGGAGAAGACCTTTCGGTATATAACGGTTTTGTTGATGCTGTTACAAATCAGGTGCAGCTTATGAAAGAAAAGGGAGCAAGAGAAACACTTAATATGTTTCTTGAAAACTAACTATGAATTTAATTAAAATAAACGAAATTGATAACGTAGTTGTTGTGCTGAAATCTGAAAATAATATTCCGGCAGGACATAAAATTGCTCTTTGTGATATAAAACAAGGCGAGAAAATAATTAAATATGGTAACGTTATCGGTATAGCAAAACGCGATATAAAAAAGGATGACCACGTTCATTGACATAATGTTGCATCACCTATTGAAAAACAGGGAGAATATGAATATAATCCTTGTTTTGACGAAATTAAAAAAACAACTCCGAGAACCTTTATGGGATTTAAAAGACCTGACTGGAAAGTGGGAATCAGAAACGAAGTGTGGATAATTCCGACTGTAGGGTGCGTAAATAATATCGCAAAACAAATTGCTAAAACGGCATCTTCCAAACAATACCAAAACGTAGACGGTGTTTTTGCTTATACCCATCCATACGGATGCTCTCAGCTTGGCGATGATCAGCTTTATACCCAAAAAGGTGGAAAATCACCTGTAGAAGACGTTTTAGGCTACGGTGAGAGAGTGAATACAAAAGGACTTTCACTTTTGCAAGGATCGGGTAATGACCTTGTTGCCTCCTGTGCATTGGCAGGTTCAGGTGCGCATATAGTCTTGTTTACAACAGGCAGAGGAACACCTTTTGGATGTCCTGTTCCTACAGTTAAAATTTCAAGTAATACCGAACTTTATAAAAAGAAAGGCGGTTGGATAGATTTCAACGCAGGTACTCTTGTTGAGGGTGATTCTTTTGATGAAGTTACAGAAAATTTGCTTGATTTTGTAATTGATATAGCAAACGGTAAAAAAACAAAATCGAAATTTCTTGATAAGAGCGATATCGCAATATTTAAAGATGGAGTTACTTTGTAACGAGTTTCGCCTTGGAATAATAGTATGAAAATGAACACTATTATTCTGAGGCGAATTTTTTATGTGTAATCTTAATGATATATCTCCCGGAGAAAAGGCAACGGTTATTTCTGTAGATGTTTTGGGAACTATGCGCAGAAGACTTCAGGATATAGGCCTTATTCCCGGTACAGTAATAAGATGCGTAGGAAAAAGTCCTTTAGGGGATCCTACCGCTTTTATTATAAGAGGCGCAGTTATTGCTCTGCGCTCTGAGGACTGTCAAAAAATCAATGTAAATATAAAAGGGAGAACTTAAATGGGGCTCAGCTTTGCATCTACAGGTAAAAACGCCGTAGATGCACCCATCGATATAATAAAAAACAATAATGAGAAAATAATAGCTCTCGCAGGAAATCCAAACGTTGGCAAAAGTACGCTTTTTAATAATCTTACAGGTATGAATCAGCATACGGGAAACTGGACCGGAAAAACAGTTGCAAACGCTGTTGGAAGATGCAAAAAAGACGGTACAGAATATGTTTTTGTTGATATACCTGGTACCTATTCTCTTGTTCCTCACTCTGCAGAAGAAGAGGTGGCAAGTGACTATATATGTTTCGGAGACCATGACTGCGTTGTAGTTGTGTGCGACAGTACCTGTCTTGAAAGAAATCTAAGTCTTGTACTGCAGATAACCGAAGCGTGTAATAACGTGGTAGTATGCGTTAATCTGCTTGATGAGGCGAAAAGAAAACATATAACCATAGATCTGGAAAAATTATCTGAAGAACTTGGTGTTTCGGTTGTCGGTACCATTGCCTGTGATAAAAAATGTATAAATAAACTTTTGGATGCAATAGACGGCTGTGAATATAACGATAAAAACAGTGTTGTATATCCGCAGGAGATTGAAAGTGCCGTTTTGAAAATAGCAGAGGCAGTAAAAGATAAAATAAGCAATAAATGGAGTGCAAGATGGGTTGCTGTAAAACTTCTTGAAAACGACAGGGCAACTCTTGAAAAAATAAATATTGATATCATTGAAGATAAAGAAATAAAAGAAATATTAGAAGCTAACATAAATAAACTTCCGCTCGATTATAAGGATGTTATTGCAAAAACATACGTTGAAAAAAGTCAGCAGATAGCTAAAAAAGTTTGTGTGGAAAAATCCGATAAATATATAAGCTTTGATATGAAACTCGATAAATTTCTTACAAGTAAAGCGTTCGGATTTCCTGTTATGATATTATTGCTTCTGTTTGTTTTCTGGATAACGATTACAGTTGCAAATTATCCGTCAAGACTGCTTTCAGATATGTTTTTAAAATTTCAGGATGCAGTATCAATAATGCTTTTATATGTAAATACGCCCCTGTGGTTGCACGATGTGATAGTATGTGGCGTGCTTCGTGTTCTGTGCTGGGTTGTATCCGTAATGCTACCTCCAATGGCAATATTTTTCCCTATGTTTACGCTTCTTGAAGACTTTGGATACCTGCCGAGAGTAGCTTTTAACCTTGATAAACCTTTTAAAAAATGTAACGCTTGCGGTAAACAGGCGCTGACTATGTGTATGGGTTTTGGTTGTAATGCGGCAGGAGTTACAGGATGCAGAATAATTGACTCCCCAAGAGAAAGATTAATAGCAATTCTGACAAACAGTTTTGTACCCTGTAACGGACGTTTTCCTATGCTTATCACGATTATTACAATGTTTTTCGTGCTTGGAAAAGGTTTTGGTTATTCAATTCTGGCGTCTGTGATTTTAACTATCTTTATAGTTCTTGGTATTGTAATGACGTTTCTTGTATCTAATCTTCTTTCCAAGACATTTTTAAAAGGTAAGCCTTCGTCGTTTATACTGGAACTTCCCCCATACAGAAAACCGCAGATAGCCAAAACACTTGTGCGTTCCTTGTTTGACAGAACATTGTTTGTTCTGGGTAGGGCAGTGGCGGTTGCGGCTCCTGCAGGTCTTGTAATATGGATTATGGCAAACGTTACGGTAAATGATATAACTCTTTTGTCCTGGTGTAGCGGATTTCTTGACCCCCTTGGAAAACTAATGGGTATGGACGGAGTCATACTTATGGCATTTATATTGGCATTTCCTGCTAATGAAATAGTTCTGCCCATAATAATTATGACTTATCTTGCAAAAGGTACCATCACAGATACAGAAAATGTGATGGTAGTAAGACAAATACTCATAGAAAATGGTTGGACTTGGCTGACGGCTTTATGTACAATGATGTTTTCACTCTTTCATTGGCCCTGTTCAACTACGGTGCTGACGATAAAAAAAGAAACAGGTAGCTTTAAATGGACTGTACTTTCAATACTGCTTCCTACAGTAATAGGCGTAACATTATGTATAGCTATAAATCTGATATTTAATTTTTAAAAAAATTATAGATATATATTGACAATGCCCTTTTGTTTTGTTATACTATTAGGGCATTAAATAAGGACCAATAGCTCAGTTGGTTAGAGCAACCGGCTCATAACCGGTTGGTCCGGGGTTCGAGTCCCTGTTGGTCCACCATAAAAACGACTTGTGATTTTCACAAGTCGTTTTTTATTGACATATTATTTTAGAAAACTTAATATCTTTTATTTCTCTTTAACTTTAAGTAAAAACTTTTTCCAATGCCCTGTAAGATAAAAAATGCAAATGATAATACATCTTACTATCTGGTCAGAACTTACGCATATTTCGTATTGGTATATACCCATTTTAAATACTACGATGGCAAGATATCCGAGAAGTACGCGGAATATCCATAAACTTAGGAAAGAGGCAATTAAAGGCGCAACAGAATCTCCTGAACTTCGGAGTGCACCCGAAACTGTCAGATGTGTGTTGATAAAGGGAAGAGATGCCGCAGATATTATAAACAGTATTGAAATTGTGTGATAAAGGGATGTATCATTTGTAAAAACTGCTGCAAGAGAATTTCCAAAGAAACAGAACAATATCATTTCGCAAAATGCAAAACCTAAAGCCCATTTGACACAAAGAGATAAATATTTTTTTGCTTTTTCTGTGTTATTGGAGCCGAGAGATCGACCAAAAAGCGTAGTTGAAGCCGCTTGACAGGCAGAACCTGTTGCCCATGCAAAATTAGAAAAATTAGTAACGATCTGCCTTGATGCTATCTGAGGTGTGGGTAAAAATGCAACTGTTTTGGCGCTGAATATTGCACCTGTTTGTAAAATAATTTGTTCTCCGGCAGATGTAAGTCCAATAGGTAAAAGCCTTGTTTTTATGGCAGTATCAAACTTGAAGCTTGTTCCTTTTTTGTATTTTATCAGAGTATCTTTAAATAAAAGTATGCAGAGGGCGATAACGAAAGATATTATTTTCGAAATAGTAGTTGCCAGAGCTGCACCGTCTGCTCTCATTTCAGGAAAACCGAAAGCTCCGTATATAAGCAGATAATTAAGAAAAACGTTAAATACACCGCCGATAAGGTTATACACCAAAGCTATTTTTGTAATTCCAATACCTCTGAAAGCGGCGGTTATAGCGGCTGTCATAATCTGAAAAAAGAATCCGTATGCGTTGATTTTGTAATAGCTTGTGGCAATAGGTAAAGTTTCGTTTTCACCGCAGATAAAAGCCATTATGTTTTCTGCAAAAACTATTGAAAACAAGGATAATATTATTGCAACAAAAATAGCTATGATAAAAGATTGCCACGCAATATTACGGATTTTTTCTTTTTCGTCGGCACCGTGAAACCAAGCAATTGTTGACGTTATACCAATAAATAAAGATGCGGTTACTGACATTATAAGATGTATCGGTGATGCACAAAGACCAACTGCTGCAACTGCAACGGTTGAGTCGGTCATCTGACCGAGCATAACGCTGTCTGCAATGTGAAATAGACGCATTATTACCGTTTCCAGCAAAACGGGAAACATTATAGTATAAAACAGCTTTTTGTCTGCTTTACTTAGCTTCAAATCTATCATCCCCATATCTCCAAACTAACATAGATTATATATAAATAATTGTTGAAAGTCAATTAAATTAAATAAAGTATAAAAAACAGTCATAATATACAAAAAAATCAGTCTTATATAATTGAAAAGTTTAAAATAAAGTATCAATATAATGAAGTACACTTGTGAATTTTAATGTAATTTTAGTCAATAATATCAGTTAAAGGAGATTTGAAATGCAATTTGTAAATGATTTTGAAACCAACGTTAACATATTCAAAGATGCTTTTGATAAAGACACCACGTTTAAAGTCAAATATATAAAAAACGAAAACAAACCTACTCTTAAAATTGCTATTGCTATTGTAAACTGTATGGTCAGTAATGACGTAGTTGACAGAGACGTAATAAAACCTCTTTGTTATAATCTGATATCGCAGGATATACAACTCACTCTCCGCTCAGCGATAACCGCGCATACTGCGGCATTGGAATATGATGCAAATAATGCTCTGATAAGTGTTGCAGGTGGCGACTGCGCCGTTATTATTGAAGATAATCCGTGCGTAATTGTTATTGATTCTAAGGGAATGAAACAAAGGGATGTTTCTGCTCCTGAAACAGAGCTTTCTATCGCAGGTCCGGGCGAAGGCTTCAATGAAAATATAATGACCAACCTTTCTCTTTTAAAAAAGAGAGTTGCAACGCCGAAACTTAAAAGTGAGTTTATGATGTGCGGAAAACAAAGCAATTCAAGATACTGTATATGTTATCTCGAAGGCGTTGTCCGTCCTGAAATTATAGAGCGTCTTAAAAAACGTCTTGAAAAAATTGATATCGACTACCTTGGAGACAGTTCATATATTGCTGAGATAATACGCGACAATAAAAGTTCTTTTGTAAAAACATACGGAAAAACAAACAGACCCGATGTACTTGCAGCAAAACTGCTTGAGGGCAGGGTAGGTATAATTTTCAACGGTTCTCCTACGGCTCTTACGTTTCCGTATATTTTTATTGAAAACTTTCAGACACCTGACGATTATTATCTTAATTGCTATTATGCAAATGTAGGCAGAATACTGAGATTATTAGGCTTTTTCGTATCTTTTTTGCTTCCGTCTTTGTATATAACCCTTATTTTGCATCATACCTCAATGCTTCCTACGGAATGGCTATATAGTATAAGCGCATCTCAGGCAGGTGTTCCTTTGCCGTCTTTGCTTGAAATGCTCCTTTTGTTTGGTATTTTTGAAGCGCTTCGTGAAACAGGAGCAAGAATGCCATCAAGTATGGGTCTTGCACTAAATATTGTTGGTGCAATAGTTTTGGGACAAGCTGCTGTTGATGCAAGGCTTGTGTCTGCTTCTATGGTTATTGTTGTGTCTTTTTCCGGAGTTGCAGGGCTTATGGTGTATGATCTTAAAGGAGCGGTGTTTTATATCAGGTTTGGAATGATTCTTTTAGGTGCAATTCTCGGTCTTCCCGGACTGGCGTTCGGCTTTACACTGCTTCTTTTATTTCTGTATAATATGACGTCTTTGGGGGTGCCTTTAATGACTGCTTTTACTCCATTTGACAAATATTCAAAAGCAGATACATTTTTGAGAATGCCTGTCTATAGAATGAATTATCGACAAAAAGCGTTTTCGACAAATACAAAAAGGCAGGGAAAAGTATGAGAAAACTAAACATATCAATAATCTGCATAGCTTTTGCTGTTTTTTTTCTTTTTGCAAATCTCGGAAGAAATACTGAAATTGCTGATTATGATATAGTCAGCGGCGTGGCTATAGACAGAAACCTTGATAAATGGATAGTTACTTGCGAAGTCATTAAGCCCTCTAAAGATGACTCTTACGGAAGTAAAAGCGAATATGTAAAGGGTGAAGGCTATACACTTGAAAATGCTTTTAAAAACGCATCAGATAAGTCTCTGCGCATTTTGTATACCGATGCGGTGCGTATTTTTATAGTTTCATCAGGTCTGAAAAAAGAATCTGATGTCAGAGAATTCTTTTGTAATAACGAAATTAATATGCGTGCGGTAGCTGTTTACTGTGAGGGACAGGCATCGTCTCTTTTTGAAAAAAATAAAAGCTCTGAAGAAACCAAAAGTATATTTTATAGCGATAAAATCAAAAGATTCTGTTTTGAAATCAAAAAACCTGTCCCTAAAATAACAGCTTTTATAAAAGATGATAGTACCGTTTATTTATCTGCAAAAGGAAATCCCGAAAGGAGCGATTATGAAAATTAAAAATCTTATCTGTGCATCTTTCGGGTTTATTTGTGTCTGCGGCGGAATGAGCCTTCTTTTTATAGGCAGAGCCAATATAACTACGGTAGCATTGATTTTTCCGATTTTCGCACTAATGGCAGTTTTGGCTTTTTACGGGTATAAAAATCTTCGTAAAACGAAATTTTTAAAAATTATAATTTGTGTATGGTCCGTTATTTCTTGTAGCGTAAGTACTATTTTGGCATCAAAACTCGTGACTTATACGGGTGTGCTTGATAACTCTCATTTTGTACTGTTGATCTTTTTGACTATAGCCCTTGCCGTTTCAGTTTCAGTTTCAAAAAAAGATGCTGTAAAAAGCGTTGCGCTCATAATAAGCAGTTTTGCAACAATTGTATTTTTGACAATAATTGCTCTTTCTCTTATAGATACAAGCTTCAGTATGCCTGTGATTGTAAAACCTGAATTTGAAATGCTTTTGCCTCTTGCGTATCTGTCAGTTGCGGACGTGATTTTTATTATTCCTTTTTGCGACAGTAAAACTCCTGTTTCGGTAATTGCAGGAGGAGGCATTTCAGTGCTGTTTTTTTTGGTGATTATAACCATAGCTTTGTCCGTTTTGACTAATGACGTTTATTATGCTGTTGAAATGCCGCTTGTAAAACTCTGGCAATCAACCTTTATACCGTCCTTTGTAAACAGATTTGAAATAGTATCTCTTACTAATTTGTACCTTCTGACTGCTTTTAAATGCGGTGTGATTTTATATTCTTCAGTTAAAATATGCAAAAGAAAATATAGCCTGATGCTCTCTTTGGCGGTACTTCTGATAAGTGTGATTGTTTCTTTTTTGTAAAAAATATTGAATTTTGTTGAATTGTATAAAAGTATATATTATAATATTTATTATTTATAATTTAGCAAAGAGGAAAGTAAATGTCAAAAACAAACAAAATTGAAATAATTAACGATATAATAACTCAAAAAGAGGCTCCTTCTCAGTATCCGCTTGTTGCAACACGCGGACTTGTTGTAATGCCGGGTACAAAGGCAAGTTTTGATGTTGGCAGAAAAATATCAATTAAAGCTGTTGACGAGGCAATGCGCTCGGGAAGAATGCTCGTTCTTTCATCTCAGAAAGATATTTCAGAGGATGACCCTTCAACCGAAAATATATACCGTATAGGTACTCTCGTCAAAGTAAGACAGGTTATGAAAATAGCCGAAGATAACGTACGCGTACTTGTGAAGGGTGTTGACAGGGTAGAACTTACGGGCGTCTTTAAAACAAGCAGTCATCTTTCCTGTCTTGCATCTAAAATTATTCAACCTGCAGGACCGGTTGAAACAGTAGAACACGAAGCTTTTCTGCGTATGCTTAAAGATATGTTTTCAAGCTACGGAGAACTTATGCCCAAACCTGCAGAAGAGGTATATACCGAAGCTCTTACACAAAAAGATCTTGGAATACTTTGTGATATCGTCAGCGGTGCTACTTTTATGTCTTACGATAATAAACAAAAGGTTCTGGAAATTATAAATCCGTACGAACGCGCGGCATATCTTACCGACGTTATGCAGACGGAACTTGAAGTTGTTAAAATGGAACACGAAATTGCTATGCGTGTCAAAGAACAGATAGACGGTAATCAGAGAGAATACTATCTTAAAGAACAACTTAAAGCAATTCAGTCAGAACTGGGAGTTGATGAACCTGTTTCGGAAGAACTTGGCGAGTATATTGCTAAAATTGAAAAACTTCAGGTTAGTGATGAAATACGTGAAAAACTTGTCAAAGAGGTAGAGAGACTTTCTAAAATGCCGCCTATGTCACACGAAGGCTCAGTTATAGAGGGCTATCTTGATACTGTTCTTGATATGCCTTTTGGTGTGAAAACGGAACTGAATACTGATCTTGAACTTGCACAGAAGGTTCTTGACAGCGATCATTACGGAATGGAAAAAGTCAAAAAACTCGTAATTGAACATCTTGCGGTACGAGCTTTGTGTGAATCAAAAGGACAGATACTTTGTCTTGTAGGCCCTCCCGGAGTGGGTAAAACTTCAATTGCAAAAAGTATTGCAAAAGCAATGAACAGAACCTATGCACGTATAGCTCTTGGCGGTGTGCGTGACGAAGCTGAAATAAGAGGACATCGACGTACATATATCGGGTCGATGCCGGGTCGTATAGCATCTGCTGTCAGAAAAGCAAAAAGTCTTAATCCGCTTATAGTTCTCGATGAAATAGATAAACTCTGTTCAGATTTCCGTGGAGATCCTGCCTCTGCTTTGCTTGAGGTTCTTGATAGTGAGCAGAACGTTAATTTTGAAGACCATTACCTTGATTTGCCTCTTGACCTTTCAGACGTATTTTTTGTTGCAACGGCAAATTCACTTGATACTGTTCCGCGTCCGCTTCTTGATAGAATGGATGTTGTCGAGATATCAACCTATCTTGATACAGAAAAAGTTAATATAGCAAAACAGTTCCTTATTCCCAAACAACGTAAAGCTCACGGTCTTAAGGCTCAGCAGGTAAGATTTGAAAAAGGTGCAGTTGAAGAAATAATTTCCTGTTATACACGTGAGGCAGGCGTTCGTGAACTTGAACGTAAAATTGCTGATATTATGCGTAAATCTGCAAAGATAATAGTTTCCAAAGAAGCTGAGAATATCAGGATAACCAAATCAAATATAGAAAAATTTTTGGAAGTACGCAGATACAGAAAAGAATCTCTTTATGATGAAGGGATGATAGGTATTGTCAACGGACTTGCATGGACAAGTGTTGGCGGTGAACTTCTCAATGTAGAAGTATCTGTTTTAGAGGGTACAGGAAAGATAGATTGTACAGGAAGTCTCGGAGACGTAATGAAAGAGAGCGTGCGCGCTGCAGTTTCGTTTATCCGTTCTGTTGCATCAATTTACGATATAGAAAAAGATTTTTATAAAACACGCGATATTCATGTTCATTTCCCCGAGGGTGCCGTTCCTAAAGACGGTCCGTCTGCAGGTATAGCAATAGCAACTGCATTAATGTCGGCTTTAAGCCTTGCTCCTGTTAAAAACACCGTTGCTATGACAGGGGAAATCACTCTTACAGGAAGAGTCCTGCCGATAGGTGGACTTAAAGAAAAAACAATGGCGGCATATAAAAACGGAATACATACGGTTATTATACCCAAACGTAATATGCCTGACCTTAAAGAAATTGATAAAACTGTTTATGAAAATATTAATTTTGTAGCAGTTGATACAGTAGATGAAGTGTTCCGTACTGCTTTGGATTTTGTGCCTAATACTTCAAAGCCTGTTCGTGCATTTACTGAAAATGAAATGAAAAATAATAGCGCGGCATCTGTTCTTAACTGAGGTATAACAAATGAAACTTAATTATAACAACGTATCTTTAAAGATATCAGCGGTTAAAAAAAGCCAGTTTCTGGGCGATAAACCGCAGATAGTATTCTGCGGAAGATCAAATGTGGGCAAAAGTTCAATGATAAACTGCCTTGTGGGCAGAAAAGCTCTTGCCCGTACATCGTCTAAACCCGGTAAAACCGCAACAATTAATTTTTATGATATAGACGGAAAACTGTATTTTGTTGACCTGCCGGGTTACGGTTATGCAAAGGTTTCTTTTTCCGAAAAACAGAAATGGTCTGTTTTTATGGAAGACTATTTCAATTCTGACTCAAAAAAACTTCTTGCTGTATCTATAGTTGACTTAAGACACGACGTTTCTGATCTTGACGTGGATATGGGAAGATACCTGTATGAAGCAGGAATACCGTTTATTGTTGTCGCTACCAAAGCGGATAAACTCTCAAAAACTGCGGCAGAAAAAAATCTTGCCCGTATACGCGAAGTCTATAATTTTGATGGTGCTGTGGTTATTGCTTTTTCTTCCCAGACAAAGAAAGGGAGAGAAGAGGTACTTGAATATATTGAAAATGCATTGGAGATATAAAATTGAATTTGCTATCCGGATTACTTTCTAATATACGCTCTTTTGTACAAAGTGCGCTGTATATTTTGCCGGTTTCCTTGATTTCTCTTACATTTCATGAATTTGCTCATGGATTTGTTGCAAATAAACTTGGAGACCCTACTGCAAAAGACGAGGGAAGACTGTCTTTAAACCCCTTGCGTCATCTTGATCCTCTTGGATTTTTGTTTATGATTATTTTCAGAGTGGGTTTTGCAAAACCCGTTCCTGTAAATCCGCTTTATTTTAAAAATCCTAAAAAGGGGATGCTTATAACAGCTGCCGCAGGACCTCTTTCTAACTTTATTCTGGCAATTGTCTGCTCTTTCTTTTCGGTAGTTTTTGCGTATGGTACATACCTTAAAGGAAGTATGGCAGTAGAAATACTTTTTACTTTTTTCTATCTTATGACACTTATTAATCTTGGCCTTGCGGTGTTTAATCTTATACCGGTTCATCCATTTGACGGTTCAAGAATTCTTGGATATTTTATGCCTAATTCATACCATAGATTTGTTATGCAGTATGGAAACTATATTTATATAGCATTTTTTGTTTTGCTTATCGCTACAGACTATGTAAGTATAGCCGTATCAAACGTTCAGGAGTTTCTTTACAGAACGCTTACAGTTATATGGCAACATCCTGCATTTTTTGTTGCAGATATTATTTTTTAAAGGAGGTATTTAATTGGAACGTCCGGTTTTTAAACTTGAGGTTTTTGACGGTCCTTTGGATCTTTTACTGTTTCTTATTTCTAAAAATAAAGTTTCAATTTACGATATCCCTATAGCGTTGATTCTTGAACAATATATGGAATATATTGAGGATCTGAAAAAGATGGATCTTGAGGTTTCCAGCGAATTTATCGAAATGGCTGCAAACCTTATGTATATAAAATCAAAAATGCTTTTGCCTAAACCTGCTGAAGAGGAAGAAGACCCAAGAGAACAACTTGCAAGAGCACTTGCTGAATATAAACGCTATAAAACAGTTATTGAACCTATGCGTGAGATGAATAAAAAAGCAGGTATAACCTATACTCGTACTATGCAGGTTCTGGAATTCGATAAAAAACATACCCGTATATATGAAACTTCAAAACTTGAAATGGCGTATAATGCAGTTATCCGCCATCTCGAATATATGACCACGTCACCTATAAAGAATTTCAAAGGTATTGTGGGCAGAAAAATAACGTCGGTTACTGAAAAAATAGTAACGGTGCTGAGAATACTCACGCGTTCTCATCATACTAAATTTCTTTCACTTTTTAAAAGTGCAAAATCACGCTCAGATATCATAGCTACTTTCCTTGCAGTTTTGGAACTTTCAAAAAACGATCGTATCAGTATAAATGACAGCGGTCAGGAAATTTATATAGACGTAAGCAAAAAGAGAATAGGAGACTAATATGGAATTTGATTTTATGACAGGAGCTATTGAGTCAATACTGTTTGCCAGTGGCGAACCGATAGAAGCAGTAAAACTTGCTCAGACTCTTGAAACAGATATAAAAGCATTAGATGCAAAAATAGATGAAATGATTGAGTATTACGAACAAAACCAGAGAGGGTTTACTATTCTTAAACTCGAAAATGCTTATCAGATGTCAACCCGCGGTTTTTACGGTGAAATAACCAAAAGAGCTCTCGATCATCGCCGTAATTCACCTCTTTCAAATGCGGCTCTTGAAATTCTTGCTATAGTTGCATATAACCAACCTGTTACTAAAGGATATATCGAACAGATAAGAGGTGTTGACTGTTTTTACGGGATAAATTCTCTTATTGAAAAAGGACTTTTAGAAGAAAGAGGACGACTTGAAGCACCTGGCAGACCAAGACTTTATGGTACAACGCCTGACTTTTTGCGTTGCTTTGGTATTGATTCTCTTGATAAACTTCCACCGCTTCCGCCAATAGATGCGCCTTTGGTGGCAGAAGACGATCCTCAACAGGTAATGAACGTATGATCTGGTTTTTAGTAATCATATGTATTTTACTTTTTCTGCTTTTTTTGCCGGTTTCACTTGTGGCATTTTATGATGGTAAATTTAAATTTCAGATACGTATACTTTTTTTGAAATTTGTAGTGCCTTTTGATAAATCACCAAAAAAGAAATCTGAAAATAAACCTGTAAAAAAAGTAAAAACTGATAACAAAAAATTTACGTCTCAGCTTTCGGATGTAAAAAGAATACTTCCTAAACTTTTGAAAAGAGCATTTAAAGTGCTGAGCGTGAAAAAACTCAGACTGTCCGTTAAAGTCGCAACAGATGACCCTTGTGATACTGCTCTTGCTTTCGGCACAGTCAATACACTTGTTTATACAACGCTTAATACGACAGAGCGTTTTATAAAAATAAAAAATAAAAAAATATCTGTAAGCGCAGACTATTCAGACGATACAACAGAAGTGGATTTTGAAGCTGTAATATCCACCTGTCTTATAAAATTGATTATTTGTCTGATACTGCTTCTTAAAGATGAAGTGATAAAATTATAAAAGGAGAAATTAAAATGGCAGAACACGTAGAAAAGGTTTTGACAAATGCAATTGACGGTCTCAAAAAAATGATAGATGTTGACAGTGTTATCGGAAAACCTGTCAAAATATCAGATACAACAACACTTATACCTGTGTCAAAAGTATCAATGGGCTTTGTATCAGGTGGTGCAGGATTTGATAAATCGTCATCAACCGACAATTTTGGTGGCGGTGCAGGCGGCGGTGTGAAAATATCTCCCGTTGCATTTCTTGTTGTAAACGAAGGCAATATCCGCCTTATAAGCGTTTCTGAATCACCTGATAACCTTGATAAAATATTCACAAAAGTTCCCGAAGTGATTGATCAGATAAGCGGACTTATTAATAAAAATAAAGGATCGGCAGAATAAAAATGTAAACCTGTCAATAAAATTTATTGATAGGTGATTGTGTTGAGAAAAATAACAAAAATAATACTTGCAGTATTTGTATCAGCTTTGATATTTTCAAATGTTTCTGTCTTTTCATATAGTGCAAAGGCGTTGGCGCTATGTGAAGTGTCTACAGGAACTTTTCTGGAAACTGTAAATGGTGACAGTAGACTTCCTATGGCATCAACAACTAAAATAATGACCGCGTTGGTGGTTTTGGAGAATGCCGATCTGAGTGCCGAAATAAAAATCCCGTCTGTTGCTGTTGGAATTGAAGGCTCTTCGATGTATCTTGTAAAAGACGAGCCTTTGACGGTTGAAGAATTGCTGATGGGACTTATGCTCACATCGGGAAACGATGCATCTGTTGCTCTTGCTCATTATGTTGGTAATGGTAAGGTTGAGAATTTTGTAAAACTTATGAATCAGAAAGCCGAAAAGCTCGGTCTTTCGGATACTAATTTCACAAATCCGTCAGGACTTCCTGATGATAATCATTATACAACAGCCAAAGAACTTGCCAAAATTACGGTCTGTGCACTTAATAATCCTGTGTTTTCAAAAATAGTATCAATGAAAAGCGCCAAAATCAGATATAACGGTATTGAAAACGGAAGAACTCTTAAAAATCATAATAAACTTTTGTCTATGTACGATGATGCAGTCGGTGTTAAAACAGGATTTACCAAAAAAGCGGGAAGATGTCTTGTAGGGGCTGCAAAACGTGACGGTGTCACTCTTGTTTGTGTCACTCTCAATGACCCTGATGACTGGGATGACCATATAACTGCTTTTGAAAAAGGTTTTTGCAGAGTTAAAAAAATTGCTCTTGCTAAAAAAGATAGTATAAAAGTTCAGCTTAAAACTCCTGACGGTATGACGTTTTTTGCAAAAAACAATGCTGACCTTTATGCTGTTGTAACTGACGGAAAGATGCCCTCGCAGACAATTCTTTGCGATGAGACTGTGTATGCGCCTAAAAAATCGGGAGATATTGTAGGCACTGTTGTTTATACTATAGATGGAAAAGAGGTTGCATCTTCGCCTCTTTATATAACACAGGACATTGAAGCTCCTTTTAAAAAAGAGCTTTTTATAACACGAATAATAAAATTTATAAGGAATATGTTTTAAATGGAACAACAAATAAGACTACAGAAATTTTTGGCAGACAGCGGTGTGTGTTCAAGACGTGCGGCTGAAAAATTAATTGAACAGGGAAGCGTTAAAGTTGGAGGAAGGACTGCTTTTATAGGTGATAAAGTTCCCTCGAACTGTACTACTGTAACGGTTGACGGCAAACGTATATATCCGAGAAAAAAAGAATGCTCGTATTTTATGCTTTATAAACCCCGCGGTTACGTAACAACGTCAAAGGACGAGCTTTCCCGTAAATGTGTTACTGATATTATGTCAAAAGAAAGGGTAAGACTTTACCCTGTGGGAAGACTTGATAAAGACAGTGAAGGTCTTCTTATAATGACAAACGACGGTGATCTTGCAAATAAAATGATGCACCCGAAAAACAGAATACCCAAAACTTACAGAGCTATAGTAACGGGAGATGTAAATGCAGACGTTTTACATAAACTTACAACAGGAGTTTATCTTGAACAGCTTGATTATACAACGGCATCGGCAGAGGTTGACGTGCATTCTGTTAAAGATGACAGAACAGTTCTTCTTATAACTATCTATGAGGGTAAAAACCGACAGATCCGTCGTATGTGCGAGGCATGCGAGCTTGAAGTTCTTCGTCTCAAACGCGAACGTATAGGAAAATTGTCAATAGGTACTCTCAAAGCAGGACAGTACAGAAAACTCAGCGAAAAAGAAATTTCATATCTGAAAAATCTGTGAGGATAAAAAAGTGAAAAGAATTATTAGTCTTTTATTAGTGTTAATGTTACTTTTATCTTTTTGCAGCTGTAACATTATCAAAACAGATAAAAATAACATAGGTAAAACCTCAAATACTGCAGTTTCTATTTATGCAGCACTTAAAGAGAACTTTGTTCTTCGTAAAATGGAAGGCTATAACCTGTACGGAGTTAAACTTCTGGTAAACAGTGAAAACGTCGGTAAATATACATATGTGTATACCGATAAACGTCCTGATGATATGAGCTATTCGGATATTCTTGTGGTGGAAGTAAACACTTTAACAGGGAATATCGAAAAGTTTTCATCTCCCGATTATGAGGAATATTCATCAGAACCTTACGAAATGATAAAATCCGCTATGCCGTTGGATATGACAAAGTTTGTAATAGACTCTGACGTGGCTATGAGAAAAGCGGCAGATTGTCATTTCGGAAATAATTTCGTGTATAACTATATTGAAACGGTTATTCTTTATGAAAACGGAATGACTGTGTATGACATAGACCATATATCACTTGTCAATAACTGTATTTATAATACAGTGGTAGATGCTATGACAGGTACGGTTATCAGTAGCTCTGTGGAGGAATTGATATGATTAAAAGAATTATATCGGCTTTTTTAATTGTGCTTTTGCTGTGTGTGAATGTAGGATGCGCCCGTAAAACAAAACCTGTGTTTAATATAAAACACGAGAGTGTAACTTCTATTGATTTCAAACGTTCAACATATGCTCAAAATGGTAATCTTTCTCTGAAATGTGTTCAGAAAACTGTGGATGATACTGACGATATCGAAAAATTACTTACATTCGTAGAATCTTTAAAACTTGTAAAACATGCTCCTATAGAAGTGCCTTCGGAAAAGATACAGTACGTTATGGTTTTAAACGGTGTTAAAGACCATAAACTTGTATTTATGGACGAATACGTGGTGTACGATTCTACTGCGTATACATATAAAAACTTATCTCAAAAATCTGAAGTTGCAGAAAAATATAATCTTCTTAACTATCCTGAAACTGAATCTGATTTAATATGAAAAAAATCATTTGTTTTTTGCTCGTTGCCATATTGATAATTCCTACTTGTTATTCGGCATCTGCTAAAAAGCAGATAAACGGAGTATGGGTGGCATCGGTTGGAAATCTTGATTTTCCGTCAAAAACGGCTCTTTCGGCAGATAGGCTGAAAAACGAAATAGATACTATAGTCCTTACCTGTAAATCGCAGAATATAAACACTATATTTTTTCAGGTAAGACCAAACTCTGATGCTCTTTATAAATCAGAAATATTTCCGTGGAGTGAAGTTTTGTCAGGAACTCAAGGCGTAGCGCCGAGTGGGAATTTTGATCCGCTTGAATATTTTGTGAAAATTGCTCACGAAAATGATATACAGCTCCATGCCTGGATAAACCCTTATAGGATAGGGGATGTTTCTAAAGCCTGTGACAGTAATCCTGCAAAACTTCATCCGGAATATACAGTTACATGTTCTGACGGTAAAACTTATTATAATCCTGCACTTGCAGACGTGAGAGAGCTTGTTGCAGACGGAGTTAGGGAAATAATAGATAACTATGATGTAGACGGAATACATTTTGATGATTATTTTTATCCGTATGACGTTGAAAACTTTGATGATGCCGAAGCTTTTGAAAAATACGGAAAAGATTTTGAAAATATTGCGGATTTTCGCAGAAATAACGTTAATTTGCTTGTGGAATCTGTTAATGAATTGGTACATAGTAAAAATAAAAAACTGAAATTCGGAATAAGCCCTTTCGGTATCTGGGATAATTTAAAAGATAACCCCCTTGGTTCAAATACTGCGGGAATGTCGTCATACTCGCAGATTTATGCCGATTCAAGATACTGGGTATGTGAAAAAATGGTGGACTATATTTGTCCGCAGGTTTATTGGTCTTTTGAAAACACCGTTGCACCCTTTGACGTTGTTGTTAAATGGTGGAATGAACTTTGTAAAAAAAATTCAGTTGACTTGTATATAGGTCTTGCTCTTTATAAACAAGGCACAGATGAAAAAGGCTTTGAGATTTCAAACCAAATAAAGCGTCAGAAAGCTTTTTGTGAAACGCAGAGCGCTGTGGACGGTGTAGTTACTTTTAGATACGGAAGCCTTTTGGAAAAAACAGATACAGAAATTGAAAACGTTAAAACTCCGCCTCTCATTTCGGGAAAGGTGGTTATAACATCTCCGACTGATAACTATCAGACAGAAGGAGAAAATTGTTCTGTTATGGGTATAGCAGACCCGACGCAACCTCTTGTTGTAAACGGAAAAGAAATAACTATGACAGAACACGGGTATTTTTCTGTTTATATGCCTTTGAATATCGGTAAAAATGAATTTAAATTTAAAAACGGAGACTCGTCAGATTCGGTTACTGTATATAGAAAAGAAATAAAAGAATCGTATGTTAAAGACGAGCTATTTAAAAACGTTTTTCCGAAAGATAACTGTATGTTTTATGCAGGAGAAAATATAACGCTGTCTGTAAAAACGGAAAAAGACTGCGACGTTTATGCAAGAATAGACCAAAACGATATTAAGCTTGTTGCAAATGAAGATGGTACAGTATATCAGGCGGATTATATGTTGCCTAACACTATGTTGCCTGATGAAAAAATCACCATATCGTTTTATGCTATAAAAGATTCAAAACAAATTGATGCTCCTCAAAAGGCAGAAATTACTGTTTTGACAAAACCTTTGGAACTATATACCACCGAAGAAAGCTACGTGTATGATAGCTATCTTGGCGGCTCAATGATGGATAATTATCAGTATCCTGTAGGTGAGCGGGTTCTGGCTACCGCTTTTGCTGAAAATATGTATAGACTCGTTACCGGTAAATGGATATATGCCGATAAAGTTTCCGAAAATCAGACAGAAAGAACAGTAGATATTGATACCTCAAAATATGTAGAAACATTGTTCTCTTTTAAAAATCCCTGTACGTATCAGTGCGATGTTACCGAAAGCGGACTTATGATAATTGATTTTTATCATAATGCAGGTGATACCCCTAAAGTAAATAAAGGTGATGGGATTAATGTAAAACTTGTGAAATCTTCTACACATACTAAAGCTTTGGTGTCACAACGAGGCTTTTATGTAACCGGATATTATATTGAAAAAAATAAAGATAACACTATAAAACTTTGGATATATAAAAGACAAAAAGACGGAGTAAAAGATAAAACCATAGTAATTGACGTCGGTCACGGAGGGTCTGACCCCGGCGCATTGGGACCTGCAGGAAAAGACGGAATAACAGAAAGTGATTTGAATTTAAGCCTTTCATTAATGCTTAAATCCAAACTTGAAAATGAAGGCGCCAAAGTGTTTCTGACAAGAGAGGGGGATTCCACACTTCTTTTGGAGCAAAGAGCACAGTTTATACGTTCTTTTAATCCCGATTTATGTATTTCTGTACACCATAATTCAGTATCACCTGAAACTGATTATAATACAGCTACAGGTCTGCTGACACTCTATTCCAGAGAAACTTCATTTGCACTTGCAGACGGAATTTCAAAATATATTTCAAACGCAACGGGAATTGAAAATGACGGTGCAAAAATGCAAAGCCTTAACGTGTGCAGAGATTATAGATATCCGTGCGTTTTGCTTGAGTGCGGTTTTGTCTGTAACCCTGCAGAATATGAAAAATTGCTGACAGACAGTTATAAAAATACTGTTTGTAACAATATAGTTATGTCAATAAACGACTATTTTAGTTAAAATGGTTGAATTATAAAAAATGATTATATATAATTATGAATAAAGTTAAAAATGGAGGCAAAAAATGAAAGTATTAGTAATTAACGCAGGAAGCTCTTCTCTCAAATTCCAGCTTATTGATATGGAAGGAGAAAAACTCATTGCAAAAGGTAACTGTGAATGTATCGGTGAAGAAATGGGTACAATCACATATAAAGTGGGCGAAGAAGAACGCCTTGCTCTTAAAGAAAAAGTTGTAATTGCTGACCATAAAGCAGCATTCAAGCTTGTAATTGACCAGCTTGTATACGGCGAAAATAAAGTAGTTGAGTCTCTTTCAGAAATTAATGCTGTAGGTCACCGCGTAGTGCAGGGTGGTGCAGTATTCTCAAAATCAACTCTTATTGACGAAGACGTAATTCAGAAAATAAGTGACCTTGGTACACTTGCTCCTCTTCATAACCCTGCTCACGTAGTAGGTATGCGCGCTTGTGTCGAAGTTCTTGGTGATAAAGTACCTCAGGTAGCTGTTTTTGATACTTCATTCCATCAGACAATGCCTGAAAAAGCATATATGTTTGCAATTCCTTATGAATATTATGAAAAATATCAGATCCGTCGTTACGGTGCTCACGGCACGTCACATAGATATGTAAGCGCTGAATGTGCAAATGTAATGGGTAAAGATATCAAAGACCTTAAAATTATTACCTGCCATATCGGTAACGGTGCGTCTATTACAGCTGTTAAAAACGGTGAAGTTGTAGATACATCAATGGGTCTTACTCCTGTTGACGGCTTCCTTATGGGTACACGTTGCGGCTCAATGGATCCATCGGTTCTTACATATATTGCTGAAAAAGAAAATATGTCATTTAAAGAAATCGACACAATGTGTAATAAAAAATCAGGCTTTCTCGGTATCTCATGCCTTTCAAACGATAGCCGTACAATTAACGAAGAAGCGCTTAACGGTAACAAAAAATGTCAACTTGCTCTTGAAATGCAGTATTATCAGATTACAAAATTCATTGGATCATATGCAGCTGCTATGAATGGTGTTGATGCTATCGTATTTACTGCAGGTATTGCAGAGAATGATCCGCTTCTCCGTAAAAGAGTTCTTGAAAATCTTACATATCTCGGCGTTGAAGAAGATGTTGAAGCTAACGCTGTTGAACATTGTAAAGAAAATACAAAAATTACAACAGATAACTCAAAGGTTGCAGCTTATATCATTCCTACAAATGAAGAACTTGTTATTGCCCGTGATACACGCGATGTTGTTCTGGGCTTATGATAGATAAAATAATTCCCACACCAAAAAAACTTGATATTTCAGAGGAGGCGGTTTCTGTCCCTCTGTGTATCTACTGATGTTATGCAGTGGAATTCATTTGTTGATACTTTCTGTGATGCGGTAAATAAAATTTTTAACGTACCCGTTAAAAAATCAAAAGGCGGTATAAAACTTGTTCTTGATGCGTCTTTGAAAGAAAAAAAGCTATGTCTTTGATTCAAGGAATGGGATTACTCTTTCAGCTTCAGATGACGAGGGCATTGTATACGCAATAGCAACTGCTTTACAGTCTGTTACCGCAAACGAAAATGGTTTCACTTGCCCAAAGGCTACTATCGAGGATTATCCCGATAAAGATTTCCGTTGTATTATGATAGACCTTGTAAGAGAATGGCATTCTGCAAGAACTATTTATAAATATATTGATGTTTGCTTTATGCTTAAAATAAGATATCTCCATCTTCATTTTATTGATGACCAGAGATATACTTTACCTTCAAAAGCGTTTCCGCTTGTTTTAAGTGTACAACATTGTATTTCTGAAGATATATAATCATTTAATGACTATGCAAAAAACACGGTGTAATTATTATACCTGAGTTTGAAGCATCAGGATATGCAAGTACCCTTAACAAAACTTTAATTCATCAATAAAAGAGTTAGCGCTTTCAATTTTTTACCTTAAAACAGTTCAACCTTTAATACACCGAAAAAGCTTTCCATAGCACCATTCCAATAGTTCCCTTTGTGAGACACACTTTTTAAATTCCGGACTATATCTTTTTTGTTTTTGATCTTTATTTGACATAAAAAATATGCACCCCAAAAGTGTATAACTTTTGGGGTGCATATCATTTTTTTTAGAATCTTTTTTGAAATTTTCAGATGTAATTATGCTTTGTTTATTGAACCGAAAAGTTCCATTTTTTCTTTAACGGTAGCTTTGATAGCTTCAGCTCCGGGAGCAAGAAGTTTTCTTGGGTCAAAGCCTTTACTTTCAAGATCTTTTCCTGCTTCAATGTATTTTCTTGTTGCTTCTGCAAAAGCGAGCTGACATTCTGTGTTAACGTTGATTTTAGCAACACCCATAGAAATAGCTTTTTTTATCATATCTGCTGGGATACCTGTACCGCCGTGGAGTACTAAAGGCATACCGTTTGTTTTTTCAGATATAAGTTTGAGAGCGTCGAAATCAAGACCTGCCCAGTTTGCAGGATATTTACCGTGAATGTTACCGATACCTGCAGCAAGCATTGTTACGCCGAGATCTGCGATTTTTTTACATTCGTCAGCATCTGCAACTTCGCCTTTACCAACAACACCATCTTCTTCACCGCCGATAGATCCTACTTCAGCTTCAACTGAAAGCCCTTTTTCTTCAGCAATGGCAATAATTTCTTTTGTTTTTTCTATATTTTCATCAATATTGTAGTGAGAACCGTCAAACATAACAGATGAGAAACCTGCTTCAATAACAGCTTTTGCACCTTCGTATGAACCGTGGTCAAGGTGAAGTGCAACAGGAACTGTGATACCTAATTCATCAATCATTCCTTTTACCATACCTACGATAGTGTTGTAACCGCACATATATTTACCTGCACCCTCTGATACACCAAGGATAACAGGGGAGTTGTTTTCCTGTGCAGTAAGAAGAATAGCTTTTGTCCATTCAAGATTGTTGATGTTGAACTGGCCGACAGCATAATGTCCTTCGTATGCTTTTTTTATCATTTCTTTTGCCGAAACTAACATTTTAATACCTCCGTTAATTATTATTAATATTATAAACATATTTACTTCTAATTGTCAATTGTTATTCTCTGACTTGACAATAAAAAATATATTGTTTAAAATTATATTGTTATCAAACGTAAAAAGGAGAAATTATTTTTATGTCAAATATAAAAATCACGGTTGACAGTACTTGCGATTTAAGTAAAAAAATTGTGGAAAAATGTGGTATAGAGGTTGTGTCACTTTATACTGTTTTGGGTGATAAATCTTTGCGTGACGGTATAGAAGTAGTGCCTGATGATATTTATAGATTTGTTGAAGAAAAAGGTGTACTTCCCAAAACTTCTGCAGGCGCAATTGATGATTATATGTCAGTTTTCAAAAAGTATACGGATGAAGGGTTTGAAGTTATCCATTTCAGCCTTTCATCAGAAATGTCATCAAGCCATCAGAATGCTTGTATTGCCGCAGGTGAAATCGGTAACGTATACGTTGTGGATTCACGTAATTTGTCAACAGGTACAGGTCTTTTGGTGCTTGACGCATGTGATATGGTAAAAGAAGGACTTGGCGCATCGGAAATAGTTGAAAAAATTAAGAAAAACATACCGCTTGTACGTGCAAGTTTTGTGGTTGATAACCTTGAATATCTTAAAATGGGCGGACGTTGTTCTTCGGTTGCGGCTCTTGGTGCGAATCTTTTGAAAATTAAACCCAGAATTGATGTTAAAGACGGAAAAATGGGTATGGGCGATAAATACAGAGGCCAGTATTCAAAGGTTATGCTGACATATGTAAAAGACGTGCTTTCTAAAGAAAAAGTTAACGCAAAAAGAGTTTTTATAACTCATACAAAATGCGATCCCGAACTTATTGAGGCTATCAGAAATGAAGTTGTAAATACTGTTGATTTTGAAGAAATATATGAAACAACAGCAGGATGCGTAATTACAAGCCATTGCGGACCTAATACTATTGGCGTTCTTTTTGAAACAGAAAAATAAGTTATTATACACAAACATTCTGACGGGTTTATGTTTAATATAAACAAAAATAGCTTTTACTCAGGATAATTTGTAAAAAAAACGAATTTGCTATTGAACTTTTTATGTTTATAGTATAATATATTATATATATTGCGTTCAAGGAGGACTTTTCATGAGCGAAAACTATGAAAATACAACCAATACTGGCGAAAATCCGGTTGAAGAAACTGTTGTAGCCGAAGAAGTTGCCGTTGAAGATACAGTTGTTGAAGAAACAGAAGAGCAGGCACAGGTTTCGGAAGATGCAGAAGAAGCTTTGCTTGAACTTGAAACTCTTGATGATGAACAACAGGAAGACCCTGAAAAAGATATGACTACAGGACAGAAGCTTAAGGTTTTACTTATGAAACCGCTTGCTACTTCCATAATCAAATGGGTGTGTGCATTTTTTGGTATAGTAGGTCTTGTTCTTTATCTTGTAGGTACCAGCTCAAGATCAATGGGTGAAATGTTTGCTGAAATTTTTTGCGTTGTTTCAGGCGGAATAGCTTCATTTTTCAGTCTTATTCCGATTTCAATGTTTGAAATAATCATATGCGCAACTGCACTTGGAATTTTAGCCTACCTTGTTTTTATTATCGTAAGAACATTCCAGGTTAAAGGCAAATTCCATAAAGGCGGACTGTGGGTACAGTTTGGGTATACACTTATTGCTGTTGCAGGTGTGTTTGCACTTTTGATTTCAATGTGCTACGGTGTGTTTACATATCGTCAGCCTTTGTCAAAATCCACTGACTACACAAACGCTAAAGTTACAAATCAGGACTTCGGCGAAACAATGCTTTACCTTATCGACCGTATTAACAATACACTTTATGACGGTACATCAAACGAAACTATTTTCTTTACAGCATCAGGTCATTCAAGATATGCAACAAGCGGTCGTTCAACTGACGAAATAGCTAAAAAGGTATCAAAAGCATTTGAAAATGCCGCTCAGGATATCCCTACTCTTAAGGGTAATGACCTTAGCGCAAAACAGCTTATATTCTCAGGGCTTTATTCAAAGTTCCGTATAGCAAGTATTTATTCACCGTTCACGGGTGAAATTTGTGTCAACTCTGATTATCCCGAAGTTGTAATGCCGATGCAGATAGCAAAAGCAATGGCAATTCAGAGAGGATATACAAACGATGCAGACGCAGCGTTTATTGCGTATCTTGTATGTACAGAATATTCAGATGATGACTACATTAAATATTCAGGCTACTTCAACGCATATGTAGAACTCAGTTCTAAATTCTATAACGTAAACGGAAAGAACCTCCACTTATATATGGCTAACACTCTTAAAGAGACAGCCAAAAGAGAATATGTTCAGTATGTCAAAAAACTTGATAACCTTTACGGTCTTACAAGTGAACTTGAATATACAGATGCAGATTCAGTTCTTGCAGCAGATAAATATTGCGACGTTGCAAAACTTATGATAGTTAATTTCAGACAGGGAATCAATAAAGGTAACATCTCCGTAGATAATACCGAGCCTTATAACTTCGGTAAATACTGTAACTACCTTGTAAATAACTATCTCCTTGATGATGACTTCCAAGAAGAAATAGACGATATCTATGAAGAATATCATCCTTCAAGATAATACAAAATAAAAAAACAGTACAGATTTGATTCTGTGCTGTTTTTTGTTCGTTACATAAAAATGAAGTGACATTGCATTGCAATGTCACTTTCTATGTTTCAATTACTTAATGTCCATTTCATTGAGGATGTCGCGAAGTGCTACAAGCTCTTCAGCGGTAAATGAAACGCCTTTGTTCATTTTTGTGCCATCCGGTGACCATTCACGAAGATCATACTTAGGACTTCTACCCATCCAACTTACTTTGTTAAGTGATTTAGCCCAACCGTTAGCATTTTCGGGTAATTTACCAAAAGCTTCAGTAATTTCATATGTAAATTCCGCCATTTGTTTTTCCTCCTATTATATTATACTATTCCTGTTTATTTATTAGTATAATTAATAATATATTAATTGTCAATATACTTGTGAATTTTTTTGAATAAACTGTTGACAAACGGGTAAAATAGTGCTAAATTATATTCGTTAGCACTCAAATACAAAGAGTGCTAAAAAACGGAATGGGATGTAAATCAATGAAAGAACGTCTAAGCAGAATATTAAAATCTGTTGTTGAATCTTATGTTGAAACCGGTGAACCTGTATCGAGTAAAGGTGTTCTTGAACGTGAGCAAGATATGAATGTATCTTCTGCAACAGTAAGAAATGATCTTGCAGAACTTGAAAATCTTGGCTTTCTTGAACAACCGCATACTTCAGCGGGAAGAATTCCTACGGAAAAAGGTTATAGATATTATGTAGATAATCTTCTTCAGCATCATGACCTTGAGACAGAATTTGCACTTACTATTGAAAATGCAATGCAAAATTCTGCGGCAAGTATTGATGAATTTCTGAAAACAGCGATTTCTGCTTTTTCAAAAATAACAGGATATACAAGCGCGGCAGTTATTTCTCATAGTAATGAAGATAGAATAATAAAGATGGAAGTAGTTAAATCTGCTGACGACCTTATTAATTTAGTTGTTATTACAAAGAGCGGCGTTGTTAAAAATAGCTTTTGCAGACTGTATTTTCTTGCGTCAGATGAAGATGTCAATAATCTTAATGAGCTTCTTGCAAGTTATGTAGGAGGCGAGACTGTAGGTTATCTTGATGACAGCGTGTTTGACAGGCTTGAATCTGAACTTGCCGGAAAAGAGAAAAACTGGGGATTTATAGCCGGTGTTATAAAAAATATAGTAACATCTATAAAGAAACCTCATGTTTTTGTAAGCGGACAGGAAAAAATACTTTCTTATCCGGAATTCTATGAGATTCATAAAGCAAAAAATGTTATGTCGTTTCTGAATGAAGATGAACATATTTATAATGTGCTGAGCGGCAACTCCGATGAAAGACTTAATATTATTATAGGTAGTGAAATCAGCGGTGAAAACCTTAGCGATATGGGACTTGTAGTCAGAAAATATAATGGTAATAACAATAACTATACATTCAGCCTTTTCGGTCCTAAACGAATGGATTACGGCAAAACTGTTTCACAGGTAGAATATTTTATGAAATGTATAGAAAGATATCTTGAAGACAGGGGGTCATATTAGTGGCTGAAGAAGTAAAAGAAACAAAAGAAACTAAAGAACCGGTAAATCAGGAAAAGAGCACTCCTAAAGAAAAGAAAGCTGCTCCCAAAAAGAAAAAAGAAAACGAGTTTGAGAAAAAATATAATGATCTGAACGATACTTATCTGCGTATGTTGGCTGAGTACGATAATTACCGCAAACGTACCCAGAAAGAAAAAGACGGTATGTTTTTGGATGGCATCACAAAAACAGTACAGACTGTGTTGCCGGTTATAGATAATCTCGAACGCGCTTTGATGGCAGAAACGTCTGATGCCGATTTTAAAAACGGCGTGGATATGATAAAAAAACAGTTTATAACAGCCTTGGAAACATTAGGAGTAAAAGAGATAGATTGCCTGAATAAACCTTTTGATCCTAATTTTCATAACGCTATAATGCACATAGATGATGAAAGCTTCGGTGAAAATGAAGTTATAGAGATTTTCCAAAAAGGCTATATTTATAAAGAAGAAACAGTAATACGACATGCGATTGTAAAAGTCGCTAACTAACGGAGGTAATTAAAATGAGTAAAATAATAGGTATTGACCTTGGTACAACCAATTCATGCGTAGCAGTAATGGAAGGCGGAGAACCTACAGTAATAGCAAATGCAGAGGGTATGCGTACAACACCGTCTGTTGTAGCTTTTGCTAAAAACGGTGAACGTCTTGTTGGACAGAACGCGAAAAATCAGGCTATCACAAATCCTGACAGAACAATCATCTCAATCAAAAGAGATATGGGTTCAGATAAAAGAGTAAATATTGACGACAAAAAATATTCACCTGAAGAAATTTCAGCTTTTGTTCTTATGAAACTTAAAGCAGATGCGGAAGCATTCCTTGGTGAAAAAGTTACAGAAGCTGTAATTACAGTTCCTGCTTATTTCACCGACTCTCAGAGCCAGGCAACAAAAGATGCCGGTAAAATAGCAGGTCTTGACGTAAAGAGAATTATCAACGAGCCTACAGCCGCAGCTCTTGCTTATGGCGTAGATAAAGGAAACGAACAGAAAATTATGATTTATGACCTTGGCGGCGGTACTTTCGACGTTTCGATTCTTGAAATCGGCGATGGAGTTTGCGAAGTTCTTGCAACAAGCGGTAATAACCGTCTTGGCGGTGACGACTTTGACGAAAGAATCATAAATTGGATGGTTGATCAGTTTAAAGCTTCAAATGGTATTGATCTGCGTAATGACAGTATGGCATATCAGAGACTTAAAGAAGCTGCTGAAAAAGCTAAAAAAGACCTTTCAGGCGTAATGAGTACAAACATTAATCTCCCCTTTATCACAGCAGATGCTACCGGTCCTAAACATCTTGATCTTACACTTTCAAGAGCTGAATTCAACAAACTTACTGCAGACCTCGTAGAAAAAACAATGGGTCCTGTTAAACAGGCTCTTTCAGATTCAGGTCTCAGCCCCTCAGAAGTAGACAAAGTTCTTTTGGTTGGTGGTTCTACAAGAATTCCTGCAGTTGTTGAAGCAATTAATAGTTATATGGGCAAAGAAGCTCATAAAGGACTTAATCCTGACGAATGCGTTGCAATGGGCGCTGCAATTCAGGGCGGTGTGCTTGGCGGAGACGTTAAAGGTGTAGTTCTTCTTGACGTAACTCCTTTGTCACTCGGTCTTGAAACACTCGGCGGAATTTTCACAAAACTCATTGAAAGAAATACAACAATTCCTACAAAGAAAAGCCAGATATTCTCAACAGCTGCTGATAATCAGCCTTCAGTTGAAATCCACGTTCTTCAGGGTGAGCGTGAAATGGCTGCTGATAATAAAACACTTGGTCAGTTCAGACTTGACGGTATCGCTCCCGCACCTCGCGGCGTACCTCAGATAGAAGTAACTTTCGATATTGACGCAAATGGTATTGTAAACGTTACAGCTAAAGATATGGGTACAGGTAAACAGCAGAATATAACAATCACAGCATCTACAAATCTTTCTAAAGAAGATATAGAAAAAGCTGTAAAAGAAGCTGAAAACTATGCGAGCGAAGACGCTAAAAAGAAAGAAGAAATTGAAATCCGTAACAATGCTGACCAGATGGTTTATCAGACAGAAAAAACCGTAAACGAAGTAGGCGATAAACTTACAGCAGAAGATAAAGGCGCTATAAACGCTGAAGTTGAAAAAGTAAAAGAAGCTCTTAAAGGTAATGACAGTGCGGCAATCAAAGCGGCTACTGATGCTCTTCAGGCAAAACTTTACGAGTTTGCTCAGAAAATCTATCCTCAGGCAGGAGCAGAGGGCGCACCCGGTGTTGACCCCACTGCAGCTCAGGGCGCAGCTGATAACAATGTTTACGATGCAGACTTTACAGATGCAGACGATAATAAATAATTAATCGTAAAGATGGAGAGAAAAAACTTCTCTCCATCTTTTAGAGGTTTATGATATGGCGGAAAAAAGAGATTATTATGAAGTCCTTGGTGTTGATAAAAATGCATCGGACGATGAAATAAAAAAAGCTTTTAAAAAACAGGCAAAAAAATATCATCCCGACCTTAATCCTGATAATAAGGAAGCAGAGGCGAAATTTAAAGAAATAAACGAAGCATACGGAGTTTTATCTGATGCAGATAAAAAAGCGCGTTATGACCAGTTTGGTCACGCAGGCGTTGACCCGTCTTATGGCGGTGATGGCGGATTTGGCGGTTTCGGTGACTTTGGTGGCTTCGGTGGATTTGGCGGTTTCGGCGGTTTTAGTGATATTTTTGAAACAGCTTTCGGCGGTATGGGCGGTGGTTCGCGCCGTGCAAACGCACCTACCAAAGGTGAGGATATTCACCTCAGAATTAACATAACTTTTGAAGAAGCGGCTTTCGGTGTTGCAAAGGAAATTCAGTATTCACGCAGAAATTCCTGTAAATCCTGTAATGGTACAGGGGCTAAAAACGGAACTGAAATGGAAAACTGTTCTCAGTGCGGCGGCAGAGGCGTTATATCTACCGTTCAGAGAACTATACTCGGTAACGTACAGTCTCAGCGTACCTGCCCTTCATGTAACGGTACCGGTAAAAAGATTAAAACACCTTGTCCGGACTGTAACGGTGGTATAGTTGTTGAAAACAAAAAAACAGAGGTTAAAATCCCTGCAGGTATCGATGACGGACAGACACTCACTCTCAGAGGACAGGGTAACGCAGGTAAAAACGGCGGTCCTGCAGGAGATGTGTTCCTTGCTGTGTCTGTTGCGCCTCATATGCTGTTTGAACGCAGAGGATATGATATTTACTGTGAAATTCCCATTTCTTTTGTTGATGCAACGCTTGGTACTGAAATGACAGTGCCGACACTTGACGGTAAAGTTAAGTATACTATTCCTGAAGGAACTCAGAGTGAAAGTACATTCCGATTTAAAGGTAAGGGTATTACAAAACTCGGAACAAAAGCAAAAGGTGATATGTATGTTACCGTTTGTGTTGAAATACCAAAAAAACTTACATCAAAACAAAAAGATATACTTAAAAAATTTAATGAAACATTAGATGATAAAAATCTTGAAAAGAAAAGTTCTTTTGCAGAGAAATTGGGTAAACTTTTTAAATAAAATTATAAGTAGCTTTCTGTGTAATAATTACAGAAAGCTACTTTTTTTAAAAAAAGGTTGTAATATTATGTAAAAATGTTATAATAGAAATATAATAGCGTAATTGTAACTTTTTATATAAAGGAGGGTCTTGAATTGTTGGATATAAAAAATCATAATGGTAATATATCTATCTCTCAGACAGTTTTTGCTCATATCGTAGGAAACGTAATTAATAATTGCTATGGTGTAGTAGGTATGGCTTCTAAAAATGCAGCGGAAGGAATAGTTTCTCTTCTTAAAAAAGAAAACTATGAAAAAGGAGTACTTGTTACTGCAGACGGAACAGACCTTGTAATAGATGTCCATATCATTGTCAGCTACGGCATAAATCTTCCTGCTATTTCACGCAGTATAGCAAAAGAAGTAAAATATATCGTGGAAAAAATGACAGGCTTTAAAGTCAAAAAAGTCAACGTTTACGTTGATGCGATGAAGACAAACTAAGGAGAATTGTATTAATGATAACCGGCAATATGTTCAGGGATATGATTATATCCGCTGCAAATAATATTGAAAACCAAAAAAATGCAATAAATGCGCTCAATGTGTTTCCTGTACCTGATGGTGATACAGGAACAAATATGTCGCTTACTATATCAGCAGCCGCTAAAACAATGCGCAGCGTTTCTGATAAAAGTATATCAGAAACATCAAATCAGGTAGCTTCTGCACTTTTGAAAGGCGCAAGAGGTAACAGCGGTGTTATACTTTCGCTTTTGTTCCGTGGTATAGCAAAAGGATTTGCAGGATTGGAAACTGCAGATGCAAAAGCGCTCGCTGCAGCCTTTGATAGCGGTGTTAAAGCAGCTTACAGTGCAGTAATGAAACCTACCGAAGGTACAATACTTACAGTTGCAAGAGAAGCGGCTGAAAATACACTTATGTATGCAGAAAATAATCCTTCGGCACGTGATGCTTTTGCATATTATATCGAAGAAGCAAATAAAACTTTAGCAAGAACCCCTGAAATGCTTCCTGTTCTTAAACAGGCAAACGTTGTAGATGCAGGCGGTAAAGGTCTTACTGTTATTTTAGAGGGTATGCTCAGTGCGCTTGACGGAAAATCAGTTGAGGCAAGTACAGAAGTAATAGAAGATGTTGAAGCAGATTTTTCTGATTTCAATATTTTCGAGAGCGAAGAAGATATTGTATATGCATACTGTACAGAATATATTGTAAACAAAGAATCAAAAGCTAAAAAATCAGATTCTTCTGAACTTCGTAAATATCTTGAATCAATAGGTGATTGTGTTGTGGTTGTAGATGACGGTGAGATTATTAAAGTTCACGTTCATACAAACCATCCGGGACGTGCAATAGAAGAAGCTATTCTTTTTGGTTCACTTATTAATATGAAGATAGAAAATATGCGTGAGCAGTTTAAAGAAAAGAAAACAGAGGCGGCTCCCGTTATAGATAAAAAATACGGTTTCGTTTCTGTAGCTGCCGGTGACGGCATCGCAGCACTCTTTAAAGATATGGGTGTTGATGTGGTTGTTGAAGGCGGACAGACAATGAATCCTTCAACAGATGATATTCTTGATGCGGTAAAGAAAACTACTGCAGAGACAGTTTTTGTGCTTCCTAACAATAAAAATATAATAATGGCAGCAGAACAAGCGGCAAGAATTTCTGAAAGAAAAATTGTTGTTGTTCCGTCAAAAACAATACCTCAGGGTATAACCGCTCTTCTCGGGTTTGATGAAACTCTTGATGCAGATGCAATAGCTCAGAATATGACAGAGGCTCTTTCAAACGTAAGAACCGCTCAGGTGACATATGCTGCAAGAGATAGCGAATTTGACGGTAATATGATAAAAGAAGGACAGCTTCTTGGCATTATCGAAGGCAAGGTGTCCTACGTTAAAGATACAATGCCAGATGTTGTCAGCGCAATGATGACAAATATGCTCTCAGAGGGCGGAGAATTTATTAACATCTATTATGGCGACAGTGTTACAGAGCAAGAAGCAACTGAAATATCAGAGCTTGTTACAAAAATGGCGCCCGATGCAGAAGTTATAATGCTTCCAGGAGGTCAACCCGTATACCACTATATAATTTCAATTGAGTAAATAATAAAAGGAGGAACATTCAAGTGACTGAAAGAAATATAATAGTAACTATCAGCCGTGAAGCTTATTGCGGCGGTGATGAACTTGCAAAGAAACTTGCCGATAAACTCGGACTTAAATACTATAACAGAGAAATTATTTCTCTTGCATCTGAAAAAAGCGGAATTCATGAAGACCATTTTGATTCTGCTGAGAAAAAACCGACAAACAGTATACTTTATTCTGTTGTTATGGGAATGTATTCTCCAAGAGGCGCATATGTAAAACTCGATGATGTTTTTACAGATGATAAAATTTATAAAACACAGGCAGAAATTATACGCGATATGGCAAGTGAAGGAAATTGCCTTTTTGTAGGCCGTTGTTCTGACTATATTCTTCGCCATAACGAAAACTGCGTTAATATATTCCTTCGCGGAAATTTGGAAGACCGTGTTAAAAATGCAATGGAAGCAGAGGGTATAGAAGAAGCAGAAGCTAAAAAACTCGTTTCACGTTCAGATAAAAAACGTCGTAGTTATTATAACTACTATACAAATCGTGAATGGGGTAATATTACAAACTATGATTTAATGCTCAATCTTTCAAGCCTTTCTGAAGATAAAGCAATTGACGTAATTTCAAACTACATAAATAATTTATAAAAAATAGCCGAAGCTTTTGCTTCGGCTTAAAATATCAGGAGAAAAACTATGTCAAAAAAATATTTGATTTCCAATACAGGTAATTGGTATAAAGCAAATCTCCATTGCCATACAACAGTATCCGACGGACGTTTTACCCCTGAAGAAATCAAAGAGCTTTATAAATCAAGAGGATATAGTATAGTCGGATACTCAGACCACTTTACACTTACACCTCATATCGACCTTAAAGATAAAGACTTTTTGCTAATTACAGCTCACGAACCGAGCTTTCCGCATAAAACACCTTGGTGGAATCAGACTTACTACAGGACTTAAAGGTCTCTGGAGTTTTGAAGTATTCAATACAAGCTGTGAAGTTGCTTATGCAAACGGCTTTGGTGACGAGGAATATAATCAGCTTCTTCGCCGTACTCAGAGTGTTGTTCCCGTTGCAAGTGATGATAACCATAACGGAGCTGATATAGATAGTCCATACTCAGACAGCTTTGGCGGATTTTCGATGATAAAGGCAGAAAACCTTGAATATGATACCGTAATAAAAGCGATGGAAGACGGACATATATACGCATCGACAGGACCTATTATAAAGAATATTTATACTGAAAATGGTAAAGTATTTATAGAGACGGAACCTTGTGCAGCAATAGTTTTAAGATCACAAAACCGTTTACATAAAACAGTCCGTTCACTTACTGATTCTATAACCGAGGCAAGCTTTGATATTTTGGATGAATATCAATTTATCCGTTTTGAAGTTCTTGATACAAAACGTAATAAAGCTATGACTCGTGCTTTTACTAAAGAAATGTTTTAAAAATCAGGGTAAATAAATATCCCATACCAAAACAAGCAGGGAAAGTTATAATCCAGGCCGCAAGTATTTCACTTGCGGCTTTTTTGTCGATTTTTCCGTCTACAAAACCGCATCCCATAACAGCAGAAGTCTTTACGTGCGAGGTGCTGACAGGAAGACCTAAAACAGTTGAAATAAATAAACTTATTCCACCTGAAATGTCAGCTGAAATCCCTTGCATTAAATTCATATCAACCATAGTCTGACCTACTTTTTTAATAATTCTTCCGCCTCCTGCCATTGTTCCTGCCGCCATTATCAAAGAACAGAAAACAGAGGCCCATAACGGTATTGTAAAAACACCATCAATACCGATTATAAGTAAAAGTATGCTTATAAACTTCTGACCGTCCTGAGCTCCGTGCATAAAAGCCATAATAATCGAACCTATAATTTGTAAGATCTTAGCTTTTTTGCCACTCATACGCCTTTTTTTGTAATAACAGTAAAAGTAATAACCAAGAGAGAAACCGATGAATATAGACAAAAATAAGCCTATTACAGTATATATAATTGTTCTTACCTGTATATAAGATTTTATAGCAACTGCAGAGCCTATTAAAGCGGAAATGATTGCGTGAGATTCACTTGTTGGAATTCCGAATGCCCAGGCAACAACCGCTAAAATAACTACCGATAAAAGCGCGGCGCAGATCGCTCTGTCATCTGTGATAGAGGTCATTTCAAAAATATTTTTCGCAACCGACTTGTTTATAAGTCCTGTTAAAAAAACACCCAAAAAATTAGAAACGGAAGCGAGCAAAACTGCTTTTTTCATTGAAAGTGTTTTTGTGCATACACAACTCACAATAGCATTGGGAGCATCTGTCCATCCGTTGACAAAAATAACACAAACAATTAAAAATATAGCAAAAAAATTCATTATATTTTTCCTTTCAATAGGTCAAAATAGTATTAAACTATTTTGGAGGAACGTATGGAAAAGCTATATAAAAGATTTTTGATATTTATTATTATGCCCGTAATTATTGCGGCACTTCCTTTTTCTGTTTTTGCAGGGTCTGAAAAATCTGTTGCGTATGACTGGTATTTCAAACCGACAAACGATAACACTCAGCCACAGCTTTGTCCTGAAGCAGATTTTTTAGAACAGTTTGATGTAATTAGCATAGGCAATAAAGAGCATAAAAATATTTATCTTACTTTTGATGCAGGATATGATAACGGATACCATAATCAGATACTTGATACATTGAAACAAAAAAATGTTAAAGCGGCTTTTTTTATAGATGGTAACTTTGTGAAATCAAATCCTGAAATTGTAAAAAGAATGGCAAACGAGGGACATCTTGTATGTAATCACTCATTGAGCCATCCCAATATGACTAAAATTGTGGATTTCAATACCTATAAAAAACAAATAACAGAGTGGGAGAAATTAGTTTCCGACCTTGGTATACCTGTGCAGAAATATTTCAGATTTCCAAGCGGTAGATTTTCGCATCTTGCTCTTGAGTATAACCAAAAACTTAAACTAAAAACTGTTTTTTGGTCCTTTGCTTATTATGACTGGGATGAAAACGAGCAACCGGGTGAAACTGCCGCAACCGAAAAGATTATGTCGCGGATTCATAACGGCGCCGTTATACTTCTTCACTCCACGTCAAAAACAAACTCAAAAATTCTCTCAGACGTTATTGACTTGGCAAGAGCTAAAGGATATACTTTTAAATCTCTTGATGAATTTAAAAAATAACGCCGTTGTACGTTGCACGAAGATTCTGAATGTTTTCGGGTGAGTCTTCTCTGTATTCCACACCAAGATACTGTGCTATACCTTTTGCGATGGCAACTCCGATTTCATAGGTGTTTTCAATGATAAAATCAGCATCCAACGGATTATCGTGAAATCCCACTTTTACAATGACCGCAGGAGCTCTTGTACGGCGAAGTTCATAAAAACCAAGTCCGCCGAAAACCGCGCTTCCGTCAGATAGACCGATATCTTCCGCCGGTGTTACTTTTTCCAAATATTCAAATATATCCTGTGCGAGTCGTTCGCCGTTGGTACCTGCTTTAAAATAATAAACCTGACTGCCTCTTTGCATACTGTCTGCACTCTGAGACTGAATAGAGACGTGTACCTTAGGAGATTTTGCATTAGAATCCGCAACAATTTCTGTAAGTCCCATATCGGGATTATTTCTGTCTGTCGTTATACCAAGGCGTTGCAATTCATATTCAACAACGTCTGCAATAAGATTCATTCTGCGCTCTTCTATACCGTAATTTCCGTATCCTGTATTGAAATGCTCGGAAGAAGGGGATAAATAAACGTCGCTCATAAAATAATCACTCCATAATAAAAATATATAAAGCCCTGTGCACAAAAATGCACAGGGCTTTAAATTTATTATTTATAATTATTTTTCAGCAGATACTGAATCGAATGCGTCTGTAATTTCTTTTTCGGGCGCTTTTGTCAAAAGACTTACAACCACAATTACAATACAACCAATGATGAATGCGGGTAAAAGCTCATAGATGGCAAATATACCGCCAATTTTTGCAATTACATATTTCCAGATAAATACCATAGCACCGCCTGCAATCATACCGGAGATTGCACCTGCTTTTGTTGTACGTTTCCAGAAAAGACCAAAGAGCATTATAGGACCGAATGTTGCACCGAAACCTGCCCATGCAAATGAAACTATACGGAATACAGAACTTGATGGATCAAGAGCAAGAATAACACCTACGGCTGAAATTACAATAACAGAAATTCTTGCAAGCCATACGGATGCTTTGTCAGACAACTTGATTTTGAATGTATCCTGAACTAAATCCTGTGAAAGAGAAGAGGCAGCAGCAAGAAGCTGTGAATCTGCAGTAGACATTGTTGATGCAAGAATACCTGCAAGTATTATACCTGCTGTAAGTGCGGGAACAAAGCCGAAATTTTTCATAAAGTTTGAAATATCAACAATAATAGTTTCAGCAGCGGTTGCACTTTCGTAAGGACCAACTATGCCTGCTTTCATAAGACTGTAACCTACAACACCGATAAGTACGGCAACTGCCATTGAAATAACAACCCATACAGATGCAACACGTCTTGAGAGTTTTAATTTATCTTTATCTTCAATAGCCATGAATCTGAGGAGAATGTGTGGCATACCAAAGTAGCCAAGACCCCATGCAAGAGTTGATGCTACGGGGAAGGCACCGTATGAACCTGTTTGTCCCGATGCAACGTCAAAACCTTTGAAAAGATCAAGATAACCGTTCAGACCTTTTACATTTTCAAAAACAACGTCAAATCCACCTGCTAAACCTTCGGTAAAACCAATGACAACAAACAAAGCAACAGTCATTATAATGCTCTGGATAAAGTCAGTTGTGGAAGCTGCGAGAAATCCGCCGAGAGTACAGTAAATAACAATTACAACGGCACTGATTATCATAGCGGTTACATAGTCCATGTCAAAAAGACTTGCAAAAAGTTTACCGCAAGCTGCGAAACCTGATGCAGTATACGGAACAAAGAATATGATAATAAATATTGCTGCTATTGATGTAAGTGTTTTACTTCCGCCAAATCTTTTAGAAAAGAAGCTTGGAAGAGTAAAAGCATCTATTTTCTGGCTGTAAACACGAAGTCTTTTTGCAACGAAAAGCCAGTTGAGATATGTACCGATAGCAAGACCTATAGCGGTCCAACTTGCTTCTGCAAGACCACCCATAAGAGCAACAGCAGGAAGACCCATAAGAAGCCAACCGCTCATATCAGAAGCTTCGGCGCTCATAGCGGTAACTAAAGGTCCGAGTTTTCTTCCGCCAAGGTAAAAATCATCTGAATTTTTGTTTTGTTTAGAACTCCATATGCCAATACCTACCATACCTATAAGGTAAACAAGTATAGCAATGAAAACTAAAGTAAGTTTAGACATAATTTGTTTCCTCGCTTAGTTTATCAAATAATTAAGCATTCTACCATATTATTACTATTTTTTCAACCTTTTTATTTGATAAGGCTTTTTAGAAAGCATAGAGCGTTGTATCTGTTTTTCTTTAGGTGCAGTTGCAACGTACACTTTTTTTCCATTGAAGGGATTCACTCCCGTGTAATACATAACAGTTGCCGCAGTTGCAGGTGTGGGATAAAAATCCTGTACCTGATCAGATTTTAATTTGTTTGACATAATGTATTTTGAAAGTCGTTTTGCACTGTCAATAGTCGAGCCGGGATGGGAAGACATAAGATAGGGAACAACGTATTGCTTGAGACCGAACTTTTTACTTGCTGCATCAAATTTTGTAACAAACTGTTCGTGTAGTTTGTAAGAGGGTTTTCCCATAAGAGTCAAAACTTCGGGGCAGATGTGTTCGGGGGCAGTTCGGAGCTGACCTGATACGTGATTTTTTGCAAGCGTCTCTATAAAACGTCCGCCGTATTTTTTGTCTGCCATTACGTAATCGTGGCGTATTCCCGAACGTACAAAAACTTTTTTAACACCTTTGACAGCACAGGCTTTTTGTAATAACTCAATGTATTCACTGTGGTCAATTATAAGATTTTTACAAGGCTCAGGAGTCAGACATCTTCTGTCTTTGCATACTCCTTTTTTACCGTCACATACAGCTTTGCAAGGCCCTTTTCTAAAATTAGCAGTAGGTCCGCCTATGTCGTGAATGTATCCTTTGAAATTCGGAAGAGTCGTTAAAAGTTCTATTTCTTCAATGACAGAATCTATGCTTCGTGATGTGACCGCTCTGCCTTGATGGTATGCTATGGCGCAAAAAGCACATCCGCCGAAACATCCTCTGTTGTGAGTTACCGAAAACTCAATTTCTGTTATGGCAGGTACTCCTACTTTTTCATAGATGGGATGTATTTTTCTTGTGTAAGGAAGCTTTGCAAGTTCATCTAATTCTTTAGTGTTAAGAGGTGCGGCCGGTGGATTCTGAACAAGTAATCCTTCGTCGTACTGTTCGCATAGTATTTTTCCTGAAATATGGTCACAGTTCTGATACTGTATTTTAAAAGAATTTGCATATTTGATTTTATCTGATACTATTGCGCGGTAAGAAGGAAGATTTATATGTTCTCCCTTTGGGATATAATCTTTTTCGGCTAAAATGCAAGTTCCTGCAACATCACGTATTTTTGAAACAGGGACACCCTTGTCTAAGAGATTTGCAATTCTGAGTATGGCTCTTTCTCCCATACCGTATATCAGAATGTCTGCGCTACTGTCAATAAGTACGCTTTTTCTTATTTTGTTATCCCAATAATCATAATGGGCAAATCTTCGAAGAGAAGATTCGATACCGCCAATTACTATAGGCATATCTGAATAAGCCTCGCGGATTTTGTTGCAATAAACGGTAACGGCTCTGTCGGGTCTTTTACCGATTTTACCTCCCGGAGAATAATAGTCATAGTCTCTGCGACGCTTAGCTACAGTGTAATTTGCAACCATTGAGTCAATGTTACCTGCATTAACTAAAAAAGCAAGTCTTGGGCGTCCGAATTTTTCGAAATCTTTAGTGCTTTTCCAGTCGGGTTGGGGAATTACCGCAACTGTAAAACCTGCATTTTCCAAAACTCTGCCTATTATTGCAGTTCCGAAAGACGGATGGTCTATGTATGCATCACCGCTGACTATTATAAAATCGGGTTGCTTTCCTGAAAGTTCTTCAATTGTAACAGCAAGAGGTTTGTTTGCAAGCTCCATTGAATTTCTCCTTTCTGATTAACATATCTATTTAGTATATCTATTATAAATTTATCACTCTTGAAAATCAATGGTTTTGGCTATATAATTTATAAGAGGTGATTATTATTAACTACCAACTTGAACTTGATAAATATATAGATAATATGAAAGAAAGAAAACCACTTGCTCTTCATAGCTGTTGCGGTCCGTGCAGTTCATATGTAATAGAATACTTGTCAAAATATTTTGATATAACCGTCTTTTTCTATAATCCTAATATTCATCCCTCTGAGGAATACAAACTGCGTCTTTCGGAACAAAAAAGACTTTGTAAAATACTTGGAGTTCCTGTTTTGGACTGCGATTATGATGCAGAAAACTTTTTCGAGAAAGTAAAAGGTTTTGAAGAATGTATAGAAGGTGGGGAACGTTGTACAAAATGCTTTGAAATGAGACTTGAGTATACCGCTAAACTTGCAAAGGAAAAAGGCTTTACACTATTTGCAACAACTCTTACCGTAAGTCCGCATAAAAACGCTCCTTTGATTAATGAAACAGGAAAACAAATAGGGGAAAAATATGGTATTGAATGGCTTTATTCCGATTTTAAAAAACGTTCGGGGTATCTTCGTTCAATAGAACTTTCCCGACAATATAATCTCTACAGACAGCATTATTGCGGTTGTGTATTTTCTAAGTAAAAAAGCCAAAAGGATTTTTCCTTTTGGCTTTTTAGTTTTACTGATTAGTATCTTCTGTGTTTTCAGCTATGTCTTGAACGTCTGTAGCTTCGGTTTCCGATGAATCAGTTGTATCTTCAGATGTCTGAACTTCAGATTCAGCATCTTTTTCCGGGAAAGGTTTGCCATCCATAATAGCCGCAAACTCTTCTCCGCTGATTTTTTCTTTTTCAAGAAGAATATTTGCAACAGTTTCAACCTGTAGGGCGTGCTCTGAAAGAATTTTTTCAGCAAGCTCATAAGCTTTGTCAATTATACTTTTGATTTCGTCATCAATAATAGAAGCTATGTGTTCTGAATAACCTTTTTGTGTAGAAAGATCGTAACCGAGAAATACTTCGTTTGAATCTTTACCGTAAAGAATCGGACCAAGTTTATCACTCATACCGTATCTTGTTACCATAGCGTTTGCAATGGATGTTGCTCTCTGAATATCGTTTGACGCGCCTGTTGAAATGTCATCAAGATAAAGCTTTTCACTTACACGTCCGCCAAGGAGAGAAACAATTTCTTCAAACATCATATTTTTTGTAGAATATGAAAGATCTTCTTTCGGCAGACTCATTGTATATCCGCCTGCCATACCGCGCGGTATAATTGAAATTTCGTGTACTTCGTCGGCAGTTTCCAAAAACTTATTAACAACAGCATGACCTGCTTCGTGGAAAGCGGTAAGCTTTCTTTCTTTTTCTACAATTTTACGTGATTTCTTTTCAGGTCCTGCAATTACTTTCATAACAGAATCCTGTATATGCTGATTTGAAATGAGAGGTTTGTTTTCTCTTGCCGCTAAAAGCGCCGCTTCGTTAAGAAGATTTTCAAGATCTGCTCCCGTGAAACCTACCGTGCTTTTTGCAACAGCTTCAAAATCGACGTCACTTTCGAATTTTTTTCCTCTTGCGTGTACCTGAAGGATTTCTTCACGGCCTTTCTGGTCAGGTCTTCCAACGTAAACCTGTCTGTCAAATCGTCCTGCACGTAAAAGAGCAGGGTCGAGGGTATCAACACGGTTTGTTGCTGCCATAACGATTACGCCTGAATATTGACCGAAACCGTCCATTTCAACAAGTAACTGGTTAAGTGTCTGTTCGCGTTCATCGTGACCGCCACCGATACCTGAGCCTCTGTGTCTGCCTACCGCATCAATTTCGTCAATGAATATGATGCAAGGCGCGTTCTTTTTAGCTTCGTCAAAAAGACTGCGTACCCTTGATGCACCGACACCAACGTATAATTCAACAAAATCCGAACCTGATATTGAGAAAAACGGAACGTCAGCTTCACCCGCAACAGCTTTTGCAAGTAATGTTTTACCTGTTCCGGGAGGGCCCACAAGTAATACCCCTTTCGGAATTCTTGCGCCTATGTCAAGATACTTTTTCGGTGATTTAAGAAAATCAACGATTTCTGTAAGTTCCTGTTTTTCTTCGTCAGCACCGGCAACGTCATTAAAGGTTTTCTTTTTCTTTTCATCAGATCCCATTTTGATTCTGGGTTTTGCAAAACCTGCGCCGCCTTTACCACCCATCTGTTTTGATGTGAATACCCAAAACAGAATAATGGTACCTATTATAAGTAAATAGGGGAGGAATGAAACCCACCATGGAAGTGAGAATCCTTCTTCAAGGTTGTATTCTGTAATAATTCCTGCCTCTTGCTGAGGAATAACATATTTTTCAAATATGTTTGTTCTGAACATTTCAAAAGATAAAAGTTCATGTGTAACCATAGAACCGTCTTTTAATTTACAGGAAATATCATAACCTACCACGCTGAATTCGGTTACTTGCTCATCTGCAAAAAGATCAACAAGTTTTTTGTAAGTTACAGCAGTCGGTTTTGCACCGCCCGCAACGGTAGAAAAAATCGAAATGATAATTACTACCAGTATAGTTAGGTATATAAACCCTCCAACATTTCTTTTCTTCTTCAAGTCTTTCTCCATTCTCCGTATTTGGAATAAATTTATGAATAAATTTCTCTTTTAAGTACACCGATAAAAGGTAAATTTCTGTAACGCTCTGCATAATCAAGACCGTAGCCCACAACAAATTCGTCGGGAACTTCGAATCCCAAATATTCAAGAGGAACTTTAACCTTGTGTCTTTCGGGTTTGCTTAATAAAGAACATATTTTAACTGATTTTGGATTTCTTGATTCTAAAACCTTAATAAGATTTGAAAGAGTAACACCGCTGTCGAGAATATCCTCTACGATAAGTATGTCGTAATCTCTGACGTCAATATCAAGATCTTTGATAATTTTTACGCTTCCGGATGTATTTGTTCCTTTGCCGTAACTTGAAACCACCATAAAATCAATTTGCAGAGGAATGTTTATGTGTCTGATAATATCAGCCATAAAAACAGCGGCACCTTTAAGAATTGATATTACAAGTAAATTTTTACCATTGTAATGCTGAGAAATTTTTTCTCCAAGCTCACATAGTTTACTTTTTATTTGCTCTTCTGAAATAAGAACATATTCAATGTCGTTTATCATTTTATATTTTCCCCTTGATTTCAATACTTATTATGTTTTTGGACTCGTTTGTGATTTTTACGTCTTCATCTGCACCGTATTTTTCGACAAATACGATTTTTCCACTTTCGTCGCAAATAACAGCAAGACTGTCCCGCAAATCCTGAGGAAGTTTATCATTTTTGAGAAGTTTTGACAGTTTTGTGCTGGAATTTCTTCCGATGCAGTTAAAAACATCTCCGTCTTTTCTCATTCTTATATATAAACTACCGTTTATTTTATCACAGTCAATGCAGTATTTTGTTAAAGCTTTGTAAATTTCTTCAGGCTTTTTTATTAATATATTTTTTCCAAATATGTTATTTTCGCCCAACTCAAGCGGATATTCGTCGGAAGTTTTGAGATAAAGCTTTGCAAAATATAGTTTTCCTCTGCTTAAAAAAGCGTAAATGTCACCTTGAATCTGTTCTTTTCCGCTTTGCTTGTATAAAAGAGATTTTACAGCATTAAAATGAACGCTGTCAAGAATAATCCCTTGTTCTTTTTCGAGCATTTTCGTAAGCACTCTGTATAGAACTGCATCGGAATAAGTTTTGAGAGTATTCACGTTGTCGGTTATCATATTATCAGTTATGATATCCAGAGCTTCACTTTCTTTTTGCAGATTAGTCGTAGCTTTTTTGACACTTTTGTGAAGGCTTATTCCGTCTCTGCTTTCAAATACGGGAACAATGTTGTGTCTTATGAAATTTCTTAAAAAATCTGTATCCGCATTTGTACTGTCGGTACAAAACTTGAGATTCTGTTTTTTCAGATATTCTATAATTTCGTCTCTTGTGACGTCAAGTAACGGTCTTATAACGTTATCTCTTTTAATTGGTATTCCCGAAAGTCCTCTGCTTGAACTGCCTCTTAACAGATTTATAAAGAAAGTTTCGGTATTATCGTTAAGGGTGTGGGCGGTTGCAACCTTTGCATTTCTGTTTTTGCATAACTGCTCAAAAAAATCATATCTGACTTTTCTTGCAGTATCCTCAATGCTTTTGCCCTTGGATAATGCTTTGACGTCAACACTTTTTACGTGTAATGTTATTCCGTATTTTTCGCATAGATGTCTGACGTATGCTTCGTCACCGTCAGATTCGGCGCCTCGTAGGTTATGGTTAACGTGGGCACATTCTACAGAAAAAGAAAGCTTTTCTGAAAGACTAATGAGTATGTCTAAAAGACAAACCGAATCTGCCCCCCCTGAAACCGCAGCAATAACAACGCATCCTTCGGGAATTAAATCTGAATTTTTTATTGTGTTTAATACTTTTTCCTGTAACATCACATTTTAGCAATATTTGTAAATCTTGTGGTACTTGGTGACCATGCAAGATCAATTGATCCTGTAGGACCGTGTCTGTTTTTCGCAACTTCGCATTTTACAATATCAATGCTTCCGCCAACAGATTCCTCTTCTTCGGGTTTCCATAAAAACAAAATAGCATCAGCATCCTGCTCTATTGAACCCGATTCACGAAGGTTTGAAAGCTGTGGTTTTGATTTTGTTTTTTCACTTTCACGGTTGAGCTGTGAAAGTGTAATGACGGGAACGTTGAATTCCTTTGCCATAACTTTAAGAGCTCTTGAAATCGCGCCTACTTCAGTAGTTCTGTTTTCGTAGCGTCCGCCACCGGACATAAGCTGAAGATAGTCGATGATTATAAGATCAAGCTTTTTAAGTCTGCGAAGCTTGGCTTTCATCTGAGCTACCGTTATACCTGCAGTGTCATCAAAATAAACCTCGGTATCAGAAAGAACAACCGACGCTTCTGCAAGTTTAACCCAGTCATCGTCATTAAGCTCACCGTTTCTGAATTTCATATTGTCAATTCCGCTCTGAGCAGAAAGCATTCTGTTTGCAAGCTGATCGTTTGACATTTCGAGTGAAAATACGGCAATAGTCTTTTTTGGCTTGTCAAGGGCAATGTTTTGAGCAATGTTAAGAGCAAAAGACGTTTTACCGACACCCGGACGGGCGGCAATAAGTATAAGGTCACTTTTACCCAGACCTGAAAGCATTCTGTCAATTTCACCGTAACGTGTCTGAAGACCCATAAACGCATTTTTATCGTTGGCAATTTTGTTTATTTTGTCATAGCTCTCTAAGATTGCATTTTTTATGGGAGTAAGAGCAGTGTTTGTTCTGCTCTGCATTATTTCATATATTCTTGTTTCTGCAATGTCAAGTATGTTTGTAGTATCCTGACTTTGCTCATAACACATCTGAGAAATATCAGCACATGCATCAATAAGTTTTCTCAAACTTGATTTTTCAACGATGATTTTTGCATATTCTGCAATATTTTTAGTGCTTGGAACAAGCTGAGTCATTTCAAAAAGCACTTTTTTGCCTTCTGTCTCATCAAATATACCCTGAGCTTTAACACTTTCAAGAACAGTTACAAAATCTATACTTTTGCTAGTGAGAAACATATTGAAAATTATGTCATATATAGCGGCATATTTTTCTACGTAGAAGTGAGAAGGTGACAGCTTGTCAGCAATGAGATTTATACACCCCGGATCAATAAGTATAGAACCGATGACACATTGCTCGGCTTCTACACTGTGAGGTATCCTTCTGATATCGGAAAGCTCCATTTTTAGTTATCCTTTTCTACACTGATGTTGATTTTAGCGCTGATTCCTTTGTAAAGCTTAACAGTACAGGGATATGTGCCGAAAGCTTTGATAGTGTCAACTTCAACTTTTTTCTTGTCAACCTCAACGCCTGTCTGAGATTTGATAAACTCAGCAATTTCTTTTGAAGTAATACTGCCAAAAAGCTTACCACTGTCACCGCCCTGAGCTTTAAGTGTGAAAGTTTTTCCGTCAAGCTTAGTCGCATTTTCTTTTGCGGCAGCAGTTTCTGTTTCAATTCTGAATTTTTCAGCACTTGCTTTACCTGAAAAATCATTCTGCACCTGTGCGGTAGCTTCTGTAGCAAGTCCTTTTGCTATAAGAAAATTTCTTCCGTAACCGTCGGATACGTTTATAAGATCTCCGCGTTTACCTTTGCCTTTTACATCTTGAAGTAATATTACTTTCATTCTGTTATTCCTCTCTTTCCGGATCTTTTAATATTTCAATAAGCATATCGTATACCGCATCAATGTCGGCATCCTGTATTTGTGCGCCTGCCGCATTTCTGTGACCTCCGCCGCCTAACTTTTCCATATCTCGCTGAACGTTAAACTTGGTATCACTTCTTGCGGAAATGTGTATATCACCGTTTTCGGGATAAATCACGTATGAACAGTCAATGTTGTTAAGATTAAGCATTTCATCTGCCGCTTTAGATGCAATAAGTTTAATCCCGTCAAAACTTTCTCCGCGCCAGACAGAAACGGCAAAATGCTCAGAAATAACCTCTGCATCGCTGATCATATCAATTTGTTTTTTGTAACTTTCAATGTCGTTTTTAAAAAACTCTTTAACAGCTGAGGTATCAGCACCCTGTCTTTTAAGATAAGCTGCCGCTTCAAACGTACGTACACCGGTTCTTTCGGTAAATGTTTTTGTATCAAGGAAAATACCTGATAAAAGAGCATTTGCAACGTGCTTTGAAAGTTTCAAATGGGATATGCTTTCACAAAGCTCACTTACCATTTCGCAGCAGGAAGATGCGTTAGGCTCGTGAAAATTGATTACTGTGTTGGAAATTGCATTCTGTACTGTTTTTCTGTGATGGTCAATTACAACGACCTTTTTTGCAATTTCGTATATTTTTTCACTTTCAATGTACTCGCAGTTGTGAGTGTCAACGATTATAAGTAAAGTGTTTTCTGTGATAATCTTTAAAGCTGCAGACGGTTCTATAAAAGTATCTTCAAACTCGGCAATCTTTAAAGATTCAGCATACATCGCCTTGGATAAGTTTTCTTTCGGGTTGTAAACAATATGAGCGTTTTTACCAAAAGAAGAAATGCATTTTGCAAGACCCAGCGATGCGCCTACGCAGTCAAGGTCTGCGTATTTATGACCCATAATAATTACGTTATCGGAATGCTGTACCTGAGCCATAAGAGCTTCTGCCATAATACGCACTTTAACCTTTTTGCGTCTTTGTGCACCGTCACTCTGACCGCCGTAAAAACTGTATTTTTCGTTTCGGAGTACAACTGCCTGATTACCGCCTCTTGACAGCGCAACGTCAAGAGCAGTTCTTGCACTTGCATCGTTGTCTGCTAAGGAATTACCGCTGCAACCGATACCGATAGAAAGCGTTGCGTGAAAATCTTCAACTGCAATTTCACGTACGTCCGATAAAATTTTAAATTTGTTTTTTTCAAGTGTCTGCAGATGCTTCTGTTCAAAAATAACAAGATATTTGTCTTGCTCGAGCTTTTGCATAACGCCGTTTATGGATTTCACAAAAGCTCTTACTTTAACGTCAGCTCTTGTGATAAAAGTAGAAGTCTGAAGTTCTGTTATTGTTGACGGAAGCTCGTCAAAACTGTCAATAAGTATATACGCAAGACAGGATTTCTGAGAACGAAGTTTTGTAAGCTCGTTTTTAGTTTCGGTTATATCCATCCAGTATACTGAATAAAAATCTTCTTTTGAACCCACCTGACGCATAATGAATAAATCATAATGTCTGCCTGCAAACGTAATCTCATGTTTTTTTGAAAGAGACTGTTCGCTGATAGGAACACTTGGCACTATCACATCAAAGTTTTTGCCGAAAACCTCAGGGATTTTGTTTTCGGTTAAAATATTGTGAAAAAGCTCGTTGTACCAAACGATTTCTCCTTTTGTGTCAAGAAGAGTAATTGGCATAGGGAATTTTGTAAGGGTTTCTTTTGAAGCTTCGTCAAGATATAAGGTTACGCTTTGCAGATAATTGTAAAGCTGGTCGCTGTGAGTTTTTCTGTAATAGATACGCAGAGCAATGTATATCAGGGAAAGTAAAAACTCGGCTATAGCAAGCGGCGGGTAAAAAAACAACGTAGCTATTGGAAAAACAATCAGCATTCCAAGCAGAACAAAATCAGTTGATTTAAATGTACGGTTAAAAATATTTTTGTTCATAAATTTCCAATCTGTCCAAAAAATGAAATTGACTTTACCATATATTATGTCATTCTAACACAAATATATAATAAAGTCAATTAATATACTAATATATCAAATTAAAATTCATTGTTTTCTGCAGCAATTATCTTGTTTACTCTGCGCTCGTGACGACCGCCTTTTTCAAATTGTCCTGCAAGAAACTCATTGAGAATACAAACGGCAAGTTCTTCGCCGATAACTCTTGCTCCGACACAAAGAATGTTTGCGTTGTTGTGTATTCTTGTCATTCTTGCAGAAAACGTGTCGGAACATACAGCAGCTCTGATTCCTTTGATTTTGTTTGCCGCCATACTCATTCCTATTCCCGTTCCGCAAATGAGTATTCCTAAATCACTCTGTCCTGATGCTACGTCTTTGCCTACTGCAAAAGCTGCATCTGTGTAATCACAACCGTCTTCTTTTCCGTCAAAAAGAACTTTGTATTGAATGTTTTTATCATCTAATTCTTTGCAAAATCTTTCAACAAAAGGTGTTCCTGCTTTGTCACAACCGATACTTATAATCATTTTTTTGTACGCTCCTTTAATTCTCTTTCAGCCTGTGAAAGACGTAAATATGTTATTTTTAATTGTTTGGCATCAATAGCTGTAATATCTTTGGAGGCATAAGTAATGCTGCTGCCTTTTATGTAAAGCAAATCTTCACTTGGGAATTTTATGTACGGACTTTTACCTTCAAATAAATATGCTCCGTCACCTAAAATCCATATAGGCAAATCTTTGTATTTTTCGATACGTTCCAACACTTCGTCAACAGATATCGCCATGTCCGGCTCAAGCTGAGTTAAAATTTGGTTTTCACATCTATATAAACTTGTGTACACCTGATTTCTTCTGGCATCCATAACAGGAACAATTATTCCGTCCTCATTAATAAGATTGTATGCAAGAGCTTTCAAAGAAGGAACAGGTCTGCATGGCTTTGAATTGCAAAGTCCCATAACAAGAGCCATACCTATTCGAAGACCTGTAAAGGAACCGGGACCTGACGTTACTGCGAACTCATCTATATCCTTAATGTCGATACATGCTTTTTTCAGTGTTTTGTCAACAAGAGGTAAAAGAGTCTGCGAATGTGTCAGACCTGAGTTTAAAAATTCCTCTGCAATTATCTGATTGTTTTCGGAAATTGCAACAGCGGTTGTTTTTCCCGAAGCGTCTATGCTTAATAATTTCATTTTTTGTTCTCCGAAATGATTATTTTTCTTCCGTCTTGACAATATGACATATCTATGTTTATGATTTCTCCCTCTAATCCGTCTGCGACGTTTTCGCTCCATTCAATAAGAGAAATACCTGAATCGACAAAATCATAAAATCCAATGTCGTATAATGCGTCGGCACCGTTAAGTCTGTACATATCGTAATGATATATAGGCAACCTGCCCTGATATTCGTTCATAATAGCAAAAGTAGGACTGGTTACAATTCCGTTATAGCCAAGCTCTTTGCATAAGTATTTTATAAAAGTAGTTTTGCCTGCACCAAGCTGTCCTGTGAAAGCAACTATAACAGGCTTTGTCAGAGTTTTTGCAAATTCTTTTGCTACAAGCTCTGTATCTTCAAGATTTTTGAGTATTTTTTCCATTTTTACTCCATATTCTGTTTTTTTAACATTCATTATAACAGTACAATTTTTTCTTTTCAAGGTTGTACTTGTATTTTGTTTTGAGGTTATATATAATATTTGTGAAGTTTTTGAAAGGAAGGTAAAAAAATGCATAAGATATTTTCATTTTTTGGATATATTTTTGAAAAAGTAGATTTAATTCTGCTTTCTCTTTGCGTGTCATCTTCCGTGTTCGGACTTACACTGATAGCTTCAGCAACTGCAAGTTTCAATACAAAGAAATATGTTGTGGTTCAACTTGCCGCGATGCTTATTGGTCTTGCCGCGACCGCGATTATTCTGCTTATTGACGTGGAAAATCTCGTTTCTTTGAACAAGTTTATTTATGCCGGCTGTATATTTATTCTTGTGCTGACTTTGATTGTAGGTACTGAAGTTTACGGTAATAAAAACTGGATAATTTTAGGACCTGTCAGTATTCAGCCTTCCGAATTTGTAAAGGTAGGTTTTATTTTAACCTTTGCTTCGCATATAAATATGGTAAAAGAATATATCAACTACCCCAGAGCAATAATTCCGCTGGGACTTCATTTCGGCGTAATTTTTGCGCTTATTATGATGGAAGGCGATCTTGGTACGGGACTTGTCTTTTTGTTTACATTTGTTGTAATGATGTTTGCCGCAGGACTTCATAGACTCTATTTCATAATAGGCGGGGTTTTTATTGCCGCAGCGGCACCGCTTGTTTTCAATAACCTGTCAGAATATCAACAGATGCGTATTCTCGCAGTTTATGACCCAACTCTCGATCCGCTCGGTTACGGATATCATACTATACAGAGTAAGATAGCTTTAGGTTCGGGCGGTATATCAGGTTCCGGACTTTTTGAAGGTGTGCAGACGCAGTACAGCGTTCTTCCGGCCAAACAAACAGACTTTATTTTTTCTGTAGCAGGGGAGGAACTTGGATTTTTCGGAAGTATGGTTATTCTTGCTCTTGTACTTGCAATTATTATAAGAGTTCTTTACTGTGCAAAAAATTCACGTGATTTTACAGGAATGCTTGTATGTTCAGGTGTTGCCGCAGTATTTATTTTTCAGGCGGCGGAAAATATAGGAATGTGTCTTGGGCTTTTACCCGTAATAGGTATAACTCTTCCGTTCTTTAGTTACGGAGGCTCGTCAATGCTATCCTCTGTATGTCTTATGGGTCTTGTAATGTCAGTCGATTCTCATCGTAAAGGCGGATTTTTCAGAAAATAATTAATTTTTGCGGTATTTGAGAGGGGTTATACCCTCGTGATTTTTAAAACAACTTGAAAAATAATGCTCGTTTGTAAATCCGAGAGTGTAAGAAATATCGCGTATAGGCATAGCTGTGTTTTTAAGCATTTGCTTGGCGGCAACAAGTTTTCTTTCAAGCGAATAATCGTAAGGCGTTTTGTTAAACGCCTTTTTAAATATCCTTATTGTTTGTGATTCTGATTTCCCTATAAGCTCGGAAAGTTCTTTGTTGCTTACGGTTTTAGTATAGTTGTTGTCAAGAAACTCTTTTAAAGTAGTAGCATCGTCGGAAAACTCAGGGCCGACAGAAGCTGTACATTCGTGCATTTCAGTGATGATTTTGTGCATAATTACAGCATTGTCACGCTCAGCTTCTTTTCTGTCTATCATACTGTTGATGTTTCTTACAAATTCATCGAATAAACTGAAGACACGGCAATTTTTAAATACCCTCTGAGTGTCAAGTCCGTAAATTTTAACAAGAGAATCAACAAGCTCTCCTTTAACGCTGAACCATATGTGTGTCCAGGTGTCTTTACCATCTGTTCTGTATTCGTGATTAATTCCTGCAGGGAGATAAAAAACGTCACAGGTTTCACAGGTTTCTTTTCCATTTTGAGTTATGATTGTACCTTTGCCGGATATTACGTATGCAAATTTGTGTACCTTAGGATTTTCTCTTTTAACCTTGTAATGCTCGTCGCAGTAAGACGTGCCGCAAAGCTCAACGGCAAATAACTTATTTGTACTTTCTGCAAGACTTTTGGTGATTTCTCTCATGCGTGTATTTCAACCTTTTAGTGTGAATTTTTATTGATTTTACCACTTTTTTTCACTTATTGCAATTAAATTTGAAAAAATTTTAAAAAACTATTGCAAAATGTTTTATTTGTGATATCATATATTAGCACTCAATAAACAAGAGTGCTAAAAATGTTAATTCAGGAGGAAATAAATAATGAAACTCAAACCACTTGCAGATAGAGTAGTAGTCAAAATGGTTGAAGCTGAAGAAACAACAAACAGCGGTATTATTTTAACAGCTGCCGCAAAAGAAAAACCACAGATCGCTCAGGTCGTTGAAGTTGGCCCCGGCGGAATAGTAGACGGTGTTGAAATTAAAATGACAGTTAAAACCGGAGATAAAGTAGTTACAAGTAAATATAGCGGAACTGAAATAAAAATTGATGGTGAAGAGTATATAATCGTAAGACAAGGCGATATACTTGCTATAGTAGAATAAGGAGAAAAATATTATGGCTAAGAAGATAATTTACGGCGAAGATGCCAGAAAAGCTTTGCAGGCTGGTGTTGATAAACTTGCAAATACAGTTAAAATAACACTTGGTCCTAAAGGAAGAAACGTAGCTCTTGATAAAAAATTCGGCGCACCGCTGATAACAAATGACGGTGTTACGATAGCTAAAGAAATCGAGCTTGATGATGCTTTTGAAAATATGGGCGCTCAGCTTGTTAAAGAAGTTTCTACAAAAACAAACGATACAGCAGGTGACGGCACAACAACCGCAACACTTCTTGCACAGGCACTTATTCGTGAAGGTGTCAAAAACGTTGCTGCAGGTGCTAATCCTATGATACTCAGACGCGGTATCAAAAAAGCTGTTGACAGAACAGTTGAAGTAGTTATTGCAAACTCACAGAAAATCAATGGTACTGATGATATAGCAAGAGTTGCAACAGTTTCATCTTCAGATGAAGCCGTAGGTAAACTTATTGCAGAAGCTATGGAAAAAGTAAAAACCGACGGTGTTATAACTGTTGAAGAATCAAAAACAGCGGAAACACATTGTGACGTTGTTGAAGGTATGCAGTTTGATCGTGGTTATATCACACCTTATATGGTTACAGATGCTGATAAAATGGAAGCTGTTGTTGACGATGCATTCATTCTTATCACAGACAAGAAAATCACAAACATTCAGGAAATACTTCCTGTTTTGGAACAAATCGTACAGGCAGGTAAGAAACTTGTAATTATTGCAGAAGATATCGAAGGTGAAGCACTTGCTACACTTATCGTAAACAAAATCCGCGGTACATTCTCCTGCGTTGCAGTAAAAGCTCCCGGATTTGGTGACAGACGTAAAGAAATGCTTCAGGATATTGCAATTCTTACTGGCGGTCAGGTTATATCAGAAGAAGTAGGTCTTGACCTTAAAGAAGCTACAATTGATATGCTCGGTCGTGCAAATCAGATTAAAGTAACCAAAGAAAATACAACTATCGTAGGCGGTTTCGGAACACCTGAAAAAATTGATTCACGTGTTGCTCAGATCCGTAATGCAATAGAAACAACATCTTCTGATTTTGACAGAGAAAAATTAGAAGAACGTCTTGCAAAACTCGCAGGCGGTGTTGCAGTTATTAAAGTAGGTGCTGCAACAGAAACAGAAATGAAAGAGAAAAAACTCCGCGTAGAAGATGCTCTTGCAGCAACAAAAGCAGCTGTTGAAGAGGGTATCGTTGCAGGCGGCGGTACAGCTTATATCAAAGCTATCCCTGAAATAATCAAACTTTCAGAACAATCAACAGGTGATGAGAAAACAGGTATTGATATTGTTATTAAAGCACTTGAAGAACCTGTTCGTCAGATAGCTATCAACTGCGGTCTTGAAGGCTCAGTTATTCTTGATAATATTATCAAAAACGATAAATCAGATTACGGTTTTGATGCTTTTGCAGAAGTTTACTGTAATATGTTTGAAGCAGGTATCGTTGATCCTACTAAGGTTACACGTTCTGCACTCCAAAACGCAGCATCAGTTGCATCTACTGTTCTTACAACAGAAAGCCTTGTAGCTGATATCAAAGACCCTGCCGCAGATGCAGCTCAGGCAGCTGCAGCTATGAGCCAGATGGGCGGCGGCATGGGCGGAATGTATTAAAAAACAACGCTTATTAATAAAAAATGCACCGAATTTATTTTCGGTGCATTTTTTTATTGGATTTGTAATATAAATTAATGAATAATAAATCCAAAGGAGCTTGTAAAATGAAACTGAAACATATATTACTGCTGATATTAGTACTTGCAATGAGCGTATCTTGTTCAAAAAACAATATAGAGCCAAAAAGTAATGCGGAGGATAAAGCCACATATGAAAATACAAACACCGATGGTATTAATGGTGTCTATATTATAACCGATAAAGGCCCTGTTCCCGTAGCTTATACCGATAACGGAAAGCTATCTCTGGCAGGTGATGTCTACTATTATAACCTCAATAATATCCTTGAAAACGACGATGGTGTAAAGCAAAAGACTTTTACATATTTTGATAACAACGGTTTTAATATCGGTGCAGATACTTATGAGGATTTTAAGAAAAACGCCAAAAATCCTTATGAAACACTTGCTCTTTCAGGTAATTGGAGACTTTATCCGGACTTGCGAATAATGGAATATGATGAAAAAAACAAAGCACCTTCGGAATATCTGGAGTTTATTAAAGAAAGCTTTAAAGATAATCTTGGTGAAATGCCGATAGAATCAGTGAAGGTGTGGGAAACAGATCTTGATACGGACGGAACAAACGAAGCTTTTGTAAAAGCAAAGACAGATGACTATACTTTGCTTGTTATGATGTCGGGTACACTTGGCAAGAATGTGCTGTTTTCCGATTTTGAAAAATCACCCTGTGATGTGATGCCATTTTTTGCAGACCTTGACGGTAACGGAAAACCGTCTGTTTTACTTCTTAGCGGTAACGAACTTAAAATAGTTACGGTGTTCAAAGAGGGAACTGTCAACGCATTATATAGCGTATATCTTCCTGTTGCATAAAAATAAGCGTAAAGCAATATTGCTTTACGCTTATTTTTTGTATTTTAGTCTATTTTGAAATGTTTCGGCAAACCTTCTTCAAATTTAACGTCAATTTCGCCCTGCATAAGAGGTAATATGTAGTCTATTGCTTCTTTTGTAAGACCGTTTCCGCGCTCGTTAATCCATTCTGTAGGAACGTATTTGATTGCATTGGCAATTTCATTTGCGTTTGCGCTTTCAATTTCAACTTTGTAAGGATTATTTGAAACTCTTTTGAATGTCATAACCTTGCCTGTACCGCCTGCAAGGGCAGTTTTAACAGCTTCTGTACCTATTATCTCAGCTTCATCAAGATCAGTTTTTGAAGCAAGGTGTGAGGAACAACGCTGCATAAGATTAAGTTCAATTGAACGTACTTTGCAACCGATTTCTGTTCTTACAATGTTTTCAAGACATCTGCCTATACCTGAAAGGTATTTGTGACCGAAATTGTCTGTAGCGCCGCTCATAAAATCGGCATTTTCCATTTGAACACCTTCGGAAACTGCAACAATTACGGTGTTTTGTTTTTTGAAAGCGTTTGTTATATCTTCAACAAAGTTTTCTTTTGAGAATTTAACTTCCGGCAAATAGATAAGATGAGGGGCATCTTCGCCGTTTGCGTGAAGAACAGATGAAGCTGCTGTAAGCCAACCTGTATCTCTTCCCATTATTTCTATAATAGTAACTGATTTGAGATTATATACAGTGCAGTCACGTGCGATTTCTTTTAAGGTGGTTGCAACGTATTTTGCTGCAGAACCAAAACCTGGAGTATGGTCGGTGCACATAAGATCGTTGTCTATTGTTTTCGGAACGCCTATAACTTTAATATCGCAACCCGTCTTTTTAAAATAAGCAGATACTTTGTTAACTGTATCCATTGAATCGTTTCCACCGATGTAGAAAAATGCGCCGATTCCGTGCTTTTCTAAATTTGATTTGATTGTTTCGTAAACTTCAGGCTGTTTGTCAGCTTCTGGGAGTTTGTATCTGCAGGATTTAAGTAAAGTGGCAGGAGTCTGACGGACAAGTTCCATATCAGCTTCTGTTTTTATATGTTCATTAAGATTTACGATATTGTCATTGAGAATACCTTCAATGCCGTTAAGTGAACCGTAAACAATATCAATTTCTTTTGCATTAAGACCGCCTTTGAATACACCTAAAAGCGATGAGTTTATAGCGCATGTAGGACCGCCTGACTGAGCAACAATAATGTTCATTTTAAAATTCTCCTAAAATAGTTTGTTTATCATATTTTGTAAAAATTCAGGAGTTATTCCAGCTATGCATTTTTTCAGACAACTGTTGTTTATCCAACGTGGATTTAATTCTGTTTTTTGCTCTGAAGTTAATTTTACGTCTACCTTCGGAGAAAAATCAACTATGATTTTTTTGAAACTTTCAGAATCAGAAGAAAGAAAAGAGAAAAACTCATCAGATAATTCCGGAGCCGCATTTTTGTTGTAATCAATAAATTCAGGGAGATAGAAAGCACAGGCGGCGCCGTGAGGTATGCCGTGATTTTCTGATAAGAAATAACTCATTGCGTGGGGGAAATTAGTCCCTGTAACGGAAATCGCAAGACCTCCATATAAAGAAGCTTTGTATAAATCTTCTCTCATAGAAAAATTAATTTCTTTTCCACTGCAGATATCTTTCATAACCTTAACAAGAATTTCTGTTCCTCTTAAAGCGAAAATCCTTGAAAGGTCTGTGGCAGTTTCATTGAAATAACTTTCAACGCAGTGGGCAAGAGCGTCTGCCGCAGTTGACCTTGTGAATCTGTCGTCTAATGAAAGAGTGTACTTTGCATCGCCAAAGGCAATTACAGGGAATGAAAGCTCGTGACGTACGCTCTTTTTCATACCGTCTGAATTGGTAATTACTGCAACCTGTGTAACCTCAGAACCGGTTCCTGCAGTAGTGCCTACCGCAACAACGGGCAGGGGAGAGTTTGGCCATCTAAGAGCATAAAAATCACTTTCGCTAATTTCGTTTGTTGCAAAAACCGCAACGGCTTTAGAAGCATCCAAGGGAGAGCCACCGCCGATACCGATTATAAAATCAGCGCCAAATTCTTTTGAAAGAGCTCCTGCTTCTATACAACTTTCAATAGTTGGATTTTGTCTAATGTTGTCATAAATTTTGTATTCAATGGAAAGCTCGGTGAGTGTGCAGATTACGTCATCAAGCGCACCGCATTTTTTGGCAGAGCTTTTTCCTGTTACAATAACTGCTTTTTTTCCTAAAGGAGTAAGTAAATTCTTGTTGCTTTTAATACAGTCTTTTCCTATGACCATTTTGGTTGGCATATAAAAGTTCATATTATATTCCTCTGTAAATCGTTAATTTTTACCGCCGAATTTAACTTTTGCTCTTTGTGTGTTTGAAAGTATTGTTTTGCGAAGTCTTAAAGATTCGGGAGTAACCTCAATAAGTTCGTCGTCTGATATAAATTCAATACAAGCATCAAGACTCATAATCTTGGGCGGAACAAGTCTTAAAGCTTCGTCAGAACCAGCCGCACGCATATTTGTAACGTGTTTTTTCTTGCATACGTTTACGTTGATGTCTTCACTTTTTGGAGAAACACCTACAATCATACCTTCGTATACAGGTGTGCCGGGAGTGATAAACATAACACCGCGTTCCTGCGCGTTGTACAATCCGTATGTTACAGCTTCGCCGGTTTCAAAAGCAACGAGAGAGCCTGTTGTACGGCTTGAAATATCACCTTTGAAAGGAGCATATCCGTCAAATACGGTACTCATAATACCTTCGCCTCGTGTGTCGGTAAGAAATTCGTTTTTGTATCCGAAAAGACCTCTTGACGGAACGAGATATTCAAGTCTCATTCTGTCACCTGTAGGAGACATCTGTACAAGTTCGCCTTTTCTTGAACCTAATTTTTCCATTACTGAGCCCATATAGTCAGATGGAACGTCACAAACAAATCTTTCAATAGGCTCGTGGAGTTTTCCGTCTATTTCTTTGTATAAAACTTTAGGCGCGCCAACTAAGAATTCGTAACCTTCTCTGCGCATTGTTTCAATAAGAATTGATAAATGCATTTCACCTCTGCCTGAGACCTTGAAACTTTCAGTGCTGTCAGTATCGTGAACTCTTAAAGAAACGTCTTTTAAAAGCTCTCTCATAAGTCTTTCACGAAGATGTCTTGAAGTTACGAATTTACCTTCTTTACCTGCAAAAGGACCGTTGTTGACGGAGAAAGTCATTTCAACTGTGGGTTCGGATATTTTTACAAATGGAAGAGGCTCAGGACATTGAACGTCACATACCGTATCGCCGATGGTAATATCTGAAATGCCCGATATACATACAATGTCACCGGCTTTTGCATCTTCAACAGCAACTCGGTTAAGACCGTCTATTTGATATAGATTTACTATTTTAGCATTGTAGGGTGCGTGTGCATCGTGATATTCGCAGATTTTTATTTCCTGATTTTTAACCATATTTCCGCGCTCTATTTTTCCTATGCAGACTCTTCCTACGTATTCGTTGTAGTCAATTGATGAAACGAGCATCTGTGTAGGACCCTCAAGTTCAACTTCAGGAGCGTCTATATGTTCGAGAATAGCATCAAAAAGGGGAATAAGGTTTTCACCTGCGCTGTCGGGAGAAAGCGATGCAGTACCGTCACGGCCAGAACAGAACAGAACGGGACTGTCAAGCTGGTCGTCGTTTGCATCAAGACTTATAAGCAAATCAAGAACCTCGTCAACAACTTCGTGTACGCGCTGATCAGGTCTGTCAATCTTGTTTACAACAACGATTACTTTGTGTTGCATCTGAAGTGCTTTCTGAAGCACGAATCTTGTCTGAGGCATAGGACCCTCTGCGGCATCAACAAGAAGTATTACGCCGTCCACCATTTTGAGAACGCGCTCAACCTCGCCGCCGAAATCGGCATGTCCGGGAGTATCGATTACGTTGATTTTTACGTCATTGTAATAAATAGATGTGTTTTTAGCCAATATTGTAATTCCGCGTTCGCGCTCAAGGTCATTGTTATCCATAACGCGGTCTGCAACAACCTGATTTTCACGGAAAGTGCCGCTCTGTTTTAACATCTGGTCAACAAGGGTGGTTTTACCGTGGTCAACGTGAGCAACGATAGCTATGTTTCTTAAATCTTCTCTTTTTGCCATGTTTATTCCTTCTTAATATATTAATTTAACTATATAACTTTACTATAAAACTTGGACTATGTCAATGTGACATTACAAATTTGTTTATAAAATAATGTGTTTACTTTGCAATAAGAATATGTTATTATGTAAAAAAAGATGTTGAGGTATATCCGGTGTCTATTAAAACATTTAAAAGATACGAATATAAATATCTGCTGACATTGCAACAGTATCAAAATATCGTTGAGGGTATTATGCCGTATGTTAATGTAGACACTTACTGTGCTGATGGCAAAAAATACAGCCTTTACAATACTTATTATGACTGTGAAACGTATGACGTTGTCAGACATTCGGTTTCAAAACCGTTTTTTAAAGAAAAATTGCGACTTCGTTCGTATTATCCTGACCCGTCTGATGATGATAACGTTTTTGTTGAACTCAAAAAGAAATGTAACGGCTGTGTAAATAAACGAAGAGCGGTTATGAAATATAAAGATGCTCTTAGGTTTATTGAAACCGGCAAAGCGGACAGGAACGGAGAGTTTATTCACGATCAGATTGTAAATGAGATTGAGTGTTATATGAAAAAATTCCCTGTTTTTCATAAAACTTATATTTCGTACGAGAGAGAAGCTTATTTTGCTAAAGCTGATAAAAATATCCGTATCACATTTGATTCTGAATTAAGAGCAGGAAAAGAATCCTTTTCACAGACAGATAGTACGCTTCTTATTCCACAGGATATGCGTATTATGGAAATAAAACTGTCTCATTATATGCCTTTGTGGCTGTCAAAACTGCTTGGACAGAATAAAGTTTTCAGACAAGGCTTTTCTAAATACGGAACGTACTATAAAAATCATATTTTACCTGAAAGGATAAAACCAAATGCGAACATTCTTTGAAGATTTATTTACACCGTCTATTCAATCAGCTCTTACTGTAGGTAGTGTTCTTACAACTATAGGTTTTTCTCTGCTTTTGGGATTGCTTATAGCTTTAAGTTATTTTATAGTAACAAGAAATGAAGGCGGATCAAATTATTTCATAACCTCGCTTATTGTTCTTCCTGCAGTTATTGCCATGATTATTTCTCTTGTGGGCAGTGATATTGCAAGAGCTTTTTCACTTGGTGGAGTTTTTGCGCTTATTCGTTTCCGTTCAGAACCGGGAAATCCGAGAGATATAACCTTTGTCTGCGTAACGATGGCTGCGGGACTTGCCTGCGGTACAGGCTATATAGCATTCGGAATTATATTCGTGATTATAATTTCTATTGTCTTTATGCTTATAAAAATTGCAGGTTCGGGAGCTGTGAAATCGTCAGAAATGCTTCTTAAAGTAACGGTGCCTGAAGATGCCGATTTTGAAGAAATGTTTAATGTCGTTTTTGATAAATATACGAAATATCATACTCTTGAAAGAGTAAAAACGGCTGATTTCGGTTCGCTTTATCAGCTTTGGTTCAAAGTAAAACTGATAAATGAAAATACGAAAAAAGAATTTGTTGACGAACTCAGAGTAATAAATTCCAACCTGACAATTTCCTTGAGTTCTGCGATTTATGAAGCGGGTAAAAAGACGTTTTAACATTAATTTTAAATTAAATTGAAATTTTTGTTGACAACTACGCTGTTGGTAATTATAATATTAAGTGCTATTTTGAAATGGGTGAAATATGAAAATTTCTGTCAGAGATGCTTTTGCATCTCATACTTATCATAAAGAATACGATTTTGAGTTTACTAAAAACGACCTTGTGGATTTTCCGTACGAGAGCGAATGTGACGTTGTTAAAGCACACGTTATAATTAGTTCTGAAAGCGGAGTGGTTACATGTGAGGTTGCAGTTGAATCGCAGTTTGAAACTTGTTGTAGCAGATGCCTTAAACAATTTTCAATGCCTGTAAACTTTAAAACGAAGAAAATTGTGCGTAGAGACGAAACTGAAGATTTTGAAGACGTTATTTATTCAGATTCGGGCCTTTGTATAGATATAACAGAAGAAATTCGTACCCAAATTTATTTTGAATTTCCCGCGAAACCGCTTTGTACAGAAGATTGTAAAGGGCTTTGTCCTGTTTGTGGATGCGATCTGAATACAGAAAGCTGTTCGTGTGATATTAGAACTACCGATCCGAGATTGGCAGTACTTAAAAAATTAATTGATAAATAAAATCAGGAGGATATAAAGATGGCAGTACCGAAGAGAAAGGTTTCAAAAGCAAGACGTGATAAGAGAAGATCCAATGTATGGAAGCTTGGTGCTCCTGCAATGGTAGAATGTCCTAACTGTCATGAGCTTACAGCACCTCATAAAGTATGTGCAAACTGTGGCTATTATGACGGTAAAGAAGTACTTAAGGACGGAAAACTTGTTAAAGAGTCTGCAAAAGCAGAAGCTAAAAAAGCAGAAGCTAAAGAAGCAAAAGACGCTGAGTAATTTTAGTTTTTCAAAAAAGAGAAGGCTCGCCTTCTCTTTTTTTATTAATTGAGTTATTTTTTATTGGAAAGGAGGATTTGCGTGTCAGCTAAGATTAACTGTGTCGATGTAGATTCTATAGCAGATGAACTCGGGCTTAAAGGTGGAGATTTGCTTGTTTCCATTAATAACAACGAAATAAACGATGTTATTGACTATATGTTTTACTCCAATAACGAGTTTTTGGAAATTGAAACTGTTTGTGATGGTGAAACAGTGGTTTTTGAAATAGAAAAAGACCCTGATGAACCACTGGGAATAAACTTTGATACGTATCTTATAGATAAACAACGCAGTTGTAAAAATAAATGTATATTTTGTTTTATAGACCAGTTGCCTCCTAATATGAGAGAAACTATGTATTTTAAGGATGACGATGCAAGACTTTCCTTTTTGCTTGGAAACTATGTAACTCTTACAAACCTTGATGAAAAAGATATAGACAGAATATGCAAAATGCGTATTTCTCCCATAAATATATCTGTGCATACCACAGATCCTAAACTTAGAGTTAAAATGATGAAAAATCCCAATGCGGCCTATATAAATGAACGACTTGAAACCTTTGCCAAAGCGGGAATAACAATGAACTGCCAGATAGTTCTTTGTAAAAATGTCAATGACGGTGAAAATCTCAAAAAAACACTTTGCGATCTTGAGGCGCTTTATCCTGCAGTTAATTCTGTGAGTATTGTTCCCGTTGGACTCACAAAGTTTCGTGATGGGCTTTATCCTCTTGAACCTTTTGAAAAAGATGATTGCCGTAAAACTGTTGAAATAATTAATAAAATAGGGGATAGATGCAACGAAAAATATGGTGTGCGTCTGTTTTACCCATCGGATGAATTTTTCATAAAGGGTGAGATACCCCTGCCGTGTGAAGAATATTATGACGGGTATCCTCAGATAGAAAACGGCGTAGGTCTGGGAACAAGTCTGTTGGCTGAAGTTTACAAAGCTGTGAATTTGCTTGAATATGATGAAAAACCTGTTAGCTGCGGCATAATAACAGGTGTGCTTCCTGCTGAAATTATGCAGAAAGTTGTTGACAAAATAAAACAAAAAAGACCTAATCTTGATTGTAAAATATATCCTATAATAAATAATTATTTCGGAACAAAAATAACTGTCGCAGGGCTTGTGACTGCAACGGATATAATTGACCAACTTAGAGATAAAGAACTTCCAAAACGTATGATTATACCGTCTTCGATGCTCAGAGCGGAGCAGGATATGTTCCTTGATAGTATAACTGTTGAGGAAACTGAAAAAGCTATCAATAGAAAAATTGACATTTCTTATAACGACGGTTATGATGTTGTGGAAAAAATACTTGGAGAAAGGGTGGATGCAAATGTCTAAACCGGTAATTGCAATAGTAGGCAGACCAAACGTTGGAAAAAGCTCTCTTTTTAATAAGTTGACAGGTAAACGTCTTTCTATAGTTGAAGATACACCGGGTGTTACCCGTGACAGAATATATGCAGACGCAGAGTGGTCGGGCAAAGAATTTACACTGATAGATACAGGCGGTATAGAACCTGCAGGTAAAGATATTTTGCTCACTCAGATGCGTGAACAGGCAAACGTTGCTATAGATACCGCTGACGTTATAATTTTTATAACAGACGTAAAAACAGGTATGACTGCGACTGATCGTGATATTTCTGCTATGCTCAGAAAATCAAAAAAACCTGTTGTTCTTTGCGTTAATAAAGTGGATTCTATAGGTGAGGTACCATCGGAATTTTATGAATTCTATAATCTTGGGCTCGGTGAACCTATTGCCGTTTCGTCAGTTCATGGTACGGGAACCGGAGATCTTCTTGATGAAGCGTTTAAATATATAAATTTTGAACACTTTGAAAAAGAAGATGAGGATATTGTAAAGGTAGCTCTTATAGGAAAACCAAACGTAGGTAAATCTTCTCTTACGAATTTTATCCTTGGTGAAAAACGAATGATAGTTTCTGATATTCCGGGAACTACCAGAGATGCCGTAGATGTTGAAGTAGAAAATAAATTCGGTAAGTTCAATTTCATTGATACTGCGGGTATACGTAAGAAAAAGAAAGTCGATGAAATAATTGAAAAATATAGCGTAATCCGTTCATATGCTGCTGTTGACAGGGCAGACGTTTGCGTTATTATGCTTGATGCAAACGAGGGCGTTACCTTTCAAGATACCAAAATAGCAGGTTTTGCCAACGATAAGGGTAAAGCTCTTGTTATTGCAGTTAATAAATGGGATATCGTAGAAAAAGAAACAGGTACAATGGATAAAATCAAAAAAGATGTCTATAGAGATCTTGCTTTTATGGATTTTGCTCCCATTGTGTTTATTTCTGCTAAAACAGGGCAGAGAGTTGATAAACTGATGATGCATATAGTTGAAGCTGCAACTCAGAATAAACGCAGAATAACGACAGGTATGCTCAATGACTTCTTAAATGATGCAACGGCGAGAGTACAACCTCCGTCAGATAAAGGTAAACGTCTTAAAATCTATTATATGACACAGGCATCAACTTGTCCGCCTACCTTTATATTCTTTGTAAATAAGTCTGATCTTTTCCATTTTTCATATAAACGCTATCTTGAAAACAGACTGCGTGAGGTGTTTGGATTTGAGGGAACACCTGTACGCTTTATTGTAAGAGAAAGAGGAGAGGAAAATAAGATATGATGTATTTGCTGTTTGTTTTGGTAGCGGTGGCTGCATATCTCGTAGGAAGCCTGAACTATTCGATAATTGTATCTCAGGTTTTTATGAAAACAGATATCCGTTCAAAAGGTTCCGGTAATGCAGGAAGTACCAATATGCTTCGTAATTATGGTTGGAGAGCGGGAGCTATTACTTTACTTACCGATTTTATGAAAACTATTGTAACAACTCTCGGAGCTTGGGCTATATTTACTGTTTTGTACCCTGAATATACTCAGACGGCAACGGCACTTGCGGGTCTTTGTTGTGCTTTGGGACACTGTTTTCCGGTATATTTTGGATTCAAAGGCGGAAAAGGTGTTGCTGTTGGTGCAATGACAATTCTTGCGGTAGATTATAGAAGCTTTCTTTTGGTAATACTTGTTTTTGTTGTGCTTGTAGCCGTTTTCAGATATATTTCTCTCGGTTCTATAGCAGGAGCGATTACTTTCCCGGCATCACTTGCTTTTTTTGTGGATTTTTCAGTTCCTTACGAAATAGCAACTTTTGTTTTTGCGGTGATTCTTGCAGGTATGGTTGTGATTTTACACTTTCCTAATATCAAAAGACTCGTAACAGCTACAGAAAGCAAAATTTCATTTAAAAAATAAATTTAAAGAGGAGATGGCGTTGTCTCCTCTTTTTTGTTGCAATTTATATTATAATATATTATAATTAATATATTATGTAAAATTGGGGGAGTATACATTGAAATTTAAAGCTATGCTCAGAAGCAGAATTTTCTATATCAGATTAATAACAGGCGCATTGCTTACTATGTCTTTTATTCCTTTCTGTAATCCTATTACAGACTATGGAAATGATACAAACGGCTCACTTGTTGCTATTATGAAAGATATAGGTTCTGTAATAAAATATTTTTCTGCTGAAATACCTAAATTTTCCGCTTATTCAAGCACTTTATTTGTTATGTGTATACTTATGTATGCAGGACTTATTGGACTTCTTTTTGGTTTTTTGCTTACTTTTTCAAGAGATGCGTCCTATAAATACTACGGTCTGAATGCTATACTTTGTTCATCGGCCGCGCTTTCTGTAGTTTTTGCCGTGCTTTGCGGACTGTATTTTAATATAAATATAGTTATGTATAAGCTCGGAAGTGTAGCGGTTTACAGAAAATTGCTGATTATTTTCAGAATGCCGATATTTCTGATAATATTTTTGATTTTCAGCTTTTCTTTGTTTGTTATATCTTTGATTTTGCAGGGCTTTAGCTTTTCTGCACTTAAATATAACGTTAAATCTTATTTTTCACACCGTTTTAAAGGCGGTGTTCACGTACCTTACCATAAAGTTACAAAAAAACTCGCTATCGAGAAACTGCCGCCGTCGAAAATTATGGTTTTTCCACTTTCACAGCATATAGGTGCCGCTTGCGAGAGCCTTGTAAAAGTGGGGGATACCGTAAAGATAGGTCAGAAAATAGCGGATACAGACGCATTTGTTTCAGCGCCTATTCATTCATCGGTGTCAGGCAAAGTTGTTAAAATTGATACTATGCTTCATCCTATTGCCAATAAAGCGCCTGCCATTGTAATAGAAAATGACTTTGAAGATACTATATGTGAAACGCTTCTTGATACTCACCCTGATTATTCCGGACTTACAAATGAACAAATTATTTCAATAATACGTGAAGCCGGTATAACGGGTATGGGCGGTGCATCATTTCCTACACACGTAAAAATACAGTCGGCTCTTAAAGACAATATAGATACATTGATTGTCAACGCTGCTGAATGTGAACCTTATCTCTCAAACGATAACCGTACAATGCTTGAAGCTACTGATGAACTTATCGGCGGTATAAAAATTCTTATGAAAATATTTGGTCTTAAAACCGCGTTCATCGGTGTTGAGTCCAATAAACCAAGAGCAATAAAAGCTCTCAGCCGTGCAACTCATAAATCACGTATAAAAGTTGTAGTACTTCATGCGAAATATCCTCAGGGCGGAGAAAAACAGTTGATTAAAGCTGTTTGTAATAGGGAGGTTCCATCAGGTAAACTGCCATCAAGTGTGGGTTGTACAATATTTAACGTAGATACAGTTTGTGCAGTTTATCGCGCAGTTGTTATGGGACTGCCTGTTATCAGAAGAATAGTTACCGTAGCAGGAAGCGGTGTTGAAAAACCGTCAAATCTTAACGTAAGATTAGGTACTTCTTTTGCATCGGTACTTGAGTATTGTGGTCTTAAAGATGATACGAGAAAAGTTATTATGGGTGGACCTATGATGGGTGCTGCTCAGTATTCTCTTGAAGTTCCTGTTATAAAAGGCACCTCGGGTATTCTATGCTTTACAGAAAAAGAAATTTTTAATCAGCCCGAAGGAAACTGCATAAGATGCGGAAGTTGCGTTTCGGCTTGTCCTATGAATCTGACTCCGAACTATATCGGTATGTATACAAAACTGCGTGATTTTGATATGTGTGAAAAACTCAATGCTGTTGACTGTATAGAATGCGGATGTTGTTCTTTTACATGTCCTGCAAAAATTCCGCTTGTTCAGTATATGAGACTTGCAAAACAAAACGTTATAGAAAAAAGAAAAAGGGAGGCTGATAAAAAATGAGTACACTTTACCGCGTAGCACCTTCGCCTCATTTGAAGGATGATAAAACCGTATCTTCCGTAATGCGCGACGTTATAATAGCTCTTATTCCTGCACTTCTTGGATCAGTAATATTTTTCTCATTCAGAGCACTTGTTATAGTTGCAGTAAGTGTTTTATCCTGTGTGTTTTTTGAATTTGCTTATAATTTCTTATTTAAGAAAAAACAGACAATAGGAGATTTGTCTGCTGTTGTTACAGGTGTGCTTCTTGGCTTTAATCTTCCTGTAACAGTTCCTGTGTGGCTTCCTGTAATTGGTTCGGCTTTTGCAATACTTGTTGTAAAAATGCTCTATGGCGGAATAGGTAAAAACATAGTGAATCCGGCACTTTCTGCAAGAATATTTCTGTTTTTGTCTTTTTCGGGTATGATGACAAAATGGGTTCCTGCAAACAGTGCAGTAAATTCAACGGCAAAAACATTACCGCTTTTTGCAAACGTTGACGTTGTTTCGTCAGCAACACCTCTTTCGTATCTCAAAAACGGTAACCCCGATATAACATACGATATTACACTGAGTAATCTGTTTACGGGAACAATAGGCGGATGTATAGGCGAAACATCGGCACTGCTTCTGATAGTCGGTGGACTTTATCTGCTTTACAGAAGAATTATCACATGGCATATTCCGGTTTCTTTTCTTGGAACTGTAGCGGCTTTAACTTTTATTTTCCCAAAAGCAACCGAACTTACACGTTTTGAATTTATGAGTTATCATCTTTTCAGCGGCGGACTTATGCTTGGTGCTATATTTATGGCAACAGATTATGCAACAAGCCCCGTGACTCCCAAAGGCAGAGTGATATTCGGTATAGGATGCGGTCTTATAACAGTGTTTATAAGATATTTTGGCGGATATCCCGAAGGTGTGTCATTTGCAATACTTCTTATGAACTTTTTAACTTGGTTCATTGATAAAAATACTATACCTGTAAAATTCGGAGAGGAAAAAACATATGAAAAAATCATTAAAAAATTCAAAAAGTGATGTTTTGAAACTTTCTCTCACTTTGTTTGTAATTGCAGGGGTTATGGCAATGCTCGTTTCACTCGTGAATAATATTACTGCAACTGAAATCGAAAAACAGAATAGTAAGAAAATAACAGATGCTCTTAAAAGTATCGTGATAGAAGCAGAAAATTTTGAAGAAATAAACTATCAGGAAACCTTTGTAATGTCAGATGATGGCAAAAAAGTCGGTGTAGATGGTGTCTGGAGAGCAGAATCAGAAGGACAAACAATAGGATACTGCGTTAAAGTAAGTCCTCAGGGTTACGGTGGTGAAATAGAAACCATAGTAGGAATAAACTCGGAAGGGAAAGTAATTGGCGCTGAAATCGTATCTATCTCCGAAACAACAGGAATTGGTACTAAAATTCAGGATGAGAGCTTTCTTTCTCAGTTTGTAGGTAAATATGGTGTTATTACTATAGCATCATCTGAACCTGCTGAAAACGAAATACAAACTATCAGCGGTGCAACTAAATCATCAAAAGCATATCTTCGCGGTATAAATGCCGCTCTGACGGTTGCCAATAAATGTATGGAGGTGACAGCAAAGTGAATCCTGAAAAAATGACTTTATCAGATTATTTTAAAAACGGAATAATTGAAAATAACCCGACTTTTGTTCAGCTTTTAGGTATGTGTCCTACACTGGCTACATCTACTACTTTGCTTAACGCTCTTGGTATGGGCGCCGCGGCAACCTTCGTTCTTATTTGTTCCAATGTGGTGATTTCAATTTTGAGAAAACTCATTCCTGAAAAAATAAGAATAGCTGCGTATATAGTTGTAATCGCAGGATTTGTAACTATAATCGACCTTTTACTTCAGGCGTACATTCCCGTACTTTCAAATTCTTTGGGACTTTTTATTCCTCTTATAGTTGTTAACTGTATAATTCTTGCAAGAGCAGAAAGCTTTGCATCAAAGAATAAACCTCTTCCCAGCGCTCTTGACGGACTTACAATGGGTATAGGATTTACTTTTGCTCTTAGTTGTGTTGCAACAGTGAGAGAAATTCTCGGAAGCGGTACGCTTCTTGGTTTTAAGCTTTTCGGTGGAGTAGCTCCGCTTTCGATAATAGCGTTGCCTGCAGGCGGATTTCTTGTACTTGGTTTTGCTATTGCTGTTGTTCAATATCTTAAAAACAGATTGAAAGGCGGTGCAAAATAATGGAAGTATCTCTTGCTTCAATTTTCGTGTTTGCGATAAACGCAATACTTGTTGAAAATCTTTGCCTTGTGAAATTCCTCGGCATTTGCCCGTTTCTCGGTGTTTCTAAAAAAACAGATACTGCACTCGGTATGGGTATTGCAGTTACGTTTATAATGACACTTTCGTCATTTATAACATGGCTTATATACCATTTTGTGCTTGTACCTGCAAAACTTGAATATCTTGACACGCTTGCTTTTATTCTTATAATTGCGGCTTTGGTTCAGTTTGTTGAAATGGCGCTTAAAAAACTTATTCCATCACTCTATAGCGCACTTGGAATATATCTGCCTCTTATAACAACAAACTGTGCGGTTTTAGGTATTGCTCTTACCAATATCACAGAAGATTATAGCCTTTTGTTTTCTATCCTTAACGGTATGTTCTGCGCTCTTGGGTTTACACTTGCTATATGGATTTTTGCTTGTGTACGTGAAAGAATAGAACATTGTGATATACCGAAACCGTTTCAGGGATTTCCTATAGCCCTTATAACAGCGGCGCTTTTGTCTTTCGCTTTTATGGGCTTTTCCGGTATGGAATTTTAAGTTGTATTGACGAGTATTTTAACATAGGGTGAGCAAAAATCTGCCTTTTTAAAACAGGTTTGGATTATCCTTGTCACCTTAGGGAGGAAACAGTATGATAATTAAAGTTTTAATAGCAACTTTGGTTTTAGGTGCGGTAGGACTCGTGCTAGGCGCCGCCCTGAGCTTTGCTGCAAAAGCTTTTTACGTTGAAGAAGATGAGAGAATCGCTCAGATATCTGAACTTCTTCCCGGTGCGAATTGTGGCGGATGCGGATTTGCAGGTTGTGCAAACTATGCTGATGCTATAGTAAACGACGGTAAACCTATTAACTGCTGCCCTTCTTGTAAACAGGAGAATTTTGATAAAATAGCAGAAATAGTAGGTGCAAAATCAGAAAAGATTTTGCCGAAAGTTGCTTATGTAAAATGTAACGGCGGAAATACTTTTGCCAATAAAAAATACGATTACTACGGAATGAATGACTGTGCCGCGACAGCAAGACTTCTTGACGGATTTATGGAATGTAAATACGGCTGTCTCGGTTTTGGTAACTGTGCATCTGTTTGCCAGAATAACGCTATCAGTATTGTAGACGGCGTTGCAGTTATTAACGAAGAACTCTGTAACGGTTGCGGTAGCTGCGTGGCTATTTGTCCTAAACACGTAATTGAACTTATACCCAAAGATGCTAAAGTCCGTGTAAGATGTTCAAGCGGAGACAAAGGCGCAGTTACTAAAAATAACTGTAGTTCGGGTTGCCTTGGATGTAAAATATGTGAGAAAAACTGTCCTAATGGTGCAATTAAGGTTTCGGACAACGTTGCGCATATTGATTTTGAAATTTGTGATCATTGCGGTGTATGCGCAGAAAAATGTCCTAAAAAAATAATTAAAATCAAATAACGGTTTATAATTATAATATCGATTAAATTTTATGAGGTTATAAAATGGAATACTCAACCTGTATATCAGAAAAAGGTGTTGTAAAATGCGAGGTGTTTTCCGATACTTTTAAAACTAACTGTATAGCAATAAACTTTTTTTGGCCGCTTGATAAACAGTATGCGTCAAAAATAGCTCTTCTTTGTGCAGTCCTTAAACGTGGCAATACTGTTTTTGGCGAAATGGATAAAATATCGGCTTTTCTTGATTTAAATTACGGAGCGAATTTTGACATTTCTACTGCAAAAGTAGGAGAGATGCAAGAAATATCTTTCGTTTCAACCTATATTGACGATAAATACGCGCTTGAAGGCGAAAAAATATCAGAAAATATGATGAAATTGTTGCAAAGTGCAATTTTTTGTCCCATTCTTGAAAACGGATGTTTTAAAGAATCTTTTGTAGTTTCCGAAAAACAAAACCTTAAAGATAAAATACAGTCTCTTATCAATGATAAACAGGTTTATTCTTTTGAAAAATGTAAACAGACAATGTTTGCAGATGAAAAATATGGTACCTATGAACTTGGTGATTTGCAGGAAATTGACAAAATAACCCCTGAAAATCTCTATGAGTTTTATCGTACCTTGCTCGAAAAAGCAATGATAATTGTCAACTACGGCGGCGTGAAATGTGATACAGATTCGCTCTTTGCATCTGTTTTGGATAAATTTGAAAATAATCAGAGAGTGACATTTGAGACTGATTGGAAAAAAGATGCTGAAGAAATCAAAGACGTAGTCGAAGAAATGAACGTTGCTCAGAGTAAACTTAATCTTGGATTCCGCCTCGGAAAATCCGCAAAAGAAGATTTGTTTGCGCTTCGTATGTTTAATGTTATCTTCGGTGCAAGTCCTACTTCAAAACTGTTTATGAATGTTCGTGAACGCCTTTCACTGTGTTATTACTGTTCAAGCACGGCAGATGTACTCAAAAACGTTATGTTTGTGTATAGCGGTGTTGAAACCAAAAATGCTCAGATTGCAAAAGATGAGATTTTAAATCAGCTTTCTTTAATGCAAAAAGGTGAGTTTACAGATGAAGAATTTGAAAACGCAAAAGCTTATATTATAGATTCTTATGTTCAGGCTGGAGATTCAGCCCTTGCGCTGAGTTCACTTCTTACGTCTGCGTATATTCAGGGGCATAATCTTACACCCGATGAGCAGATAGAAGAATTCAAAAAAGTGACTGCTGACAGAGTGAAAAAAGTTGCAAGGGATATAAAACTTGATACAGTTTATTTGCTTAAAGGAATGGGAGGTGCAGACAGTGCAGAGTAAAACCGATAAACTTACAGGTGAGGTTTGCTATGAAACAGTACACTCATCAGGCCTTAAAATTAAAATTGTTCCTAAAAAAGGGAAAAGCCGTAAAACAGCAATGATAGCCGCCAATTTCGGTTCTATCAACAGAGAATTTGAATATAACGGTGAGATTATAACTATCCCTAACGGCACAGCTCATTTTCTTGAACACAAACTGTTTGAGGGAAAAAACGGTAATGCTTTTGATTTTTATGCAAAAACAGGTGCAAAAGCAAATGCGTTTACCTCTAACGATAAAACAGCTTACTATTTTATCTGTACAGATAACTTTGAAGAAAACCTTTCAATACTTCTGTCTTTCGTGTCAAATCCTTATCTTACCGACGAAAACGTTGAAAAAGAAAAGGGTATTATCGGTCAGGAAATAAAAATGTATGAGGATGAACCCTCGTGGCAGGGGTATTTCGGTCTTATAGGATGTCTTTATAAAGACCACCCCGTAAAATATGATATAGCAGGTACTGTTGAAGATATTGCGCCTATTACGGTTGATACTCTTATGTCTTGTTATAAAACTTATTATGACCCATCGAATATGGTTCTTGCTATAGCAGGTGACGTGGATATAGATAAAGTCGTTAAAATATGCGATGAGCATATAAAACCGTCAAATAATAAAACCGTAAACCAGATTATTACGATGGAAAAACAAGGCGTTGTAAAAGAATACTCAGAAAAAACAATGCCTGTTTCCAGACCGCTTTTTTATATCGGAATAAAAGATAACGATACAAATCTTTGCGGATATGACCTTGCGAAAAAAGAAGCAGAAATACAGATGCTTTGCGAGATGATATTCGGCAGTTCTACTAAGTTTTATAAAGAACTTTATGAAGAGGGAATAATCAACGAAGAATTTGAATCGGTTTATGAAATGTCAGATACATTTGCATTCTATTTCTTCGGTGGTGAGAGTGATTATCCACAGAAAGTTTTAGAAGCTATAAAAAAAGCAATTTCCGATTTTATGGAAAACGGATTTTCCACCGAACGATTTTTGCAGGTGCGTAATTCGCTTTACGGCAGTATGATAATGTCTTGTGATAATGTATCTAAAATCGTATCTTCGCTTGTCAGTTCTGAGTTCTCAAAAAGAGAACCTTTTGATAAAGCGATGGTTATAAAAGAGATTACGCCTGATGATATTATGTCGAGAGCTAAAAAACTGTTTGATCCTCTTGATATAGCAATGTCTGTCATTAAAGGAGAATAATAAATGAATTATGATGCAGTGTCTTTTCCGGGGCTTGGTATCGGTCAGATAAATCTTGACCCTACAGCTATCAGAATAGGAGATAATTTTACAATACAGTGGTATGCAATTATAATCGTAATAGGCATTATTACAGCGTATTTCGTGTGTAATAAACTCAGAAAACGCTTCGGCATAAACGAAGACGATTTTCTTGACTGTGTCTTGTATACAATTCCTATAGCTTTTGTAGGCGCAAGACTTACATATGTTCTTGGTGATATAGAAAACTTCCATTCTTTTATGGATGTAATAGCTATATGGAACGGAGGACTTGCTATATACGGCGGTATAATTTTCGCCGCTATATCAGTCTTTGTTATATGTAAAATCAAAAAATGTGATTGGCGTTCAATGATTGATATTATGGCAATAGGTCTCATTATCGGACAGATAATCGGCAGATGGGGAAACTTTGTTAATATAGAAGTTTACGGTGTTGAGACAACTCTTCCATGGGCAATGGGCATCGGTTATTATGGAGACGGCGCGGACGTTTTTGTTCATCCGCTTTTCCTTTATGAAAGCCTTTGGAACCTTATCGGATTTATACTTATTTACGGTTATATGAACTACCGTAAATTCAAAGGCGAAGTATTCCTTTGGTATACTGCCTGGTACGGACTTGGCAGAGGACTTATGGAACCACTTCGTGATTCACAGTATAATCTTCATCTGTTCGGCATCCGTATAATGATGGTTTTAGCTTTTGCTTTGTGTATTTCGGCAATTGTTGCAATTATTGTTTTAAGACGAAAAAGCGATGGTTATGTTGCCGATGTAGTGATAGAAGAAACAGAAGAAATCCCCGAAGATATAAACTATGAAAAACAGTTCGATATCGAAGATCAGAGCATAAAGATGTCCGAACAGGATATCAGAGCAAAAGAATTCTATGATGCGATAGACAAAATAGGAGAACAAAAAAATGAAGATAATTGACGGAAAAGAAGTTTCACTTCATATAAAAACTTTGATAAAAAATGAAACGGTAGCTCTTTCAAAACAGGGAATAACGCCGGGACTTGCGGTTATATTAGTGGGCAATGACCCTGCATCTTGCGTCTATGTTAATAATAAGAAAAAAGCCTGTGAATTCTGTGGTTTTTATTCGGAAAGCTATGAACTTGCTGAAAATACCACACAACAACAGCTTCTTGAACTTATTGATACTCTGAATAATAAAGATACAATTGATGGTATTCTGGTGCAGATGCCTCTTCCTAAACATATAGATGCAGATGCGGTAGTAAACAGAATATTGCCATCTAAAGACGTTGATGCATTTCATCCTGTAAACGTGGGCAAAATAATGCTTGGAGATTACGATTTTCTTCCTTGCACTCCCGCAGGTGTTATGGAACTTCTTAAATACTATGATATTGACGTTAAAGGCAAAAACTGTGTCGTTCTCGGTAGAAGTAATATAGTAGGAAAACCTATGGCAATGCTTCTTATTCACGCAGATGCAACTGTTACCGTTTGCCATTCCAAGACGCAAAACCTTAAAGAAATCACCAAAAATGCAGACGTTGTCGTATCTGCTATAGGCAGAGCTTTGTTTGTTACGGAAGATATGATAAAACAAGATGCCGTTGTTATAGACGTGGGAATTAACAGAAATCAGGATGGTAAACTTTGCGGTGATGTTGATTTTGAAAACGTAGCTCCCAAAACTTCGTATATTACTCCTGTTCCCGGAGGAGTTGGTCCTATGACAATAGCTATGCTTATGAAAAACACTTTGAATTCTGCTAAAAATAGAAAGGATGTATAGTTATGGGCTTTGATTTTAAAACTCTTTTAAGTTTGCCGCTTGGGCTTTTACTTCCTGTCATCATTGTCATTTATATGATGTCTAACAAGAAAAACAAAAAGGTAGCATTCGATTCGATTTTTATAGGTTTCGGTGCATTTCTTGCAAGTCTTGCGGCAGTAGCAGTTGTATTTATACTTTTTAACACCGTCTTTTTGACGGGTCTTAAGTTTTCAGATGACACGTCGGGACTTACAATTGTAGGTGTTATTATTTCTGCTTTGCTTATCGCTCTTTTTGTGGTCTGCGAATCATTTAAACTATCTACAATAAAAAAATTCGTAAGTGCAGAAACACCGCTTGAATTTTCGGCAATGGGTTTTTCCGCAGGTGTTATTGTAGCTCAGAATATTGTTGTTTTTGTCGTGAATAATATTCTCGGTGACCTTGAAACTTTCAATATTATCTTTTTCGGTCTGATCCTTTTGGTTACAGGTATAATGTATACAGTTTTGTCAATTGCCTGTGAATCAATGGTGGCAGAAGGCTTCAAAACTCCTGCTTATGCAATTTCTGCGGTTTACTATCTTTTCTGGGTTGCAGTAATTGTTTTTGTACAATCATCAACCTTGATTTATATAGCTACGGCATTTTTGTTTGTACTTTCATTTGTGCTTAGCGGAGTATTTTTGTTCAGATTGAAAAAGAAATCTTTGGCAGGTGATGATAAATGATTTTAAAAGCCCTTGCTTGTTACGCTATAGCATTCCTTTTACCGATAGCTGCAATTTTCACCATATTTGTTTTGTTTAAAAATAAATCGCGTCTGTCGGTTTTACATATGTTTGCAGGTGCAGGGTCGTTTCTTGTTTCTGCGGTTTTAATGCTGATTCTTATGATGTTTGCGTATTCTGCAGATGCAGTTGATTATATGACTGTTTATTTTTCAGAAGGCGTTTATAAAACGGTTGTGGCGATTCTTGTTTTAGCCTCGCTATTTGCTATTCGTCACTTTTCAGTTGATGCTATGTATTTTGCAAAAGATAAAGAAATAAAAGGAAAATCTTTTCTTGTAGGCTATGGATTTGCTCCGGCTTTTATCGTTGCACTTTATTGTCTGTTTTCTTTTGTGTATGTAGCAGTGAGCGCAATGACTTCGGATTTTGTACGACTTACCGAAGAATCTGTGCTTGAATTCGCAAACAGTACTGTAATATCTGTGTTTACTCCGTTTAGTACGCATATATGGTTGTCTGTGCTTTTTGTTGTTTACGGATTTTCTATGTTCATTCATTCAAAATTTTTGGACTTTCATTCAAAACATAGATATAAATGGTATAAAACGTTGATAGTTTACTGCATAATTTCTCTGTGCGAGATAACATCAATAACTATAGCTGTATTTTCATTGTCAAAAATTAATCTTGTGTATATAACGGTTATTGTTGCTTTTCTTACAGCCTTGTCTGAGATATGTTTCAGAATAATTTACAGATTTGACAGTAATGAAACCGGTGCATACCATAGTCAGTTTGAATGAGGTGCCTATGCCAAAAATTCTTAATGTTCTTACAGATACTAATATAGGCGGTGCAGGTACTTATATTGCAACTTATGTTAAAAATTGTGATTTTGAAAACTTTTCGGTATCGGTACTGCTTCCTAAAAATTCTGCAGTTAAAAATCTTCTTGAAAATACAGACTGTGAAATAATAGAAGCAGATATAGCGCCCGATAAATCTCTTGATGTCAAATCAATTCCTGTTATTCGCAGTATAATCAAAAAAGGAAAATATGACCTTGTTCACGCCCATGGGAGCGCATCGGCAAGAATTGCGGCAAAAGGACTTTGTAAATGTGTTTTTACAAAACATACTCTCTCTGAGGGCAGTGGACTTGTTTCAAAACTGATGTATGGAGCTATGGGCGGTTATGCAGTTGCGGTTTCAAAAAGTTCTGCTGATAATCTTGTCAACCTTGGCTTTAATAAAAAACGTATTTTTACAGTTTTTAACGGTGTTGACGATATGCAGGTTCCGGATAGCGAAGAAAAGGCGAGAGCAAAAGCTTATTTCGGTATTGACCCTGATAAATTCGTAATTGGTTGCGTTGCCAGATTTCATACTGTCAAAAATCACAAAACACTGATCGATGCTGCAAAAATCACTTTGCAAGAAAATAAAAATATCGTATTTTTGTTTGTTGGTGACGGTGAACTCAAAGACGCTATGATGTTATATGCAAAAGAGCAGGGGATAGATTCCAACTGTGTGTTTGCAGGAGTTGTGTATGACAGAGAACGGGTGTATCACGCAATGGATTTGTATACTCTTTGTTCACATCACGAAACTTTCGGTCTTTCGATGGTTGAAAGCTGGTCTTCGGGAATTACATCGGTTGTAAGTAGCGCTGAAGGACTTGCGGAAATTTCAGAGAATGATGTTAATTCAATAGTTTGTGATACAAATGACAGTAATGCTTTTGCATCAGCGTATCTGAAACTGTCACAAGATGATAACCTCAGAAAAAATCTTTCTGATAATGCGCTTTTGGAATACAAAAATAAATTCTGTGCAAAAATTTTTGCACAGAATCTTGAAAAAGTATATCAAATAATATGTGAATAAAAAATAAAACCCCGTTTTTAAAACGGGGTTTTATGGAGCTGATGAGCAGAGTCGAACTGCCGACCTCATCCTTACCAAGGATGCACTCTACCTACTGAGCTACATCAGCAAAGCTTATACATTATACAGGACAAAAAATGATTTGTAAATACTTTTTCAAAAATTTTTATTTAGATATTGACATCGGCAAACGAAAGTGTTAATATATATAAGCAAAAAAGAAGTAGAACCTATGTCGGTCTCACCTTACGGCAAAAGTCAGTAAGGTTAATACTTAAACTAAATGGAATTTTTCTGTATAGTTTTTTGTTGTGAGACGGGCATATTATGCTCGTTTTTTTGTTGTATTTTGCTTTTGGAGGTGTGCGGGTATTAACGCAAAAGAATTAGTAATCAACGAAGCTATAAGAGATAAAGAAGTCAGAGTAGTTGACGACAGTGGCAATCAGCTTGGAGTTATGTCAGCGGCAGAAGCTCTTAGAATTGCAGAGTCAAGAAACCTTGACCTTGTTAAGATTGCACCTAAAGCTGTTCCGCCTGTTTGTAAAATCATAGATTTTGGAAAATATTGCTATGAACAGACAAAAAAGGAAAAGGAAGCTAAGAAAAACCAGAATGTTATTTCTGTAAAAGAAATTCAGCTTACTCTTAAAATTGATGTGCATGATCTGCAGACTAAGGCATCGCACGCAGTAAAGTTTCTTAAAAACGGCGATAAAGTAAAAGTAGTAGTAAAGTATAAGGGTAGAGAACTTGCTCATACGGAACTTGGTTTTGATATCGCAAACCGTTTTGTTGAGTTACTTGAAGATTATGCGGTAATTGAAAAACCGGCAAAAGTCGAAGGCAGAAATATGATTTTAATTTTAGCGCCTAATCCGGCGCTTAAGTCAAAAAAATAAAGGAGGCAAATAACAATGGGTAAAATCAAAACTCATACAGGCGCCAAAAAGAGATTTAAAATCACTAAAGGCGGTAAAGTTAAAAGAGCGCATGCGTTCAGATCACATATCTTGAACAAAAAATCAACAAAGCGTAAAAGAGGACTTCGTAAAGAAGCTTATGCAGACGTTACAAACGTTAAGACAATTAAGAAGCTTATTCCTTATAAATAAGTTCGGTATGGAGGATTAATATAAATGGCCAGAATTAAAGGTGCGGTAACAACCCGCAAAAGAAGAAAAAAGATATTAAAACTTGCTAAAGGCTTTTACGGCGCAAAGAGCAAACAGTTCCGTACTGCAAATCAGGCAGTAATGCGCTCACTTACAAATGCTTATATCGGCAGAAAACAGAAAAAGAGAGATTTCCGTTCACTTTGGATTACTCGTATTTCTGCTGCTTGCAAAATGAACGACATCAACTACTCACAGTTTATGTACGGTCTTAAAAAAGCAGGTGTTACACTTAACAGAAAAATGCTTGCAGAAATCGCAGTTTCTGATATGGATGCATTCAAAACACTTGTTGAAACAGCTAAAAACGCTAAATAATTATACTTATGTAAAAGAGCTTGGTTTAAAACCAAGCTCTTTTTTTATGTATTCTTTATTTTAAAAATCTTTTTCAAAACACCTGCAATAAGCTTCGGAGGTTTAATAACCACAACTTTCATCAATGCGCCCTCACTTTCAATACCTTAGTAATAAAACCCCAACCATAAGCATAATACACGCGAATAAAATAACAATAAAAATATTCGGTATAAATATCTGTATGATTGTGCCTAAGGAAAAGCAGGTGATGGCAATGCCGATAATTTTTATAATGTCATTTCGCACGCCTTCACCTCTCCTTACTGACTTATACTATGCAACGAATAAGATTTTTGTTAAAAAGTACGATCCTCGTATAAATCCTTTGTGTAATACCTTATTTTTTCCAAAGCTTCGTTGATTCTTTCTGTATCTTTGCTTTTGCCATATACTTCAAGCTCTGAAATGTATATTTCAAATCTTTCTGTTATGTTTTCCCGAAGAAAAATTCTGTTTAAAAACTTTCTGCTTTCAAATAACTCTTTTAATTGTTCAATGCTTTCTGTGCCTTTGAAATTCTGTGTGTTTGTATCAATGTTTTTTGCGAGATTGTTTGCGTATGTTATTTCAGAGACAGTAATAAGAATCACAAGGAAAGTAAATGAGAAAAAACTTATTATACTCCGCTTCATTTTTAACACTCCTTTTTAATAATGTATGTTTTTCCGTTGTCGTCTCTTGAAAGTAAAAATATCTGACTTGGATTTTCAAGACCTTGCGCTTTTAAAATTACGTCTATCCACTCTTCTGATAAACTTTCTTTTTTTAAGTTTTCGGACAATATTCGCCCGTCAACAATCATAAGCTTTGACATTCCTGAACTTGTGTCTGTTTTTTGCTTTGGAATTATACTCATATTTCCGTTGGTTTCGAGAATTGCATAATCAATGTCTTCCACCTTGATTATTCCTGATGTGCGCATAGCTTCGGTCAAATCGTCAATGGATACTCTTGCTTTTTCCATTGCCTTCTGGTCAAGTTTGCCTTTGTATGCAAGTATTATAGGCTTTCCGTATAATAAATGACGGAGCTTTACGTTTTTTAGCGTAAGTGTAGACGTGAGTATCTCAATTGATGCAAGAGTAAGTATAGGCAGTATTCCTGCAATGAGCGGAAGCTCGGGACTTTGCATGGGGATAGATGCAAGTTCTGAAAAAAGAAGTGTAATTACAAGCTCACTTGGTTGTAACTCACCAATCTGTCTTTTGCCCATTATTCTGAGCGCCGCCGCAACAACAAAATATAATAAAATACATCTTATAACAACATAAGCCATGAGTTTTCACCTCATGGCTTATTTTTAGCGTTTTATTCGTTTTTATACGCCTGCATCGGCTTTTGCCTGATCTCTGTATTTTACAAGCATACTGTAATATTCTTCGTATGTCATTCCGAGCTTGGTACAAGCAATTGCATGGTCTTTTCCGATATATCTGAAATGCCATGGCTCGTATAAAAATCCTGTTATACTTTCTGCATCTTTACGGTATCTTAAAATGAATCCGTAATTTGCGCAGTTTTCAGATAACCATCTCCATTCTTTTGTCTGGTCAAACGCATCAGATAAATAACCGTATTTGTTTACGATAGATGATGAACATACGTCAGCGGCAAGACCTGTGTGATGTTCGCTGGAACCGGGAGGCGCTATGTATTCTCCTGCTTTTGCTTCGGCATCCGCCTGTGAATATCCCTGATTCAAGTATTTCTGTGTTCTTGTTTCGTATTTGTTTTTTTGTGACGCATATGTTCTGTAGCCTGAATAGAATACCAAATCGTAATATCCTGCGCTTCTTGCACCGCTTAACATCTGTTCTAATGCAGTTGCGGCGGTTGACTCAAGTTTGTAATCACTGCCCGACGGAGTTCTTAAATTCTGCGGAGCGTAGTCTGATGAAACCTTGTTGTTTTTGTTTACAAGTATTGAATATTTGGAGTTTAAAAATTCGTTGAGATAATCGTAAGCCTCTTTTGCGCTCTTTCCTTCAAGAAGAGAAAAACTTTTGTAACTTTCGCCTGCGCTGACTGTAATGTTTTCTTTCGGAGGCTCAGGCTGTTTTTCAGGCTCTTTCTCAGGTTCTTTTTCAGGCTCTTTCTGTGACTGTTGCTCAGGCTCTTTTTCGGGTTCGGATTCCTTTTTGTCTTCTGTATTATCCGGCTGATTCTCTTCGGGTTTGTTTTCATTTTCCTGAATTTCAATGTCCTCGGTAACTGTATTTTCAGGTACGTCTGTTTCGGGAACCTTATTTTGATTTTCTGTTTCAGTCTGTGGATTTGTTTGAACAGGCAAATCGTTGTCTTTAGGATTTTCGGGTTGTTGTTTTATAATGTTTGAAAACAAAATAGCAATTATTACAAAAACAATGGCTGATATTAAACATATCAAAGTAGTAAACATTTTTTTATTCATTATCTGTCACCTCTGTGAATAGTATACTCTATGTGTAATTTTTTTTCAATATTAAATAAACCAAAAAATATTGTCAATAATAGTTTCACGGAGGAATCAATGTGAAACAATACAGAAAAAAATGGATTTCGGCTTTTTTCATTACGGTGCTTACTATTGCTTGTTTGATTATGGGATTTATGCTTTATATGAAAGAAGTTACCTACAAACCTCAAACGAGTGAATCGCCAAAACATACGGAACAAAAAGAATCTAAGTTGCCTGACGATTACGTGAATTATCAGGATAATGTGGGCGGAGTCAGCTTTACCGAAGACCAGATAACAGAACTTGTCAGAAACATATACTATCTTGACGGTTTTATAAATAATCTGAGCGTAGATTTTGAAGATGATAATTCAGTTAAAGTGGTTGGTAAAATTAAAGATATAGATATTTTGTGTGATATGTATCCCGAACTTTCTGCGTACTATTCGCTTTTAAAAATGATTGAAGATAAAAATATTACTTTTTCGGGTAAGTTTGTGAATAATAACGGTCTTGCGGATTTTGAAATATTGTCTGCTTCGGTTGGTGATTTTCAGATAGATAAAAATATTCTTGTGCCTTTTATAGAAGAGGGTGCATTTGCACAGCTTTTCAATGTGGAATATGACAGTATGGAAATATTTAATGACTCTGTAATTTTTAAAGAAGGAGTACCTGATATACTCAGCTATTAAAATAGTGTTGATTTTTTTGTCTTCCGATGATATAATGTTTTAGATATAATTATTGGGGGATGCAAAAATGGGCGTTAGTGAAATTTTCAGAACTGAATTTAAAGGTTATAATAAAAAAGAAGTAATTGATTATATTTCTTCCTTGAATTCGCAGATGGAAAATCTTAAATCAGAGCTTGACCGTTGCGAAAGCGAACTCGAAAAATGTCAGGCAGAACTTGCTGAAAGAGAAAATACACCCCAGATTCAACAACCTGAAATAGATGTGGAACAAGTTAAAAGAGAAGCATATGAACAGGGAAAAAGAGAAGCTCTTGCTTCTGATTCGTTTGCAGAACTTGAAGAACTTCGCGCTAAAGCTCAGATGTACGATAATCAGAAAGAACTTATTGCAGATATAGTTATCAAAGCTAAAAGCGATGCTGCTCAGATATATGAAGGCGCAGAAAATAGCTCTAAACAACTTCTTTCTGATACATTCGATAAATTTGAAAAAGCCCGTGAAGATTTTATGCAGATGCGTAAAAACGTTGAAGCAGGGAAAGCTGAAATTGATGCAAGAATTGCTGCGGTTTCACATTATCTTAACGACTTTAATCAGTATCTTAATATCTTGGAAAAAGATATAGTAAATACAGGCGATAACTTTAAAGAAAATCTTTAAGAATAGAATAAAAAAAGAGGGTGAATTAGTTTTTACCCTCTTTTATAATTAATTATAAAAAATACTTGAAATTTGGTAATCTTTGTGCTATAATAACTGCTTGGAATACGCACACGAGGTTTTTTCATCCCTTGTGCCGCCGCGCCTTTGGTGGTTGGATGAGCGTATAAACCCGTGGAGGTATAAACATAAAAAAGGAGGACATGAATTATGTCAGTAGTTTCAATGAAACAATTATTAGAGGCAGGTGTTCATTTTGGACATCAGACAAGAAGATGGAACCCTAAAATGAGTGAGTACATCTTCACAGAAAGAAACGGTATCTATATTATCGACCTTCAGAAAACAGTTAAAAAACTCGAAGAAGCATATATGTTTGTTCGTGATATCGCTGCTGAAGGCGGTGAAGTACTTTTCGTAGGTACAAAGAAACAGGCTCAGGATTCTATCCGCGAAGAAGCTCAGAGAGTTGGTATGTATTTCGTTAGCGAAAGATGGCCCGGCGGTATGCTCACAAACTTCAAAACAATCAGAAAGAGTATCCAGAGACTTTGCCAGATAGAAAAAATGGAAGAAGACGGCACATTTGATCTTCTCCCCAAAAAAGAAGTTCTTAAACTCGTTCATGAGAAAGAAATTCTTGAAAAGAACTACGGCGGTATCAAAGAAATGAAAAAAGCTCCCGACGTAATGTTCGTAGTAGATCCTAAAAAAGAAAAAATTGCTATTTCAGAAGCACATGCACTTGGTATTCCTGTAGTAGCTATTGTTGATACAAACTGTGATCCTGATGAAGTTGATTACCCAATTCCTGGTAATGACGATGCTATCAGAGCAGTAAAACTCATTGCAGAAACCGTTGCAAATGCTATCCTTGAAGGTAAACAGGGCGAACAGTTTGAAGCTGAAGCTGAAACTGAAGAAGCTCCTGCAGATGCAGAATAATTGAATAATCGGAGGAAATAAATATGAATTTCACAGCTAAAGATGTTGCAGCTCTTCGTGAAAAAACAGGCTGCGGTATGATGGATTGTAAAAAAGCTCTTACAGAGGCTGAAGGTAATGCTGAAAAAGCAGTAGAAATACTCCGTGAAAAAGGCCTTGCAGCTCAGACCAAAAAAGCAGGTAGAATTGCTGCTGAAGGTATGGTACATGTATATATCGACAGAGAAAAAAGAATCGGCGTAATTATCGAAGTTAACTCAGAAACAGACTTCGTTGCTAAAAACGTTGAATTCCAGGCTCTCGTAAAAGGCGCTGCTAAAGCTGCTGCTGATTATAAACCTGCAACTGTTGAAGAACTTCTTACATGTAAATTTGAAGACACAGAATTTACTGTTGAAGATATTCTCAGAGAGAAAATTCTTAAAATCGGCGAGAATATGAAAATCCGTAGATTTGAAATTCTTGAAGGTGACCTCGTTAGCTATACACATGGTGGCGGTAGCGCAGCTTGCGTGGCTCAGTTTGAAACTGAAAACGCTGCAAGTGAAGACTTCCAGGACCTCGGTAAAAACATCTGTATGCAGGTTGTTGCTATGACACCTGATTACCTTGCTCCCGAAGAAGTTCCGGCTGAAGTAATCGAAAAAGAAAAGAATATTCTTATCGCTCAGATCAAAAACGATCCTAAATCAGCAAATAAACCTGATGCAGTTATCGAGAAAATGGTTCTTGGTAAAATCAATAAATACTATCAGGAAAATTGTCTTCTTAAACAGGCTTATGTTAAAGATCAGAAAGTTTCTGTTGAACAGTATATCAACCAGTCTGCAAAAGACTTCGGTTTTGGTATTAAACTCGTTAAATTCGTAACATACGAAAAGGGTGAAGGCCTCGAAAAGAGACAGGACGATTTTGCTGCAGAAGTTGCAAGCATGACAAAATAATTTAACCTAATATAAGCGACTTCAGATTTTCTGAAGTCGCTTTGAACCATAGAAAGGATATGTGTTTCTTATGGCTAAAGATACAAAAAAAGAAAAAGTAGTTAAGATTACCCTTGAGGGTAAACTTAAAATGGAACAGGATCTTCTTGAACTTCGTACAGTAAAACGTAAAGAAATTGCAGAGAAGATTAAGGTTGCCCGTTCATATGGTGACCTTTCTGAAAACAGTGAATATGATGAAGCTAAAAACGAACAGGCTATGATAGAAGCTAAAATAGCTGAACTCGAACAGACACTTAAAGTAGCTGTTGTTATCGAGGATGGCGCTTCTGATATATCATCAGATAAAATCCGTCATGGTTCTGTTGTTAAACTTCTCTTTGTAGATACTAAAGAAGAAAAAATCGTTGAAATTGGTAACTCTTATGAAGTTGTAAATGCAAACCGCGCTGCAGATAGCTATCCTTTAGTTTCAGAAGATAGCCCTATAGGTATGCAGATAGTAGGTAAAAAAGCAGGTAATAAAGTTACTGTTGAAGCTCCCGTAGGCGAAATCAAAATTAAGATCCTTGAGATCATTAAGTAATAAATCCATTTTCGGAGATAAAAAATGAGTAATCAAAATAACGTTCAATCAAACGAACTTTCACTTTCTGAAATTCTTCAGATTCGTAGAGATAAACTTGCTGAACTCCAGAATTCAGGTAATGACCCATATGCAGTGACAAAATATGATGTTACTGTTCTTGCAAGCGATATTAAAGCAGATTTTGAAAACTTTGAAAATAAAACTGTTCGCGTTGCAGGTCGTATGATGAGCCGTAGAATTATGGGTAAAGCCAGTTTCTATAATGTTCAGGACAGTACAGAAGGTATTCAGATTTATATCAGAAGAGACGACGTAGGTGAAGATTCTTACGCATCTTTTAAAAAATATGATATCGGTGATATCGTAGGTGTGGAAGGCTTTGTTTTTAAAACAAAAACAGGTGAGATTTCTATCCATACTCAGAAAATAGAACTTCTTTCAAAATCTCTTCTCCCACTTCCTGAAAAATTCCATGGTCTTAAAGATATCGATACACGTTATCGTCAGCGTGAAGTTGACCTTATAATGAATCCTGATGTTAAAAAGACTTTCTATATGCGCTCACAGATTCTTAAAGAAATCCGTGCTTACCTTGATGGTAAAGGCTTTCTGGAAGTTGATACTCCTATTCTGCTTCCTCTTGAAATCGGCGCATCTGCCCGTTCTTTTAAAACACATCATAATACACTCGATATCGATATGTACCTTCGTATTGAAACAGAACTTTATCTTAAACGTCTTATCGTAGGCGGTATGCATAAAGTTTATGAAGTAGGCAGAATCTTCCGTAATGAAGGTATGGATCCTAAACATAACCCTGAATTTACGACTATAGAACTTTATCAGGCATTTACCGATTACCATGGTATGATGGACCTTGTTGAAGAACTCTATAAACTTCTTTGTGATAAAATCTGTGGTACAAGACAGATTTCATATCAGGGTACAGAAATTGATATGGGTAATTGGCAGCGTCTTACAATGGTGGAAGCTGTTAAGAAATATAGTGGCTGTGACTACTACGACTGGAAAACAGATGAAGACGCACGTAACTGCGCTAAAGAAAAACACGTAGAAGTGCCTGAAGACGCAACAAAAGGTATAGTTCTTGCAGAACTCTTTGATGCATTTGTTGAAGATAAACTTATTCAACCTACATTTATCTATGACTATCCGGTAGAAAATAGCCCACTTGCTAAACGTAAACCTGAAGACCCTGCATTTACAGAAAGATTTGAATACTTTATAAATGCAACAGAATACGGTAATGCGTTCAGTGAACTTAACGACCCGATAGACCAGCGTGAACGATTTGAAAAACAGGTTGAGAAGAAACACGCAGAAGATCCAAATAGTACAGCTCAGGTTGACTATGACTATGTAACAGCGCTTGAGTATGGTATGCCACCAACAGGTGGTCTTGGCTTTGGTATAGATAGACTTGTAATGCTTCTTACCGATAGCGCATCAATAAGAGACGTTCTCTTGTTCCCCACGATGAAACCGTTGGATTAATAACAAGTTATAAGAACTTATAAGAAGATATAAGAATTTACTAAAATCTTCTTACCACAGTTTTACAAATGATAACGGACTATGGAATTTCCATAGTCCGTTTGTTGTTGAAAAGTCTGATATTATGTGCTATAATGTCTAAAAATGTTATGGGGGAAAATAAAATGAGATATATAAGAAATAAATTTGGTGATATTATTTATTGTATTCGTGATGATGGTACGATTACAGATAAGTTCGACTGTGATGTAATAGGGCACTTAAAAAGCGACAGAATTACTGATAAGTTTGATATTGATACTTTGTTCAGAATTAGGCAAGACGGAACTATTACCGATAAATATGATTGCGATATAATTGGTCATATTCGAGAAGATGGAAGCATCACAGATAAATACGACATAGGCACACAGGGAAGAGTTGATGTGCCTAATTCCTCAAGTGGCAGTTCTGACAGTGGTTGTTTGTCTTCTCTGCTTAGCCTCGTCGTTCTTGTAATTGGTGGTTTACTAAAATTGTTGTGGCCACTTATTAAGATTTATTTTATTGCAATTTGGTTGCCTTGTGTTGTTGCTCCGTCCTTGTTTGGGTGGGCATCGGGAATGCTTGCAATCCTCTGTGTGCCTGTTGGCTTAATGCTATTTACATATTTATTTGTAGCAATAACTGGTGTTCCATTCTTTCTATTTATGCCATATTGGGCAGTACTAATGTGGCAAAAAATAAAAAAGCAAATGACATGGAAAGAAGTATGTTCATATTATTGGAAATGGTTCCTAAAAGGACCCTTTGCATATCTCGAATTGACTAGAACACTGAACAACAACAAATCTATGCCCCAAGTTGCGAGTTTGCTTGATAAGATTATCAATTGGTTCAAGAAGATATTTAAGAAAAAATAATTTACCACAATTTTACCAGAGATTTGGAAGAAATTATAAAAAGTTATAAGAAGATATAAGAAAAAATAGGTTTCATTAGGTTTTGCGAGAGAAGTTTTAAGAAGTTATAAGAACTTATAAAATTTTATTAAAATCATTTTTAGCGTCTCCCCACGATGAAACCGTTAGATTAAATAATTCTCTATAACCCTGCATATTGAGAGATATGCAGGGTTATTTTTTTTATTTTAAGCCAAATTTTACAAAAACTTTGTGCAAAATCAAATTTGAAAGGTTATATTGATTTGTTTTTTGTTTTGTGATATAATTTACCCGTCACACAATTACAAACGAATATTTTTATTTCCAACACGGGAAAATACTTTGGCAAAAAGTGTTTTCTCTCTTTTCTCGTACCGTGTTGGATGAGTAATTGTGTGACAACAATGAGGGACAAATACTTTTTCGGTGCGTTCCTTCATTGGAACGCACTTTTTTATTTTGGAGGGTTTAAAATGTATTGTAAAAAATGTGGTGCCGAACTACTTGAAGGGGCAAGTTTCTGCTCTAACTGTGGTGAAAAAATCGAATCACCAGAGGTCGCCGTTGTCCCTGAAACTAAAACCGATAGTGCTGTTGTTCCAAAAACAGTTTTTAAGAAAGGCAAATTTAGCAAGATATTGATTGGGTTTGCTATATTTGGCATATTATGCATATTGTTGAGTTTTAGCAACGGTGATATACTTTCAGGCTTAATCGCAGTTGTAATGACTGGATTATTTGCCGTTTCTTACCTTATGGGTATGCAAGTTATTAAGGAGAAAAAGAAAGGTTTGCGAATTTTATCCGCCGTTATTGCCTTTGTACTGATTATTCCTTATTTCAATGTGTATAACCCCAATGCTGATGATGTCAAAAAATTCAATTGGCAAGATATAGTTATGTGCGAGATGTTACCTGAGCCCGAATTGAATGTTGGCAAAATTACTTCAAATTCGAAAAATGAGTTAATGATCGATATACATAAAATTTCAAACAAGCAGTATAGTGATTATCTCGACGCATGCAAAGAAATGGGATATACCATTGATAACGATGAAATGAGTTCATCGTATAGTGCGTTTAATCAAAGCGGGTACAAGCTCACATTGTCCTATTATGAGAGCAATGAAGAAATGTCGATAAGACTCAATACTCCAATGGAAACAACAGATATAAAATGGCCTGATAGTGACATTGCCAAATTATTACCTGTACCTAAATCTTCTGTAGGCAGTATTTATTGGGAGAATTCAGACGGTTTTGTGATTTATGTTGCAGATACCCAAATAACTGATTATAATGAATATGTAAAAGCCTGTACAGAAAAAGGTTTTAACGTTGATTATCAAAAAGGCGACGATTACTACTATGCAGATAACGGCAATGGTGCTCATTTATCGCTCAATTATCAAGGCTTTAATATTATGTGCGTACATATTGAGAACAAAAATGAAGATGAGTCTTCTGAAACAAACACTACTGTAACTATAGATTTGGATTTAGAAGCATCCTCAGACACAGTTAGTGTAGAGGTGGGCGACACATTATATTCTGAAAGTTTTTCGCAATGGGAAAGTATAGAAAATTACGAAAAACTGCTTTTTGTTAGCGAAGATGAGAATGTTGCAAAAATAGAGTTTGCAAGCATTGAAAACGGTAACACATTGTATGTTTCTATTGAAGGAGTAGCTATTGGCGAAACTTATGTTTATGTTAAATCAGAAGACGGAACTACACAATCAGAAAAAATGAAGGTGGTTGTTAAGGAAGCCGTTGTCGTAGAGGGGTCAGAAGAACCCGAAACTCCCGTTGAGGATGAACCGGTAGATAATAGCCGAACGGTGTATGTAACACCATACGGAAAGAAATATCACTACAGTCAATCATGCGCAGGAAGCAATGCAAGCGCAACAACTGAAGACTCAGCCGAAGGAATTTACGACCCCTGCAAAAAATGCGCATCATAATAAATTCAACCAATTTAAGCCACACCTTAAACCAATTTTTGTTATGTGGTGGACAATTATGAACACTTATGTAAAGATGCTTTTGATAGATTTAGTTGCCGTGAGCAGTTATGACCACTTATGAACACTATACGAGAGTAACCTTTGAAATCCCCACGATGAAGCCGTTAGACTAATATAAATCTATATAACCCTGCATATCTTTGGATATGCAGGGTTATTTTATTAGTTATAAACAAGAAATAACTTGACTTTGATGTATTCAAAAGTTAAGATATAAGTAGATATAAATATTCAAAAGGGGAGGATTATATTATATGAATAAAAAATTATATAAATCAAATTCAGATAAGAAAATTGATGGTGTATGCGCAGGTATT
>JAZOSU010000006.1:0-28134 GCA_045657265.1 Eubacteriales bacterium | reverse complement strand
TTTCCCTGCTTGTTACGGTATAAGACAAATATTAAACGGATGTGTAGATTTTCTACACATCCGTTTTACTGTTTCAACAGAGAATATATTAAATTTTTGAGAATGGTAATTCGCGATATATTGCTTCGCAATTCGATATATTTTACTTCGTAAAATTCGATATGTTTACCTTACGGCAAACGAGATATGATATAAATCCTATCTCGTCCGAAGGACATATCGAAAGGCATAGCCTTATATCGCACCGATAGGTATATCGCAAATCACGTAAGGGATTTATATCGCTGCGTTGTATCCTTAAGGGTACAACGCATATGGATTTCACTCTTTTTTATTTAGGATATGTTATTAAAAATGTTTTATCTGATATACTATTCGCCTTCAAATTGGGCTGCTGAGTATATATCGTAGCCTTTGAGGGCGTCTCTTCCGTGAAGGTCGGGAAGCTCTATAAGAAACAGTATTTTAACAACTTCACCACCGAGCTTTTCAACAAGGTTGACTGCCGCTTTCATAGAACCGCCTGTTGCAATAAGGTCATCAACAAGCACAACCTTCTGGCCTTTTGCTATTGCATCTTCGTGTATTTCTATAGTTGCGCTTCCGTATTCAAGAGCGTAGCTTTCCTCAACTGTTTTATAGGGAAGTTTGCCTTTTTTTCTGATAGGCACGAAAGGCTTATCAAGGTTATAAGAAAGGGGCGCGCCAAAAAGAAAACCTCTTGAATCTATACCTGCTATAATATCAAAATCAACGTTTTCAAGTTGTTTTTGCAGAGTGTTTATTGAAAGTTTAAAGCCTTCCGCATCGGAAAGAACAGTTGTTACGTCCCGAAACATAATTCCTTTAATGGGAAAATCGGGAATTGTTCTTATATAATCTTTAACTGTTTTCATTAATTATCACCTCGAAACAAATATACATCAAATTGATGAATATTTCAAGTGTATTGTTGCGTAGCATTAAATAGGTGGTATGATGAAAAAACTGAAATTTTTGAAAAATGCAATGATACTGACGTTCACGGGTTTTTTGCTTCGGGGACTGGGAATGATTTTCCGCATATATATTTCTTCAAGAATAGGCGAAGAAGGGATGGGTGTATATCAGCTTATAAGCTCGATTTACGCTTTGTTTATAACCTTTGCTCAGTCAGGTCTTGCGGTTACCGTTACAAGAATGTGCGCCGAGAAAATAGCTCTTTGTAATAAATCGGAGTCGCAGGGAGTTGTTAAAAGCGGAATAAAAACGGCAGTTTTTACAGGTTCTCTGGCGATGGTTGTTTTAATTGTATTTTCAAGGATAATAACGGATTTCTGGATAGCGGATGCGAGAGCTTTTTTGTCACTTCGGGTACTTAGCTTTTCTCTTCCGTTTATGGCGGTGTGCAGTGTTATATCAGGGTATTTTACTGCTAATAAAAACGTTATTCACGGTTGTAGCGCTCAGATAATTGAACAGATTTCAAGACTTGCATTTGCCGCGGCGGCTATTTTTATGTTCGCAGATAAAGGAACGGATAAACTTCTTGCCGCAACTTTTTTTGCAAATACTGTTTCAGAAGCGGTTTCGTGTCTGTATCTTGCATTAAGGTATTGTACCGATAAAAAAAGCATACCCGTTGATAAAAAAAGCTATAAACGAAAAATCATCAGTAGTGCAATGCCTGTTGCGCTTTCAAGATATCTTGCATCAGGATTGCATACTGCGGAAAATATGCTTGTGCCAACGGCGATTACTTTGTTTACAGGTTCAAGAGCAGATGCGCTTTCTCAGTTCGGTGCATTAAAGGGAATGGCGCTGCCTCTTTTGTTTTTTCCGTTTTCTTTTCTGAATGCTCTTTCTACTCTTTTAGTACCTGAAATAACCGAAGCCTCTGCGGTGGGTTCGTCCAAGCGAACAAAAAGCATAGTCAGCAGAGCCTGTTTTCTGACTCTTACACTTTCTGCAATGATTGGCGGTGTATTTTTTGTTTTTGCCGATAATTTCGGTATGATTATTTACAAAAGCGAAAGGGTTGGTATGATTTTAAAGGTACTTGCCCCGATAGTGCCGTTTATGTATCTTGACAGTATCTGCGACGGACTTTTGAAAGGACTTGGTAAACAGAAACAGGTACTGTACAATAACTGTATTGATTCGGGTATACGTATAATTCTTATACTTATTTTAGTTCCGAGATTCGGTTTGCTGGGTTTCTTGGGCGTTATGGTAGTTTCAAATATAACCGTATCACTTCTTAATTTCAGTTTGCTTATTCGTACTTCGGAACTTAAAAATCACTTTTTTAAGTGGTGGATAATGCCTTTTTTATGGGTTTTGGTATCGGCAATTATAACAAAATTTTTTATTCCTTTTGGTGCAACAATACCAAAAACTATACTTGGTTGCGTCTTTTTTTGCCTTGTTTTTGGAAGTTTTGTGATTATTTTTCAGTATAAAAATAAAAAAAAGAAAATTATTAAAAAATGCCCTTTAATTTAATAATTTGTTATGTTATAATGTCTTCATAATGTATATTTATGTCAATTATGATATTTATGGAGGAATAAAAATGAGAAAGTTTACAAAAATTACAAGTATCGTTCTTGTATTGGTTACACTTCTTAGTCTTTGCTCAGGTTGTATGCGTGACGAAGTTATGACAACTGTTGGCTTTGGTGTACCTTTTGCGAAAGACAGTGAAGCTTATGCTCAGATGCAGCTTGCTATCGAGGATGCAAACCTTTTTACAAAGGATGACTTTGTAAAAATCGAATTGGTTTCTATCCCTGAAGACGAAGCAGGTAAAAAAGCATTTCTTAAAGACGTTGAATCTGATAAAATCGGATTTTTCCTTTATCAGCGCGATGAACTTGTAACTCCTATGATTGAAAGCGGAAAACTCGCATCTTTGGCTACATTCCAGGAAAAATATCCTGCTCTTTTTGAAAACAAAGATCAGTTTGTTCTCGATACATCAACAGATGCAAACGGTGTAAACCACCTTCTTGCACTCAGAGGTACATATCAGGGCGTTTTCTTCAACGAAGACCTTTTTGTTGATAACGGACTTCAGATTCCCAAAACATGGGAACAGTTTACAGCAGTTGTTGATGCTCTTAAAGCAAAAGGCATAACACCTATTGCAGGTGGTTTTGCAGACGTAGGTCTTCAGTATGTAATGGATGAACTTATCCTTATGGAAGGCGGCGTTGCTGAACATTCATATGTTCCGAAATACGGCGTTGTTAACAGCTGGACAAGAGCTATAAACGACCTTAAATCAATGGTTGATAACGGTTTCTTTAATGCTGACTGTGCTAAAGCAACACACGAACAGGCAAAGAAAATGTTCTCTGACGGAAAAGCTGCTATGATTATCGGCGCTTCTGACGATATAGCAAACGGCGGTTTGGCAGCAGACAAACTCGGTGTATTCTCACTTCCTGTTTCAACAACAGGTAAAAAAGAAATCGGCGATATAATCTGTAACTATGATTTCGGTGTGTATGTAAACTCACAGTTCCTTAAGAAAAAAGCAGAAATCATAGATGCTATGGCTGTATTTATCATTGAATATCTTGATGCATTGGCAGAAGACAACGGCGACGGTACAATTACTGAAATCGATTGGGGTTATAAAGCATTCAAAACAGACTATTCAATGCCCGGTAATAAGTATTCTATCGGTGTTGAAGAACTTCTTTACGACGAAGACAACAACCTTATCGAAGTAGACAAAGATCCTACTATCCAGAAAGAAGTAGTTAAAGAAGATTCACTTCAGGAACGTGTATTTGATTTGATGGAAGCAACAACATCAGCAGGCCGTTCACTTTCTACAGAATATAAAACATTTGATTACTTTATCGGTAAAGTAAGAGATTATCTTTCAAAAGGCGGAGACATTGAAGCTATTCTCGTTGATGCAACCGCTAAAGAAGTTGAAGCGCAGGGCGCAACAGAGACTCCCAAGGAGTAATATTTATGTCCCGCATAAGTAGCTTCTTTAAAAAGGTTTCAGACTGGTTGTTTGTGGGTAAACGTTTACCAATTATAATAGTAGTATTCGTAATAATCGCAGTTTCTGTTACTGTAGCAGTTGTTTCAAAGTTTTATGGCGAACAACCCGAACTTTCTACAATATACGTTACAATAGAAGGTTTCGGTGACAGAGATTTTGAAAACAAACAGATAAAAATAGAAGATGGCGATTCAGTCAAAGATGTATTCAGTCTGAAATATAAAAAAATATATGAAGAGTTCGGTCAACCGTTTATACAGTATAATGAATTTTCCTATTTTATGGGAGAAAGAAAAACTGTGGATAAATCTTTTCACGTAACTATAGACGGCAGATTTGATTCAAATCTTGAAAATGCATTTTTATATGACGGTCAGACTTTGGTAATTTCATACTATTAAAAATAAACAGGAGATTCCGAAAAGGAATCTCCTGTTTTAAGGTTACCTTGCTGTATTACTTGAATTTACAAAAGGAATACACTTGTGTTGTGACGTTATTTGAATTGTATTAAAGGAAAAACAAATGAAAAGAGTGATTTTTGTTATTGCTTCAATATTTATAATTTTGAAATAATGAAAAAAGGCGAAAAATATGCTATAGATTTTTTGGATTGGATATGTAAAAACGTCAGACTTTTGTCTGACGTTTTTTAAAATTTTATATTTACGGTAAAAGATCTGCTACATTTGGGGCAGTTTACGTTATGACGTCCTTTTTTTATCGGAAGACGGACAGAAGCTTTACAGTGTGGACAAATTCTGTATCTTCTTGTTTTTATATCTTTGATACGAAGCGTATTTATTTTAAAAAATCTTTTTATCGGAGATGTCATTTTAAGATATATCTGGTTTTCTTTTGCGCGTGCGGAATGGTTTTTTGAGAGCATTCTGAAAATAAGATAAACCAGAGTTATACTCATCAGAATACGGAAAACGAAACTTTCAAAAACCATATTGAGTATTACAAATGCAAGATACAAAAAAAGAAGTCCTTTATACAAACTGTCAACTCCGTATCTTCCGTACATAAACCGTGCTATGTTATATTTAAGTTTCTCAAACATAATAAACTCCTATCTGCAGATACAACAGCAAAGACGCATAAGAAAATAAGCTGCGACAAATCTTGCAAATCCGGTAAGCGGTGCAAAAATAGTTCGCGGACGGTAATATGCACTCTCTCCCATTTTGAGTCTTTGCAAAAGCTGAGCATAGCGTGGATGATTCGGTTCCATCTGCACTGCAGTTTCACAAAATCTGATGGCTTCCTGATTGTTTCCCGACTGTGAATATGCAATGGCACTCAGATAGTACCATCTTGCAGGTCTGCTTGTTATATTACGCAGTATACCCATAGCCTGTTCATACATTCCCTGACGAAGATATGCTTCTGCCGAATCAAGAGGGGACATACCGTATGAACTTCTCTGATATCCCGAAGAATATCCGCCTGTGTTGAAAGTGGCGGTGTTTCCGTTTTTGATGGCATCGTAAGCCTGATTTATCTCCATCATTTTCTGTTCGGCAAACTTATCATTCGGATTAAGATCAGGGTGATATTTTTTTGCCAGTTTCCTGTATGCTTTTGTAATTTCTTCTTCAGAAGCGCCTCTTGACACTCCTAAAACTATATACGGATCTGTCATATTGTTTCTCTTTTGTGTTTAATACTGTATCTGAGCCACGCACCGTAGCGCAGTACATTGTTTATAACTTCATTTTGCAAACCGATATCCTCGATACATTCAATACATTTGTCAATGTTGAAAACAAGCATATTTTCAACGTCGGACAATCGGTAGCAGGTAAGGGGATTATATCTTTTACGTTTTAAATCTTTTTTAAAATCGCATACTGCATCGCAAAGATAAATAAATCTGCCAAGATAAAAACCGAATTGTCTTAAAGCTTCGTTTTGAGAGAACACTTCGGATAAAATGTTTCCAAAGATACCTGCAGGTACGTTTGCATCCTGCTGTCCCTTTTTTTCTTCAAGCTCAAGCTCTGAAAGTAAACTTACAAGCTTACCGTGGAGCTTTTTCTGGTTTTCTGTGGCTTTTTTGTATTCTTTTTCAAACAGTTTTTTAAAAATTTTGGCTTTTATCGATTTGTCGTCTTTTATATCATCGTCAAACTTAAGACAGGCAAGAAGCACAGTTACATCTGCTGCATATTCACTTGCAGTACCTGTCATACACAGTCTTTTTCTTCCGAAATGATATGGGCATCTGCAATTTTCGCATTTAATCTCTTCGCTTATTGCAGAAAGGACGGTGAGCAGAAAAGTCGTGTCAAAGCTGACGAGAAATCTTGCTTTAGCGCCGTATCTTTTTGCAAGTACCCTGCAAAGACCGCAGTAAGCTGATTTGTATTCTTTTTTTGCATCGGCGGACATTTTTCTTGTATCCGCCGTTATATATCCGAACATATTATTCTGATCTGAGGGCTTCTACAGGGTCGCGTTTTGCAGCAAAACGTGATGGGAGAAGTCCTGCAATAAGCGTAAGCACAACGCTGATTGCGACAAGAACTATCGCGCCTGCTATGGGAAGCTGAGCATAGAGTGTTTCAAGACCTGTGAAATGCAGGAGAATTGCGTTTATAGGAATTAAAAGGGCAAGGGTTATTCCTATACCGAAAGCGCCTGCAGTAAATCCTACGATAGTGGTTTCTGCATTGAAAACTCTGGAAATATCTTTTTTGGATGCGCCTATAGAACGGAGTATACCTATTTCTTTTGTTCTTTCAAGAACTGAAATATAGGTTATGATTCCTATCATTATTGATGAAACGATAAGTGAAATTGCAACAAAGGCGATAAGCACGTAAGATATTGCGTCAACTATTGTCGTTACAGAGCTCATAAGAAGAGCAACTGTATCTGTATAAGTTATCTTGTCTTTTTCTTCTGCTTTGTCGTTATACTCGGTTATTGTGTTTGTTATAAAATCTTTAGATTCAAAATCTTTGGGATATATGTTTATTGCAGAAGGCTTTTGTTTGTCAACGTATCCGAGTTTTGAAAGGTTTCCGTCATAGGTCGCCTGAGTCTGCATCATAGGAGCGGCATACTGCAAAAGCATCTGGTCGGGCATTTGCAGATACTGAGAAAGCTCAGGGTCGTTTGCAAGATAAGCTCTTATTTCAGCGGGAGTGTATTCTTTTTCCTCGAAAGAAAGTCCTGTGAAAAGGTCAGTATCTTTGTTTTCAAGCTGAGCGGTTACCGCATCGTTTGAGTTTACCTCTTCTATAAGCTTTTTCATAAGCTCTGCTGTATAACCGACGGTGCCTATGCCTGTCATATCTTCTTCGGTGGGCTTGATTATACCGACGATTTTAAGCTCGATTGCATCGGCAAGTTTTACGTTTATTGCCGCATCGCTACATTCTGTTATGATTTTTTTATCACTGTCATAGTTGAAATAATCTGCGTTTGTCAGTATTTTGAATTTGGTGTTGCAAAGTTCTTCATATGTGAAGCTGTCTTTGGCTTTTATTTCATATTCGTTTTCTGTGCCGTTTGCGATAGCTTCTTTTGCGGCATCAAGATGTTTTTTGAGTTCTTCGATATCGTTAAGACCAAGTGAATATAAAGTAAAGTCCGTAACCTGATTGTTTTTATCAACAATAAGAGCTACTTCGTCATATTTTTGCGGGTAGTTTCCGTGAACAAGACTGTAGTTTTCAGCAATATAGTTTTTGTCACCAACAAGCTCGGTCCATACAGAAGACATAGCCGCAGGAGACATTGTTTCCATTCCGCCCATATCCATATTCATACCGAGAGCCTGATACATTTCTATCATATCAGAAATACCTTTTCTGTATTTTCCCTCTTCTGTCTCGTAGTATGTGTTGAGCTTGGTGATGTAAGTATACTTGATGTCGTTTGTGTAAGGTTTCAGCTCTTCTGACTTATCATCAAGATATTTTTTGAAATCGGTAAGGTTGTTTGTTGTTATACCGCTTGTCATTGAATCCATAACCTGAAGCATAACGTTGTTTGAGAAGATTTTGCCCTCTTCCTGCTTAATGCCGTTTTCGTTATTTGACATCATAAATGCACTCATCATAGCGGTGGTATCCATTGTGGATTCATTTATGGTGATGGGATAACTTGCCATTGTGCTTTGTTCTATTCCGTCAATATATGCCTGAACGCCTGTAGAAACAGACATAATAAGAGCAATACCGATAATGCCTATTGAACCTGCAAAAGAGGTAAGGATAGTTCTCGCTTTTTTGGTGAGCAGGTTGTTAAGAGACAGAGAAAGGGCGGTGAAAAAGGACATTGACGGTTTCTTTTTGCGTCCTTTAGCTTTTTTAAGAGGGGTTACTTTTTCTGCCTGATTTGCCATCTCGTCAGTATATGGATCTGTGTCGTCAATTACTTTTCCGTCGAGAAGTTTTATTATTCTTGTTGAATATTTGTCAGCAAGTTCAGGGTTGTGCGTTACCATGATAACAAGTCTGTCCTTGGCGACTTCTTTTAAAAGCTCCATTATCTGAACTGATGTTTCGGAATCAAGGGCGCCTGTAGGCTCGTCAGCAAGAAGAATTTCAGGATTATTGACAAGAGCACGGGCAATAGCAACTCTCTGCATCTGTCCGCCTGACATCTGATTAGGTTTCTTTTTAAGCTGGTCGCCGAGACCTACTTTTTCAAGAGCTTCTTTCGCACGGCGTCTGCGTTCTGCGCGGCTTACACCCGAAAGAGTGAGAGCAAGTTCAACGTTTGCAAGTACGCTCTGATGCTGTATAAGGTTGTAGCTCTGAAAAACAAAACCTATTCTGCGGTTTCTGTAGTTGTCCCAATCGCTGTCACGAAACTGTTTTGTGGATTTACCCGCAATTATAAGGTCTCCCTTCGTATATCTGTCAAGACCTCCTATAATGTTAAGGAGAGTTGTCTTTCCGCAGCCTGACTGACCAAGAACAGATACAAATTCGTTTTTTCGAAAACGAAGTGAAACGCCTGCAAGAGCCATTACCGATTCGTTTCCTGTTTTATATTCTTTTGTTATGTTTTTTAAGTTAAGCAATTTATTCGCCTCCGTTTAGATAATTATATTATAAAATAAGGAAAAGTAAATACATTTTTGTCGATTTAACTATTTGTTAATAAAATTAATATTGACTTTAAAATTGGTTTTGGTATACCATAAAAGATAATAAATTGTTAAATAAACATAATTGAAAGGTGTAGTAGATGAAAAGATGGTTTAAATATGTAAAACCCTATTGGCCCTATTTCATACTTGGGCCTTTATGTATGATAGTAGAGGTCGTAGGCGAAGTTTTCATGCCTAAGTTCTTATCAGACATAATAAACATAGGTGTTGAAGGAAACGATTGGAAATACATCGCTTTAAAATGCGCTATGATGCTCGTGTGTGCCGTTCTTATGATGATGGGCGGCGTTGGCGGTGCTTATTACGGAGCGAAAGCTGCAGTTAATTTTGCAACCGACCTTAGAAAAGACGTATATTCTAAAATTCAGAAATTTTCTTTTTCCAATATTGATAAATTCTCAACAGGCTCTCTTGTTACAAGACTTACAAACGACGTAACTCAGCTTCAGAATTTTGTTAATATGCTTCTTCGTATGTTTCTGCGCTCACCGGGTATGCTTATAGGCGCTCTTATTATGGCAATAAAACTCCGTCCGTCTCTTGCGGTAGTTCTTGCAATTGCCGTTCCTGCTGTTTTCGTAGTGCAGATAATTGTTATAAGTATAGGTTTTCCCCGTTTTGGTAAAATGCAGACCAAAATTGATGCTCTTAACTCAAATATTCAGGAAAGCATAACCAACGTACGAGTTGTAAAATCTTTTGTTCGTGAGGATTTTGAAAAAGATAAATTTAAAAAATCCAACGGTAACCTTAAAAAAGCAGGTATGGATGCCATGCTCGTTATGATTTGTATGCATCCGCTGATGACTGTTATTATGAATTTCACAACAGTTGCTGTTTTGTGGTTTGGCGGACAGATGGTAATGAACGGCAGTATGCTCTCGGGCGACCTTGTTGCTTTTATTACATATATAAACCAGATACTTATGTCTCTTATGATGGTTACAATGCTGTTTATGATATCTTCAAGAGCAATGGCATCTGCAAAACGTATAAGTGAAGTTCTTGACGAAAAGGTTGATATTGAGGATAGTGAAAATGCAACCGATAAACAGGTTCTTGACGGAAAAATTGAATTCAGAAACGTATCTTACCGCTATTATAAAACAAGTGAAGAAAAGGTTTTGAATAATATTGATTTTACTATAAATTCGGGTGAGACTGTAGGTATTATAGGTTCTACGGGATGCGGTAAAACTACTCTTGTTTCGCTTATCCCGAGACTTTATGATGCAGACGAGGGTCAGGTGCTTGTTGACGGTGTAGACGTTCGCGACTATAAACTTTATAATCTCCGCGAGGGTGTTGGTATGGTGCTTCAGAAAAACGTGCTGTTTTCAGGTACTATTGAAGATAATCTGCGTTGGGGAAACAGTGATGCGGATGATGATATGATTTTATCTGCCTGTGAAAGCGCTCAGGCAAAAGGATTTATTGAAACTTTTACAGATGGATATCAGACAGAACTCGGTCAGGGCGGTGTGAACGTTTCGGGAGGTCAGAAACAGAGACTTTGCATTGCAAGGGCACTTCTTAAAACTCCCAAAATACTTATTCTTGACGATTCTACCAGTGCAGTTGATACCGCAACGGAAAGCAGAATAAGAAAAGCTTTCAAAAATCAACTTGCCGATTCTACCAAAATTATAATTGCCCAGAGAATTTCTTCTGTTATAGATGCTGATAAAATAATAGTGCTTGATGACGGTGTTATCACAGGTATAGGCACACACGCAGAACTTTTGGGAAATAATGCGGAATATCAGGAAATATATTATTCTCAGAACGAGAAAAAGGAAGGAGGTAATGCATAATGGCTGCCCGTACTTTAGAACAACTGCAGAAACAGTATAAGGGAACAGGAAGCATAAAAGGTCCCGCTGGCAGACCTCCTATGGGTGGACCCCGCGGAGGCGGTCCGAGAGGTAAAATGGCATCGGGGAAGCCAAAGAATACAAAACGTACCATATCAAGACTTCTTTCTTATATTTCCAAATACAAATTCCGTCTTGTTATAGCTTTTGTATGTATGCTTTGTACTACTGCAACAAGCCTTATAGGCTCGTATATTCTCAGACCTGTAATTAACAGTCTCACAGAAAACAAACCTATAAACGAAAAACTGTCTTATCTCGTTTATATGATAACGTTTATGGTGGTTATTTATCTTATAGGTGTTGCATTTACGTACGTTCAGCACAGAATTATGCTTACCGTATCTCAAAATGCAATAGAAAAAATACGTAATGATCTTTTTGATAAAGTTCAGACTCTGCCTGTTAAATTTTTTGATACCAACCCGACAGGCGAGGTTATGAGCAGATTTACAAATGACGTTGACAATATAGGCGTTATGCTTGATAACTCGGTAGTTTCACTCATTTCGGGAACTATTACCATTATCGGTACGTTGTCTATGATGATATACACAAATATATGGCTGACACTTATAACGGTTGTATTTTTGCCGATATTCTTCTATGGCGGCGGTGCTATTGCAAAGCTCAGCGGAAAATATCATAAAGCTCAGCAAGCGGCTCTCGGAGCGGTAAACGGATATATTGAAGAATCTGTTTCCGGACAGAAAGTGGTTAAAGTATTTAATCACGAAGAAATCTGTGAGGAGGAATTTTCTCTTCTTAACGAAGATCTTCGCGACAAACAGATAGGCGCTCAGTTCTGGGGCGGTATTATGGGACCTGTTATGGGCAATACCTCTCAGATAAGTTATGCTCTGACTGCAGGTATAGGCGGTATTCTTTGTGTTATGGGAATATTTGACGTTGGCGGTCTTGCTATTTTCGTTAACTACTCAAGACAGTTTTCTATGCCTATAAACAATATTTCTCAGCAGACTTCAACTATATTTTCTGCTCTTGCAGGCGCAGAACGTGTATTTGGTATTATGGACCTTGACCCCGAATTACAAAATGCCGAAGATGCAAAGGGTACGGAAAATATGAAAGGCTACGTTGAACTTAAAAATGTAACTTTCGGATACAATCCCGATAAAGTTATTCTCAAAGATATATCCCTTTATGCAAAACCCGGTCAGAAAATAGCTTTCGTAGGTTCTACGGGAGCGGGAAAAACTACCGTTACCAATCTTCTTAACAGATTTTATGATATTCAGCAAGGTTCTATCTTGATAGACGGGATTGACGTTCGTGACTATAAGAGAGAAGAACTTCGTAAAAATATTGCAATGGTGCTTCAGGACACTCATCTGTTTACAGGTACAGTGAAAGAAAATATACGTTATGGCAGACTTGATGCTACCGATGAAGAAATTATTCAGGCGGCAAAAACAGCAAGCGCGCACAGTTTTATTATGAGACTGTCAGATGGATATGATACTGTAATTGAGGGCGACGGTTCAAATCTTTCTCAGGGTCAGCGTCAGCTCCTTAATATTGCAAGGGCGGCGCTATCAAAAGCTCCCATATTGGTGCTTGACGAGGCTACAAGCTCGGTTGATACCCGTACCGAAAGACATATTGAACACGGTATGGACAGACTTATGAAAGAACGTACAACTTTTGTTATTGCACATCGACTTTCTACCGTAAGAAACGCAAATGCAATTATGGTGCTTGAACAGGGTGAAATAATCGAACGTGGCGACCACGACCAGCTCCTCCAACAAAAAGGAAGATACTACGAACTGTATACAGGCAAAAAAGAATTAGACTAATAAAACAAGGTGTAAAAACGTATCGTTTTTACACCTTGTTTTTTATTGGCATTTTTCGATGTATCTGTTGTGCATAATTCTCAGAGCATCGTCGGTAAGATAATTGCCTGTACGTACTGATATTTCAGGCCAACTCAGACCTTCTATGTATCTTAGCTCAAATACCTGACGGATGAAAGAATCGTCTATCGAATATATGAAACCCTGAAGCTTCATATATAAAGCCAGACATCTCAGTTTGTTGTTTTCTATCATTTCATATGCTTCTTTATAGAGATTGCCATAGGCATTGAGTCCGCGAAGCTTTTTCTCTTCGCGTTCTATCTCTGCTTTCAGATGTCTGTACTGTTTCAGCTGTTCTTTTGTGACGGGTTCTTTTTCCTCCATACTTTCACTGCCGCAAAAGGGGCATATCGGCGCTTTTTTATAAGCTTCAGGACTGCTTGTGCCGTAACTGTTATACCCTTCCACTGCCTGATAAAATTCTTTTTTGCAGGTTTTACAAATAAATTTTGTAGTTTTCATTTTACAACACCTTCCTTTGTTACGAATGATACTTATAATTGTTGTAAAGCCAAGTAAATGCTTGACTTTTCACACCTTTTCCCCTCAAACAAGCTATAGCATTGTTGTTTATATGTTACACAACAGTTTGACTTTTGTCAACAGAAAACAACAAATTTCCTAAAAATATTGACAAATTGTTGTTAATAGTTTACACTTAATGCATAAAGGGGTGTTTATAAAATGAAAAATAACTTGGGGGAGTTTATAAAAGAGCGCAGACAGACTATGGGAATGTCTTTGCGTGAATTTGCAAAGCTTTGCGGAGTTAGTCATACTCATATTGACAGTATTGAAAAAGGGTATGATGTACGTTCGGGGAGAGCTGTAAATCTCACAAGTACGACTATAGAAAAACTGTCAGTGGCTCTTGGTATCAAGGAGGCCGAACTTATGAATATGAATTTAGGGTACAAAGTCGAAAACAAAACAGCTACTGACTCGCAACTCAAGTTTGCATTATTCGGTGATGCTGACATTTCTGACGAAATGCTTAGTGAGGTGAAAAGATTTGCGGAATTTATTAAATCGAGAGACTCAAAAGACACTTATTGACGTTTACGAATTAGCGGAAGAAAAAGGCATTACTGTTTGTAATTATAACTTGCCTAAGATCAGAGCCGTTTCGCTTATGGATGATTACGGAAACTGTTTTATTGGGCTTGATGACAGCAAACGTTACAGCGTGTCGGAAGAAAAGACTATGCTCATACACGAACTTGGGCATTGTGAAACGGGAGCTTTTTATAATAAAAACGTTATGTTTTCCGATAGAGAAAAATGTGAATACAAAGCAAAGCAGTGGGCTATTGTCAATTTTATTCCTTATGATAAGTTAATTGAGGCGTACAAGTCGGGTATTTGCGAAAAGTTTGAGTTGGCAGAGCATTTTTGTGTCAGTGAACAATTTATTGAAACTGCCATTGAGTATTATTTACAAAGAGGTATGGTTTATGGAACTTAGAGAGCAAACGGTAAGCAGAAAAATCATTTTTGAAGGAAGAATATTTACTGTTGCCAAAGATAAATCAAGACTTCCCGACGGTAAAATTGCTGACAGGGAGCTTGTACTTCATACAGGCGGCGCGGGAATACTTCCTGTTGACAGCGAAGGAAATATTACTCTTGTTCGTCAGTATCGATGCGGAGTTTCAAAAATGATGCTTGAAATATGCGCAGGAAAAACCGAAAAAGACGAAGACCCCAAAGAATGCGCTGTGAGAGAGCTTGAAGAAGAGCTTGGGTTTGTTGCTAAAAATGTAGTATCTCTTGCGCATCTTGAACCGACACCTGCATATTGCGGTGAAATAACTTATATTTTCCTTGCAACCAACATTACAAAAACACAGGCGCATCTTGACGAGGGTGAGTTTTTGGAAACGGTGACTATGTCTCTTTCCGAAGCGGTTGATAAGGTTATGAGCGGTGAGATTACCGATGCTAAAACACAGATTGCGATTTTGAAGGCAGAAAGGATACTTCGTGGAGAGAATTGACATTATTTGTATAGGTAACATCAAAGAAAAATTTATGCGTGATATGTGCGCCGAGTATGAAAAAAGGCTGTCAAGGTTTTGTAAATTTCAGGTTACCGAACTTTCCGAAAAGAAACTCGGCGATAATCCGTCTTTGACTGAAATTGAAAAAGCACTTGAAGCAGAAGGCGAGGCAATGCTGAGGGCTGCTCCTGTCGATTCATTTAAAATAGCAATGTGTATTGAAGGTAAACAAATGCCGTCAGATAAATTGGCACAAAAGATGTCTTCGGGTTTTATGCGCTTTGGCAAAATCAGCTTTTTTATAGGGTCTTCGTACGGAATGAGTGAAAAAATCAAAAAAACTGCAGATATGCAACTTTCAATGTCTGAGCTTACTTTTCCGCATCAGCTTGCAAGATGTATGCTATTTGAACAGATATACCGTACGTATAAAATCAGAAACAATGAAACTTACCATAAGTAATTGTCAAGATCGTTGATACAATTTTTTATATATCGTTATAATGTTATTGCAAGTAAACAAAAGAGAATGACTGATATGCTCCGATATTTAATAGCATTTTGCATAAAATTTGGGATTTGGATTAGTCATATTAAACAAAAATAAAAAAATTATAAAAAAATGCAACATTTTTCACTGATTTTTACAATTATAAACGAAAGGAGGCAGTTGTTAATTAATAAATATAGTAGTTGACAAAACGCAAATCAACCATTATAATTCTAATGAGTAAATATACTATACGAGAGTATATAATCAATTTTAAAAAGGAGAATTGTTATGAGAAAACTCAGCAGATACCTCGCTATGTTGCTTATCATTCTCATGCTTGCCACAATGGCTGTTTCTTGTAAGAGAGATGACGGCGAAGATATGGACGACGCCGGCGTATCTACAACAGACAAGAACAACGGCACTGACAAAGACAAGGATGATGACAAAAAAGACGAAGGTGCTCAGTCATCTGACGACAAAAAAGGTGACAACAAAAAAGAAGAGTCTAAAGACAACAACAAAAAAGATGAGTCTAAAGACAACAACAAAAAAGATGAGTCTAATACTCAAATAGAGAACAACAAAGAAACCGGTGTCGCAGAAGACGAATCCGGTGCTATTGTTGGTACTAACACCAATCAGACCGTTGACGAAGAGGGTGTTATTAAAGACGTAGTTACAAACACTCAGGGCTTTATTCCTGACGACGAACAGGGAAAAGAAAAATCAGAGCGTGAAGCTACAGCTGCTTCAAAGTATAACTTTGACGAAAACCCCCTTATCAACCGTGACCGTGCTGACAACAAAGAACTTATGCCTTCTTTCAATATCGACGATACAGGCTTCGTTTCTAAAGAAGCAGGCGGCACAAAAATTGCTGACCTTAAAGGTAAAACACTCCAGTTCTATACAGGTGATACTTTTGCAGCTTGGTCATACCGTAATGCAAAAGGTGAAACTGTTGATGAATGGGCATGGTTTGATAGCCTTAAAAAAGAACTCGGTCTTTCAATTAAAAAGACTGTAAGAGGACATACAAAATCAACTGAAGATGCACTTAAAGATATGAACGCCGGTAAACAGCTTGACATTGTTTACTCATCACACGTAACATATCCTTCAGCTCTTTGTATTTCACGTTCAATCACAAGTCTTATCAACATCAATAACATCGGTTCATCACCAGGTGTATGTAAAACAACAATGGACATCTGTAAATGGGGTGACTCATACCGTGTAATCGCTCCTATCGGCGTTGTTGACGTTCTTTGGTACAACAAAACACTTACACAGGAACTCGGTCTTTCTGACCCGCATTATCTCTGGGAACAGGATAAATGGGACTGGGATGCATTCAGCAAATTTATGCATTCAATTCCTAAGAAAACTCCTGACGGTAAAGATCTTCTTGCTATGACCCACTGGCCGGCAAACACATCATATATCTGGCCTTCAACTACAGGTACATCACACATCTATATAGATGCTAACGCAGAAGCTCCTACACTTATTAACAACTGGTCAGCTGACTCTACAATGAGAGCTTGGCAGTTTATTACCGGTGTAGCTAACGCAGTTAATTACAAAGGCGGTACAGAGCCGACTGCAGGACAGTCACCTGAACACAACGGTCTTTATGAAGGTACAACAATTATGTCAGGTACAATGTATACTCAGGTTTACAGAAACACAGAGTATTCAAAAACAGTACGTATTGACTGGGTACCTTACCCAATGGAAAAAGCAAAAACATTCTCAGAAAAGAAAGCTGAGATTGATGAAAAATTCAAAGGATCAGATGTAAAACCTGCAGCTTCACATGACGGTATTGCTCAGTTCTGCGGATTTGCTATGCTTCTTCCTAAGAAAACAGTAAAAGAAAACAATGTTGGTCCTGCTCTTAAATTCATGGAGCTTTGGGCTACAAGATTTACAGAAGCTTACTTCGATAACCTTTCAGTATTTGAATATCATAGATTCAACTACAAAGAAAGAAAACAGTACTTTGACTTTGTTACACAGAACGTTGTATTCGGTCTTTCAATGGGCGACTATAAGGGTTGCGACCTCAGAACCGAAACTAAATTCTTCCAATGCTTTGACGGAGATCCTACTTACAACGTACAGACAGAGGCTACAAAAGGTGCTAACCTTGTTGCAAGCTTCGTTGTTGACTCACTTAAATACGGTCAGTAAAATAAATAAAAGAGATGACTTCGGTCATCTCTTTTTTAATGTTTTTGCAATATAAAAATACGGCATTTTTAAAATGCCGAATTTTTTTGTTAAATTGAACAAAAAATTTCCCGAAGTGATTATCACTTCGGGACTGTACACATATTAAATTACACCGCTCTTTGAACTTTACCTGAACGGAGGCATCTTGTGCAAACATAAATATGCTTGGGTGCTCCGTTAACTACGGCTTTAACACGCATAACGTTAGGCTTGAAAGTTCTGTTGCTTCTTCTGTGTGAGTGGGACACTTTGTTTCCGAATACAACGCTCTTTCCGCATACATCACATTTTGCCATAATTGATACACCTCCTGTGTTTTTTTGACAAAGGTTATTGTAACATAAGAATTCACAAATTGCAAGTGTTTTTTTAATTTTTATTCAAACCGTTAAATATTCGCTTTACTTTTAAATATTATAATATTATACTAAAGGTTAGATAAACAATTTATTTTGTGAGGAAACTAAAATGGATGAATGTATTTTATATCTTTACCAATTAATTGAAGACCTTAAACTTGAGACTGTGTATTTACCTGAATCCAAAAAGAATTTGCAGATTACAAACGTTGATATAAATAGACCTGCTCTTCAGATAGCGGGATATTTTAATCATTTTGATAACACACGAATACAGGTTTTCGGTATGGTAGAAAATGATTATCTTTATGATATTGATGCCGCTACCCGCCGTTCAAACCTTGATAAATTCTTTAGTTTTCAGTTTCCGTGTCTTATTATAACCCGTGATTTGTTTGTTCCTGATGAGTTACTTGAAATGGCACAAAAATACGAAGTGCCGATTTTACGTACACCTAAACACACCTCTGCTTTCACTGCAAGAATCATATATTATATGAACACTAAATTGGGTGAACAGATAACACGTCATGGCGTACTTGTTGAAGTTTACGGTGAAGGTATTTTTCTTATGGGTGAAAGCGGTGTTGGTAAAAGTGAAACTGCTATTGAGCTTGTAAAACGCGGTCATCAGCTTATTGCTGACGATGCTGTTATTATAAAGAAAATAAATTCTACCGACCTTGTAGGTACTGCGCCTGAGGTTATTCGTCATTTTATTGAGCTTCGCGGTATCGGTATTGTAAATGTCCGCAGAATTTTCGGTATGGGTGCTGTCAAAGAACGTTCTTTTATAGATATGGTCGTAAATATTGAAAACTGGGACAGTACAAAAACATATGACCGTCTTGGTATTGATACTCAGTATACCGAAATTTTAGGTGTAAAAATGCCTTCTCTTACAATTCCTGTAAAACCGGGCAGAAACCTTGCTGTTATATTGGAAGTTGCCGCAATGAATAACCGTCAGCGCAGAATGGGTTATAATGCGGCTGAAGAGCTTAATAATAAAATAATGGCTGATATGGAAAAGCGTTTGGAATCAGAACAAAAAGGAGAAAATAATTAAATGCCATATTATGTAGGTATAGATCTGGGTGGCACAAATATTGCTGCAGGTGTTGTTGACCAAAACGGTAAAATAATAACAAAATCTTCAGTTCCCACAATGGCATCTGACGGCGTTGATGCAATAGTCAAAAATATGGCGACTGTCTGCAAAACGGTAATTTCTGATGCGAAACTTGATATAGATGATATTGAAAGTATAGGTATAGGAACACCCGGTACTCTGGACATAAAAAACGGCATTGTTGAATATGCGGCAAATCTTGGATTTAAAAATACTCCTCTTACTAAAATGCTCTCTGAGTATTTTCCAAAGAAACCTATTTATATTGAAAATGATGCAAATGTGGCAGCTCTTGCCGAAAGCATAGCAGGTAGCGCAAAAGGAACAAATGACAGTATTATTATAACTCTTGGCACAGGTGTTGGGGGTGGTATTATTATCGGAGGTAAAATATATTCAGGTTTTAACGGACGTGGCGGAGAAATAGGTCATATCGGTATTATGGTAGATGGCTGGCAATGTACCTGCGGTCGAAAAGGATGCTGGGAATCATATGCTTCTATAACAGGGCTAATAAAACTTACAAAAATCGAAATGAAAAAAGATAAACAATCAGTTATGTGGCGGCTTACCAATGGAGACATTGAAAAAGTCAGCGGCAGAACAGCTTTTGACGGTATGAGAAAAGGAGATAAAACGGCAAAATTTGTTGTTGATACTTATCTTCGTTACGTGGCAACAGGTATAGTGGACGTTGTCAATATGCTTCAGCCCGAAGTTCTGTCTATCGGCGGCGGAATTTCAAAAGAAGGAGATACTTTGCTTATTCCTGTTAAAGAATACGTTGAAAAGAAAATGTTTTCGAGAAATGCCAAAACCAAGACCAGAATATGCATAGCAAAGCTTGGAAATGATGCGGGAATAGTCGGCGCCGCAATGCTTAAAGGAATATAAGATGTTTGTTAAAAATTAAAAGAGAGAAAGTTTACTTTCTCTCTTTTTTATTTGAAAATTTCTTTAAGACTGTTTTCGATATCTGCGCTATTACTCAAAGCAGTGATTTTATTATATATTTCATCTGAATATTTCCGTGTTTTTTCTATAAGCTCATCGCTTGGAATCCATTCATATTCAAAATCACGAAGCCAGTTTTTATCGTTTGTTTCTTTTATGTTTCGGAATATTTCAGTAAATCTTTCCAGCACTTTTGAAGCTTCAAAAAAACCTTGATTTTTGCTCTCTACAGTCATTTTTGCATCGTAGTAGGATTGCTTGTAATCTTCAAGCGTTCCGCAGTCTGTAGCTTTTGTATCACTCTGAGCAATAGTGACGCGTCCTGCTGCATCTATTCTCGGATATGCTTTTGTAAATATCGGAAGCAGATATATTATTTTGCTGTCGTATATCCACATTTCAGTGTCGATAACGTAGCTTTCGTTTTTCTTGAGACTTATTCTGTCACCGAATTCAGAGCCTGTGCCGACACAATAAAGTTGTATTTCACCAAGTGGGGTATATCCGTCAAGGCTTTCCGTAACGTCGACTGTATATACTGTGTAGTCTGTGATGTCAACGTTGTATTTAGGAATAAGCGCCTGTTTTTCGGAAACAGAAAGAACCTTTGCTATAAAAACGTTCTTTTGAAGTTCGACCATATTTTCAAGTTTTGACGAAATATTGATATCTTTTTCAGTGGCGTCGGGCTTTGATGAAGAATCCGAACAACCGAACATACTTAGAGTAAGTATAACTACTGTTATGAGTATTAATATTTTTTTCATTCTGTTACCTCATCGGGATTAGTCTGGGGCGTTGTTGCGTTTTGCTGAGGAGTTTCTGTGTCGGCGGGAGTTTCGGGAATTGCGACGTTTTCATCAGGCTGACTGATTTCGGGCGTCGGATCAACTTCGGTTTGCTGATTTTCTTCATATGCCTCAGGAGTATAAAGCTCAAGCATACGTTCATAGAACAAAAGCTGTCTTTCATAGAAACTCTGCATTGAGAAATACATAGATTCAAGTTTACCGCTGAAAGTAAAGTTACCTTGTTTTTCTATTTGTTTTCTGACAATATCTGAAATTCTGAATTTTGCGGAAAGGTCAAACGAAACGCCTGTTTCTATTAAGTTTTTGTAAAAAACAGGAGTTGAATAGTTGTTTACAAGAATTGTATTGTTAAATCTTGCAATTTCTAATCTTTCGGTGTAATCGGGTTTGATGTACATACGAATGTATCTCGGTGACCAGGCATCAAGAGGATTGTCTGTACGCAAGGTGGCGGTGTTTATATCAAAAACCGTCAGACCTGCAGGAAGCTCAATTTTGAAAGAAGAAGTGGTGCCGAGTTCAAAGTCGTCAGTACCGAGAGTGTCAAGTACAAAAGTTTTTGCAAAGCTTCCGTCAGAGAGCGGTGTATAGAATGTCAGGTCAAGATACATAATACCATCATAGTCCAAAGAATCCTGTTCGGAAATCTGAACTCCTTTGGTGTAATAGGTAAGTATGTCGTTCTGCGTTTCTATGTTTGCGGTTTCTATATCAATATACAGATTTTTACCGCCGTTAAATCCGAGAGAATCAAGGGTATCTGTTTTAACTTTGTCGTCAGAAAAGTTTTCCATTCTTTTTACTGCAAGTTGAAGCAGATAGTTGTATATAGTCTTAACGCGTACAAAACTGTCATTTGAATCACTTACTGTTTTGAGGGTAGATTTTGTTATTTTTCCGTCTCCCGAACCGAAAACCGCTGTGTTTTCCCAGTCTTCTTTAGCAAGCATTACGGGTTTATTTTCTATAAGGAAATAAACTCTTGCCCATTGACAGTGCCATGTTCCGAAATCATTATTTATATCGGGAATGACGTTTATTGAATAGTCGGAAATGTTAAAAGCGCTGTAACCGAAGGGCAGAATAAGAGTGAAAGTATCTGTCATTCCGCTTTCAAAGTTGGAATAGTTCGAGTTGTTGAGTGAATACTCAAGGCTTGTACCGTCAGTAAAGGTTATTGAAAGGTTAATTCCGCCTTTTTCAAGATTTGTACCTTTTGGCTTCAAATAGTTTTCTTTTTCGGTTTTTAAAGTAACTTGTATACGGTTTGTAGAACCGATTGATTCAAGGGCTTTAAGATAAGGGAATTTGTTATCAAGCTCCGATATTGAGAGTCTGCGTATTATTTTTGAATCAGAATCAAAATAAGGCGACGCAAACTGTCCGAAAAAGGTTGATAAAATGCTGATGCCTACAATTACTAATACAGATAAATATGCAATTATAGCGTGTGACGAATAAAAATGTTTACGAAACTCAGGGGTTTTGAAAGCACGTTTGGTTTTTCTTAAAAAAAACTTCAAACTGATAAACGCCCATTTTTTAATTCTTTTTTTGTAACGGTATTGTTTAAATTTTCTGATAAATTTTTTCAAAATTCTTCCTCCGAACAGATATACATCATAATTATATCATATAAATTATATTTTTTAAATAGTTTTTGTATAAATTAAAAAGTTATGATAATAATATTATTGAGCAAAAGGAGAGAAAAAAATGCTTGATAAAATCGCACTTACGCTTGTGGTTATCGGTGCTGTAAACTGGGGATCAATAGGTCTCTTCGGTTTTGATATCGTAGGCTTTTTATTCGGAGGTACATCTTCGCTTTTAAGCCGTATAATATTTACCGTAGTAGGTCTTGCAGGTCTTTGGTGTATTTCTATTTTGTTCAAGAGAATAGAATCACATGATATGCTTACAGAAAACGATAACTAAAAAATGGAGATGTAAAAATTCTCTATAACGCAAAAAGAGTTGAAATTTTAAATTTCAACTCTTTTTAATTATAATAAATCTTCGTTATAGTTTGCTCTTACTCCGCCTATAAATTTAGGTCTTGTTCTTGCGCAGACAATGTTTGCGTTTCCGATTTTTTTCTGCTTTATGCGAAGGGGAACTGCAACAGGCTTTAAATGCATACCGATTAAAGTATTGCCGATGTCAATTCCTGCGTCTGCTTTGATATATTCAACAGCTATAGGGTTGCAAAGAGTAGCATATGCCGCGGTTGCGAAAGAACCTCCTGCTTTTGGCATAGGAACAACGTTGACTTCCGGAATATCTCTTGCAGCAGCACGTTCTATGATTATAGCTCTGTTGAGATGCTCACAGCACTGAGCTGCAGTATAGATTCCTTTTTCACTAAGGATAGAGTTTATTGTTTCAAAAACAGCTTTGCCGATTTCGGGAGAAGAGTTTTTTCCTATAACTCCGCCGGAAATTTCACTGCTTGAACAACCTACTACCACAATATCGCCTTTTTTGAGTTTTGCATTTTCTAAAAACTGATTAACAACAGCCTTTGTTTCGTTTATTATTTCCGTCACAGATGTAGTCATCCTTTCTGTCATAATTTCCGCATACCCATATTATATCCTCTCCTATCCGCTCAACGTCACACCAAGGGATTTTGATACAATTCTTGCCTGACAAAAGAGAAAAGGTATTTTTGCAAGGAACGATAATATTAAGTATCTGACCGCATTTGTAGTCGATTTGAATATCCTGAGGATATCCCAGCTTTTTACCGCAGTCAATACTGATAACTTCTTTTTTACATAACTCTGTAAAACAAAAATATTTCAAAAAACATCACCGATACAGTGTATGCTTTATTTTTCGATTTTATCAGCGGCGGCGTCCATATAATCACCTTCAAATAACTCGATGAGACCTTTGTCACAAAGAGAAGCAAGTTCGGGGTCGATAGGCAGTTTTGCGACAACGTCAATGTTAAATTTTTCAGCTATTTCGTCAATGTGACTTTCGCCGAATACTTTTATCTCTTTGCCACAGTCGGGGCATTTGAGGTAACTGTAGTTTTCAACTATTCCGAGAATCGGAATGTTCATTTTTTCTGCCATTTTAACTGCTTTTGTAACTATCATTGAAACAAGGTCCTGAGGTGATGTTACAACGATAATACCGTCAACGGGAAGACTCTGGAAAACAGTAAGGGGAACGTCACCTGTTCCGGGAGGCATATCAACAAACATATAGTCTACGTTGTTCCAGATAACGTCTGTCCAGAACTGTTTAACTGCTCCTGCAATAACAGGTCCTCTCCATACAACAGGGTCTTCAACGTTTTCAAGTAAAAGGTTGATTGACATTGCTTTGATACCTGTTTTTGTTGAAACAGGATAAATACCTGTGCCGTCAGCTTCTGCTCTTGTGTTAAGGCCGAAAAGCTTAGGTATAGACGGTCCTGTTATATCCGCGTCAAGAATAGCGGTTTTGTATTCTCTTCTTTGCATTACTGTTGCGAGCATAGCAGTTGTAAGACTTTTACCTACGCCGCCTTTACCTGATACAATACCGATAACTTTTTTGATGTTTGAAAGCTCATGGGGTTTTTCAATAAGACTTTCAGGTTTTCTTGATGAACAGTCAGCTGAACAGGTTGAACAGTTGTGTGTACAATTTTCTGACATTTTAATCTATCTCCTAAAATTTTTAATTTTCAATAAACTCATTAGCATTATTGCAGGGAATATTATAACAAATAAAAATCCTGTTTTCAAGTCACCCGAAGCATCTGCTATGATGCTGAGGGAAAAAGGACCTATTGTGCAGCCTATATCACCTGCAAAAGCAAGAAGCGCAAACATTGTACCGCCGCCGTCTTTGAACTTTTCGGCAGACAGACTCAATACTCCCGGCCACATAAGTCCAACCGAAAGACCGCAGATACTGCATGCAATAAGCGAAAGTGCGGGATATGGCGATATACCGGCTGCAAAATATGTGATAATACATAATACACTTGATATTATAAGACCTGTTTTGAGGTTTATTCGTTTTTCAAATTTCGCAAAAAATATACGGGAGATGCCCATTAAAACGGCAAAAGAACAAGGACCTAAAAGATCACCCAGTGTTTTGGTAACGAGAAGACCCGTTTCAGCAAAATACGATGCCCATTGTGACATTGCCATTTCAGATGCACCGCCACACACCATAATTACAAGCATTACCAAAAACAGCGGTTTTTTCAAAAGAGTTTTTGCGCCGTTTTTTTCACCTTGTTCGTATTCTTCAATAATGGGAGCTTTTGCAAATATAAAAATGTTGACAAAAGCAACTATTGACCATAACATAGGCAGATAACGCCAACTCTCAACCCCGAATATTGCAAAATAAAGGGTGGAAAGCAGTATTGTCAGAACGCTTCCCCAACAATAAAAAGAATGTAAAACGCTCATATGCGCCGCTTTGTTTTTCAGAGGGAGCGACTGAACGATTGGGCTTATCATAACCTCAGTAAACCCGCCGCCTGCCGCTGTGAGAAACATTGAAACAGCAATTCCTGTAAAGGAATCTATTACATATGGAAGAATCCCTAAAAGTATAAGTCCTGAAAATGCAAGAATATGAGCAAGTACTGCTCCGTTTCGATATCCGATTTTTGATACGTATTTTGCGGCTACAAGGTCGATGGTAAGCTGAATACCAAAGTTTATAAATATTAAAACTCCAAGCTTTGTAAGAGAAATATTGAAGTTTTCCGAAAAAGACACAAACAAAAGAGGTATCAGATTTATAACGAGTGCCTGTACAATGTAACCTATGTAACTTGCAACGAGAGTGTGTTTGTAATTTGTTTTCATTTTATCCACCGTTTAAAAATTCTAAAAAATATTTTAACATATCATTACAAAATTGCAACAGATTATTCATATATTTGTTGTATACTGTATTTGCTTTTAAAAATCTCTCTTTTTTGTTTTTCTTAAATCAAAACGCGCAGTGAATATTCACTGCGCGTTTTGTATTTTATTTACTTTGCACCGTATTGTTTAATTGCATCGGTTACGAGCTTTTTGTCGGCTTCGCTGAGCATTTCAATTATCGAATCATTAGTAGCTTTTGAATCTTCAAGAGCTTTAATCTCTTTTTTGACGTCAATTTTAAGATTTTCTTTGTTAACGTTATAGTAGTATCTTGTGTAAATTTCATATGAGATATCTCCTGCCTTGACGTTGCCGTAGAATGCTTCAGTTATTTCTATAGGCGTTTCGGCATACCATTCAATGTAATAATCTTTATCGTACGCTATGGTACTGTCATTTTTTTGCTTCGTTTGGATCAAATACTCTTAAAGGCTGAACAGAATTATCGACTGTTGTATTATTAGCAACATATTGTACGAAAGCCCAACCGTTATCATTAACTTCAAGAAGCAGTAGCAGATTTACAGGAGATGCTGATGCACTGCCAACGTTTCCGTCCTGTTCAATAGGTGTTATAGCTTGAGAAGTGTCAAACTTGTCTATTGTCATACAGAACCAATAGGGAGCTGCCCTGACATAAGTGTATTTGTTGGGATACTTTGTTGCGGCTTTAATTGACGGAGTGAATGTTAATATTACAGAAATCAACATTATCACCATAGTCAAGAAAGCAACTGATTTTTTAATGTTTGAAGTTTTGATTTTTTACACCTCTTTTGTTATATTTGAAAGTTTTATTATGGAAACCTTAAAAATTGCATAGTTTCCCCAAAAAACTTTCTACATACATAACGTTTGAGACGTGCAAAATGAGACAATTTTTTTAAGTTTGTAGTATTGTACAAATTTATTTGTGTATATGATAGTAAAAAACGAGATTTTTTGTATAATTCGACATATGTTGATTTTTATACTTATATTTGTAAAAGATACCTTAAAATGTTGAGGTTTTTATAAAAAGTTTTACTTTTTCAAGTGTTTATGATGATACTATGAGATTCAAATCTTAAACGGGGGACACAGGATGTTAGCATTTTATTTATCGTTTATAGATACACCCGAAAATGAAGAAGATTTGTTATGTTATATAACGAATACAGTAAATTCATAAAAAACATAGCATTGTAAGTATTAAATAATGAAGATATAGCTGAAGATGCCACGCATGATACTTTTTGCATTTTGGCAAAAAATATTAATAAAATGAATGAAGTATATTCTAATGAAACTAAATCGTTCATTTATATTGTAGCTAAAAACATTGACCTAAATATTTTGAAAAAAGAAAAAAGATTTAATACCGCATTAAAGTGTTACATACTGTTTACAGTGGAACATCTTCTGAAAAAATCACTGCATACAGTGCAGAAAAAACGTACTAACAAAAAGAGATAGAGACATATGCCTCTATCTCTTTTTAAAAAGTTTTTTATGATAGTTCATAAAAATATTCCACCAATGTGGAGTATTCTTCTACTCCGTTATAAAAAGTTACATCTACTATAGCCTTAACACAAAAGTTATCGTTTTCTTTAACTAACGAAAACTTATCTATTTCATATGTCGTTTGTTTAGAGTAATTCTTTTTTATTTGTTCATCAACAAAGTCTCTTATGGTTTGCTCTTCTAAATTATCAAGAAGATTCCAATCAAAGTCATCATATTCGTAAAATCTTGACAAACTACATTTCGCAACACTGCCATTAGGGAGAAGATCTACAAAACACCATGGACCAATAATATATTCACCATTTCCAAATTTTTTAGCAAAAGATACAGTAAAAGAGTTAGTATCTTGAATAAATATTACTTCTTCTAACTCAAAGCCATCCATCTTATCGCCAAATATCGAATAAGCGTGTTTATATGCTACAGGTCCGGCTTCTTCCTCAGTTATATCTTTTTTTGACCAGGAGGCTGTAATGGTATCCACTGCCTCTTCATTTGCTTTAAAACGAATTAGTCTTTCATTGGTATCATATTGATATTCATTACCATTATTATCTGAATAAACATCCAGTTTGATTGTTGGACTATAATTGGTTGTATATTTATATTTTAATTTTGTTCCGGAATTTGCTACATTAACAGAGTTTAAAATTTTCTCTTTATAATTCGAATTCTTTTGTTCTAATGAATTCAATGTGGAAGTATTGTTACTTAATGGTAATTCTAAAATTCTCGTTTTATCAACACCCTTTCGGATTTCATATATTCCATCCTCAGGAATAGGGTTGGAATTATTCAAACTGGCAAAAACTGATATGCATGAAAAAATTGATATTAATAGT
>JAZOSU010000005.1:0-55612 GCA_045657265.1 Eubacteriales bacterium | reverse complement strand
TCCCAAAGCATAGTGTAGGGCAAATTGCATAAAAATGCGGAAATAATTTGTACTAATACACTCAAAAAAGGGCTTTTTGAGTGCTTTTTTATTACCTTCTTGGGTTATTTTTGATGTGTTTTTTTCTGGTTGTGGTCAAATATAGGGTCAAAATTACAGATTTTACGTCCCGATTTAACTGTGAAAACTCCAGAAAAAGTTAACTTTTATGAGGTTTCTTAAAATCGTATTACGGATACTCGAACTAACAGTCTCTTATCTAAAAGGAATAAGCGATAGTATACAGTTCAAATAAATACTATCTTTAAAAATAAGTACAAGTCAAAAGTTGCAGAAATTAGGATAATATGTTAAAATAATTAAAATTGTTTAAGAGGTGAAGATAGTGAATAATGAAACGGTTGGTATTTCTGCTGAATTAGCAATAGCAGATACATTCGATGTAGAAGTTTCACCTTTATACAGAGTTAGAGGTGATGAAGATATCGCTGATTCCATAAGCGGTATTATTGATGATGTTTTTGAGCAATTAGATATACCTCTTCCAGTAGAACATATTGCTGAGAATCAAAATCCGGTAGATTTTATCTTAGAAAACGATCAAACTTTATCAGTAAAATCAAATCAACGACGCCTTGGATTAGTAGCACCTCAAGTTATTGGGCAGCCTACAAGTGAGACATATTTTGCTTTTTTGCAAGACGAATTTGGGTTTGATATTAATGAAGAATTGAGAAGATTGCGTTTGCCGGATACATACGAAAGCAGAGCATATGTTTTTAAATGTTTTTCTATGGATAACATTTGTATGATGCTTGATGTTTACTGGCGATATATGTTCCATTGCGACCATTATTTGCATTTTTATAATGTGTTAGATAGATTTGGCACTCCAACCAATAATCCTCAATGTATTGCTTTAAGAAATTTGCCGGAGCAAGTGCGTTGGGATCCCAATTTGATTTCGTTTACACAGACAGTAAATACTTGGAGCGAATGTAATACACTTAGATACAATCGCATTAGCATTGGACAATTTCAAGTCCACAGAAATAGAAATTGCTTGAAATTCAGATTCAATATTGCCGGAATTCTTAAACTCATAGATAGAGGTTTAATCTAATAGAGGAGATATATGATGACACACGTTTTTGTTGTAAATGAGCAAACTTTTAAAGTACATTTAGAATATATGTTTGCTGGAACGGGCTATGCTGAAAACGAACCGAACTTTTTATACGCTCACAAACAAAACACCCCTTCCGGATATACCGAAAAAACATTAGTTGGCATGATTGCGGATATTTCAAAAGTTCGTGTTAACGATTTGGTTGTATTTTATGTTACAGGATGTAAAAAGTTTTTTGGTTTTTTCCAAATTGCAAGCGAGCCATTTTTTGAACTAAAATCCACAAATTATTTAGGAAAAGAATTGGATAAGTATTTACCGTTTAGAGTTAAAATAAAGCCATATCTTGTTTTTAACAAGGGTATTTCGGAACACCAGGCATTAGATGATTTGAGAATTGTTGAACACCCATATCAAATGTGTTGGAGTATGATTTACCGAAAACTAACGGGTTTAAGAGGTTGTTCATTTCTAACGGATTATGAATCTTCAAATCTGAACCTATTGATTTCGAGTAATAACAAAAACTGTCTGTACTCGGAAAATTATACATATGATTCGATAAAGCAAGAAATAGTGAAATCGGAAGAAAAGCATTTATATATGGGAGATACATCTATTCCTTTAACCATAAGAGAAAGATTGTTAAAGGTTTCGGGCTCTTTTGAGGTGCATTTACAGTCGTATATAACACAAAATTTTGACAAACTACCTTTATCGAAGATTTTATTGCCTAATGATGTAGTAAAATGTTGGATTGGTAATGAAGTGGTTTGTAGCGTTGGTGAGCAACGAATCGATGTATTAATGATTTCCGAAACAAAACACAATTATTACATAAGAGTTTGCGAATTAAAATATGAAACACCATCTGAAAAAATTATAAAGGAACAGATCGGTTGGTATATTAGATGGATTCAACAATATATAGTTCCAAACCTCAATGATAACAAGGAAGTCAAAATTATACCAACGGTAATTGCTAAAAAGTTTACTCGAAATACTCAGAAAAAACAAAAGTTTGAAGCAGCCATAAGTGATTTTAATAATTCAAATAAAATCGCGTTTTATAATGAAAAAATAGCTGAAGTTGAATTTATAGGTTTTGAAAGAAAAGATACAGATATTACCTTCGAAAAAGTTTTCTAAAAATGCTGGATATATAAAAGCAGATGTGATATAATCAAAGACGAAAGTGAGGTGAGGACATGAATTATATAGGTTCAAAGTATTCACTTATGGACTTTCTTACCGAAACAATAGCAACCGTCGCAGGAACTGATACAAACAAAGTATTTGCTGACTTGTTTGCAGGAACTGGTGTAGTAGGAAAAACCTTTAAGGAAAAAGGATATAGAGTTTTATCAAATGATATTCAATATTACAGTTATGTAATGAACAAACATTTGATTGAAAATGTTCCTCCCCTTGAAGTAAGAATCCTTGAACACCTTAACACCTTGAAAGGTACAGAAGGATTTATCTACAAAAACTATTGTGCCGGTTCCGGTAGCGGAAGAAATTATTTCACCGATGAAAATGGTAAGAAATGTGATTCGATTAGAATAGAGTTGGAACGACTTAAGAATTGCGGAGATATTGATGAAGCTCAGTATTACTATCTTCTTGCAAGTCTTATTAACTCAATCGACAAATATGCTAACACAGCATCGGTATACGGTGCATTCCTGAAACAGATTAAAAAATCTGCAGCCAAAGAATTTGAGTTAGAACTACTCCCTATCATTGATGGTGATAAATCAAGCAAAGCATATAATGAGAACATCTCAGATCTAATCAGAATAATTGGTGGCGATGTACTATACTTAGATCCGCCGTATAATGCACGACAATATTGTGCCAACTATCATGTTCTCGAAACCATAGCAAGATATGATTCCCCCGAGCTTAAAGGAAAAACGGGATTGCGTGATTATAGCAAGCAAAAAAGTGATTTCTGTTCACCAAGAACGGTTGTCGAAGCTTTTGATGACGTAATTAGAAATGCGAACTTCGAGTACATATTCTTGAGTTACAATAATGAAGGCTTAATGCCTTTCGAAACGATTCGAGAAGTAATGCAAAGATATGGCGAATATGAAATGTTCTCAACCGATTACCGTAGATTCAAAGCAGACACGGACGAAAACAGAAACCATAAAAGTGACAAAACCGTGGAATATCTACATTGTTTGATAAAAAAGTGACTTCTCCTTGTGAAGTCACTTTTTTTATGTTATAATTATCTCATCTAAAAAATAAGGTGGGATAATTTATGAACCCGTTTAAAGAAGGTAGTAACCAATATAAAGATTTTGAAACTATGTCTGATTGTAAATGGCACTGTTCCAAGTGTGAATTATTAAGTGGCCAAGCTAAGACTTGGCAAGTTTGGCGCCAGGAAAAAGGCATTCAGCTTGACCAAGACGAAAGTGGTAATTGGTATAAGATGATACTATGCCCTAATTGCGGCATTAAAACTGTGCACAGAAAACTAAAATCAACCGAAATTGTTACAGAAAATCTTAAAGCAAGAACAGGTATTCCTGCCAAAGTTGCCAAAAGAGCAAAAGAATTGTTTGGTTGTGTGGATGAATACTCAATGAGAACTGAAGCTGCAAAGGTTTTAGAGATTGACCATAGAACACCTCAGGTACGTTGGACAACAAATGAAGATGATAATTCTAATTTGACCGATGAGCAAATCAAAGCAAAGTTTATGCTTTTAACAAGCCCTAACAATCTTTTAAAATCTCGAATTTGCGAGGAATGTGCAAAAACCAACAAACGTGGAAAAGGTTATAAAGAGATTGAGTTTTGGTATGTTGGTGATGAGAATTACTCGGACGATATCGGTTGTGTCGGTTGTTTTTGGCACAATCCTTCAGAGTGGCGTAAAGAACTTAATAAGAAGATAAAGGAAAAGTAATCTATGGCTCGTTATAATGATTTGGACATGAACAACTGGAAGGAATATGAGGATATTCTTACTGATTCTCTTTGGATATTTGACAAAAGAGATAAATCTGGTGTTCATAATGCTTCCTATCACGGCAACTTTGTTCCTCAAATTCCAAATCAACTGTTCAGAAGATACACGAAAAAAGGCGATTGGATTCTTGACCCGTTTGCCGGTGGCGGAACATCTTTAATTGAAGCGCAAAGATTAGGCAGAAATGCCATTGGAATTGAACTTCAGGAAGATGTCGCCAAAGCAGCTCACGATTTGGTAGAGCAAGAAAAAGCAAAAGATTTCAAAGGAACAATTATTGTTGGTGATAGCAGAACGGCTAATATAGAAGATCGTTTGCATCATTTCGGGATTGATAAGGTACAGTTTGTAATCTATCATCCGCCGTACTGGGATATTATCAAGTTTAGTGACAACGATAAAGACTTGTCAAACTGCAACTCTCTTGAAGAGTTTAATCAATCCTTTGGTGAAGTTATAGATAACACATCGAAGTATTTGGAGAAGAATAGATATTGTGCTTGTGTCATCGGTGATAAATACGCCAATAGCGAGATCGTACCTTTGGGATTCTACTGTATGAATTTGTTCTTGTCCCGCGGTTTTAAGTTAAAAGCCATATTGGTCAAAAACTTTGAAGATACTAAAGGTAAATCAAACCAAAAAGCTATCTGGCGTTATCGCGCGTTAGCAAGTGACTTTTATCTGTTTAAGCACGAATACATTTTTGTCTTTAAGAAAATAAAAAATAGAGGATAAACCACTTATGAATTTTATTATTTATAGAAGTTATCTGCAATTTAGAAAAAAACACAATCAAAAATTACCCGTGGTTTTTTGGATTAGTATGTTGTTTATGCTTGGATACATATTCTTTGTAATTAGGTATCAAATAACTTCGAAATGGCCTTCTCTAATTTGTGCGGGCGTTTCGTTGCTTATATTTTTAGTTTTAATTTTATGGAAAAACAAGAAAATCACAAAAGAGTCTAAAAATCGATTTTCTGCAAAAAAAGAGTTAGGAAAAGAATTGTTTAAGCATTTGAAGAGTTACGACATAGTTGATCAAAACGGAATAATGGCATTACAAGATTGGTTAAAACACCGAATGCAGACTTTTGAAAAACGAGTAAAAAGGACGTTTGCTATATTGGGAACCCTTACATTTTCAGGGCTATTGGCTTTTTCGGGGAGCGTATTACCATCTGTTTTTGATAATAATTCCACTGTTCCGACATATGTGGTAGAAATAATCATATGGATGGCAAGTGTAATATTTGTAGTTTTATTAATAGTTTTGGGATTATTCTCATCAGAATATTATGACTACAAAAACATGAAGCTGTTTTCTGAAAATTTGCAAGAGATTATTGATTATAAATTGTTTGATAACAAAAGCGAGCGAAAGAAAATAAAATGTGCAAAATGCAGGAGATTTTAAATGGCTACTGTAACGGCAATAAAACAAAAAATAGCCACATTGGATTCTGGGAGTTTCCAGATTCTTTGTGATGCGTATCTTTCCAAAGAAGGGTATGTTAATATAGTTTGCCTTGGTACTAAAGAAGGAACACAGAAAACAACTAAAGGAACACCTGATACATACTTTTATCAGTCGCAAGGAAAATATGTTTTTGTTGAATATACAACCCAACAAGACAATTTAATAACTAAAATCAATGCTGATATTGACAAGTGTTTAGATGAAGAATCTACAGGGATACCTTGTGAAGAAATATTAGAAATTGTTTATTGTCATACATCTTCGAACATTACTCCTGAAAATGATCGTAAATTCAAGGAAAAGTGTGAAAAACAAGGTGTAAAATTCACTATTATAGGGATAGATAAGTTGGCAAATGATATATGTTCGAAATATAAAGGCATTGCCAGAGATCATTTGTCCCTTTCTGTTGATACAGCACAAATACAATCCGTAGAAGATTTTATAAAACAATATAACTCAAACAGTTTGGCTGCTCCTATTGACACTCCCTTTTTGTTTAGGGAAAAGGAAATGGGAAAAATAGATGCCGCTTTTGAAAATGTTAATGTTGTGCTTTTGAGTGGAAATGCTGGTACAGGCAAGACGAAAATGGCTTTGCAATATGCAAAAATTAATTCCGAAAAAGAAAAGAAAAAATTATATTGCATTCATGATCGTGCACTTCCGATATACGAAGATCTATGTATGTATTTTGAAGCACCTGGTAAATATTTTATTATTATCGATGATGCGAATCAACTTTCAAATTTATCTCTTATTGTTGAGTATGCTAATAAAACAGCAGAAGGATATGAAGTTAAAATATTAATTACTGTGCGTGATTATGCAGTTGAGAAAGTAAAGTCCAGTATTAATGGTATTGTAAAATATGAAATTGTTGAAATAAAAGTGTTTTCGGATGAACAAATAAAGGAAATTGTAGAAAAATCTTTAGGAATACTAAACGAACATTATTTAAATAGAATTGCACGTATAGCCTCGGGCAATGCTCGCATGGCAATTTTTGCGGGCAAGATTGCTGGTGAAGCGAACAGACTTGATTCTATAGATGATGTGTCTGGTTTATATTCCGAATATTTCGGTTCGGTATTAGAAGAGTCTGAATTATTATCTAACAGAGATTTGATAATCTCCGCGGGTGTCATGTCATTTTTAGACGCACTTCACTTGGACAAAATTGAGCCATTAGTACCCTTTTTAACAGATATAGGTTTAGACGAGGAATGTTTTAAAAACGCTTTATCAAGATTACACGAATTAGAGATTGTAGATATATACTTTGATAAAGTGGTGAAATTTTCCGAACAATGTTTTGCGAATTTTATTTTAAAATACACCTTCTATGATAAAAGAATCATTTCGTTATCTGCAATGATCGAAAAGTGTTTTGTGCCATATAGAAGTAGAGTGATGACGTCGGTTAATACATTAGTCGGCATTTTTCGTGATGTAGATTTGCAGAGTTTTGTTGAGACTGAAATTAAACAGTTATGGAATAAACTTGCTGACGAAAACTCTCCGTACTTTATGGAATTTATGAAAGCGTTTTATGCTGTTAACCCTACAGAAACACTTATAATACTCGACCAAAAAATTAATTCTCTTAAGCCTGTTGACATTTCAGTAAATGAAATAGATATAAACGCTGGAAAGAATTATAAAAGTGTAGATGACGATATAATAATGATATTAGGAGGGTTTGCAGATTCCGAGGATTTAAGTTGTGCATTAGATTTATTTTTTAAATATTATCTTAAACGCCCTGATATGTATATACAGTTTTATCATGCAACCACTATTTATTTTTCTGTTCATAAAGATTCATATATATACGGATACAATACTTTAATTGAGTATGTCAAAAAAATAATTGAATTTTCAAACAATTGGGAAAATGAGTACATAACATTGCTGTTTTTTGATGTTGCAAGCAAATTGTTGAATTTGACTTTTGAATCTTCTGAAAGTAATAGAAAAAATGATGGCATAACCTTTTATACAATTTTTCTGACTGAGTCTGAAGGCGTGAGGACATACAGAAATCTAATTTGGACTCAACTTATAGCAATTGGCAAAAAACTTACGAATAACCGACATGTAAACGAAATATTACGGGGTTATGCTAAAACTATTAAAGATGAGAGTCATAATGTTATTGAAAATGATGCCTCTTTAATACTCGAATTGGTTGAAAATCTATTTTCGTCTGAAGATTTATCAGACAGCATTATAGTGTTGCATTTACAAAATGTATTTAAAACAGTTGGATTACAATACAAACAAATTGATGATTTCTTAAATAATGAAAAATTGGCATTGTTCAAATTATTGGAAGGACCGAAATTCAAAGACGGTTATAAATACGAAGATAGAAAACCAGAAAAAATCAGAAGAATAAATCAATATTTTGATAGTTCGTCCAACAGATTCGAAAGTATAAAATCATTACTTATAATATGTGATGAAGCAGCTAAAATTAACGACACAAATAATTATGAAATTGAAAAAGGTATTGGTGTAGCAATTGAAAGAATAAGTAAAAGTAATGAAGAATTTGTAAAAACGATTGATTACGCAATAGAAAATCATTTTGAAAAGTATTTATGGCCACCGCAAATTCTAGAAAAAATGTTTTATATTTTGCCTGTCGAAGAAGTGTTTGAAAAAATTTCGAGCATAGAAACAGTCGAATATAATAGATGGATGTATTACTTTTTTTGTAAGATCCCTCAAGAACTGATAACAGAAAATATTGTAAAAAGTTTAAGAGTTTTTTTAAGTGACACATCAGATTCAAAAATTACTAACTCTTATAATCGAAATATTAACTTTCTCCAAAAATATAAAAGTTTTAACGAAAATATATTCATAGATGGAGTGAAATTAATTTTTGAAAAAAGGAAATATTCAGAATTTATCACAAGTATATATCTGCACTTCTTATTTAACAAATATGACCATTCTTCGGAAGATGTTATTAAAAAGTTCGAAAATGATTTAGATTTGCTTGAAGATATTTATGTTTGGCTTGAATTATATAATCGTAACAGTGATACGGATGGGGAGTTTTTATTTGCGATTTATAAAAAAGATAATGACTTTTTAAAAAAATATATTGAGTCTGTTTACGCCAATACGTCACGTTATGATTTAGACGATAAGTTGCGCAAATTACGTGTTTTTTACAATTTGGACAATTACATTCAAGTCTACGATGATATTCTCAATCAATTGATGGAAATTTCATCATATCCATTTGTCGATGTTCCTGATATTATTAGGGTCTTGGTTATAAAAACAGAAGGCGAAGAAAACCGAACAGAAAAATCTATTAAATGGATTACTCATTTTATTGAAGAAAATGCTTACCACAAAGAAAAAATGGTGTGTCTTTTTGAGGCTTTTTCGAAGTGTAATACTTCACAACGCGTAGGTTATATCGGAACCTTTTTAAGAAAAAACGATGATTTTGAAATGTTTAAGAGTTTACCATTAACACCAACTTCTTATAGTTGGTCAGGCAGCGCTGTTCCACTTTATTCAAAATGGATCGATTTTTTTGAAAAAATCTTACCTCTTTTATCAGGAATAAAATTTATTAATCATAAAAAACTCATAAAGCAAGAAATTGAAGGATTGCGTAAAAGAATTATAGATGAACAAATTTCCGATATTATGCACGGGTAATCATAACAACTGTCGGAAACAGTTAAAAGCGCCGCGAATGCGGTGCTTTTGCTTTTTATATATAAATTCTTGGACTTTAGGGCGGATATTGGATGAAAATATGTAATAAAAAATTACTCGAACCTATAAAAGTTTTGTTATCAATTGAACTTGCGTTCTCTTGGGCAGTTTCGTGGATTTTCATAGTTTTTTCGAGCATCAATTTTGACCACAACTGAGCAAAAAATATAGGGTCAAAAAATTGGTGATTTTCTGAAATTTGTGCAACATAACGAAAAAAATGACCGTTTTTGGAGGTTTTAAGCCTCAAAAAACGGTCATTTTTGGTCGAGGTGACAGGACTCGAACCTGCGGCATCTAGTTCCCAAAACTAGCGCCCTACCAACTGGGCGACACCTCGAAATGTGAAAATATTGAATTATATAGGGTCAAAAAATTGTGGTTGCAGTTGTGGTCAAATATAGGGTCAAAACCTAAAAATCGAAGTTTGAAACTTCCGAAAACCCAGTGTTTAAGCGGTTTTTCAAGGTGAGGGGGTTGACCCGTTCTCTTAGTCCCAAAACTAGTGCGCTACCAGCTGCGCCACACCTCGTTATATATGCACTTGTTTTTGACCACAATATATTACCATTTATAATTTCATTTGTCAACTATTTTATTTACATTTATAGGATATTATATTTTTTGAGTAAGAATTTAATCCTATAAACAGAAATTTCAAAAAGTTATCATTTTTAAACACAAAGTATGATTTACAAGCATATTTTTTCTTTATTTAATATTTTTAAAACTACAAAGTTTAAAAAATACGCTATAAAAAACCTGTGAAAATCAAAATTTTCACAGGTTTTTATTATTTATTGAGTATTTTTTGCAGGTACTGACCTGTATATGATTTTTTGTTTTTTGCCACCTGTTCGGGAGTTCCTGTTGCTATAACTTTACCGCCTGCATCTCCGCCTTCGGGACCCAAATCTATTATCCAGTCAGCAGTTTTAATTACATCAAGGTTATGTTCGATAACCACAACTGTATTACCCGCTTCAACAAGTTTTTGCAAAACTGTTATAAGTTTATGAACATCTGCAGTATGAAGTCCTGTTGTAGGTTCATCAAGAATATACACTGTTTTACCTGTCGAGCGTTTTGAAAGTTCAGTTGCAAGTTTTACACGCTGAGCTTCACCGCCTGACAAGGTTGTAGATGCCTGTCCTATTTTAATATACGACAGACCTACATCATAAAGTGTCTTTAATTTTCTATATATTTTCTGATGGTTTTCAAAGAAATGAAGACCCTCTTCAACTGTCATTTCAAGAACATCTGAAATTGATTTATCTTTAAACTTAACTTCAAGAGTTTCTCTGTTATAGCGTTTACCTTTACACACATCACAAGGTATATAAATATCAGGCAAAAAGTGCATTTCGATTTTCACAATACCATCGCCCTGACATGCCTCACATCTACCGCCTCTTACGTTGAAAGAAAATCTTCCCGGACCGTAACCTCTTGCTTTGGCCTGATTTGTAGATGCAAAAAGGTCACGTATATCACCAAACACCGACGTATACGTCGCAGGATTTGAACGAGGAGTTCTTCCTATAGGAGACTGGTCGATATCAATAACCTTATCAAGATTTTCAAGACCGAAAACGCCTTCCGATTTACCGGGTACTGTACGTGCTCGGTTCAAATCTCTTGCAAGTGTCTGAAACAGAATAGAATTAACAAGAGACGATTTTCCGCTTCCCGAAACACCTGTAACACAGGTCATTGTACCAAGAGGAATTTCAACGTCTATTTTTTTAAGGTTGTTTTCAGAGGCGCCTTTGACTGTAAGGAAGTTTCCTGTACCTTTTCTGCGTGTTTTAGGTATTTCGATTTTCTTTTTACCTGACAAGTACTGTCCTGTTACAGATTCTTCAACCTGCATAATTTCTTCAGCCGTACCTTGCGCTACAATATATCCGCCATGAATACCCGCTCCCGGACCGATATCTACAATATGGTCTGCCTCAAGCATAGTATCTTCGTCATGTTCAACCACAATAAGAGTATTTCCAAGGTCACGGAGTTTTTTCAGAGCAGATATAAGTTTATCATTATCACGCTGATGAAGTCCTATTGAAGGTTCATCAAGTATATACACAACCCCCATAAGACCTGAGCCTATCTGAGTTGCAAGACGGATTCTCTGGCTTTCACCGCCCGAAAGAGTTCCTGCGCTTCTCGAAAGAGTAAGATAATCAAGCCCTACGTTTTTAAGAAATTCAAGTCGGTTTCTGATTTCTTTAATGATACGTTCGGCTATCATCGTATCCTTTTCTGAAAGCTCAAGACTGTCAAAAAAAGCTAAAGATTTTTTAACCGAATAGTCTGTTAGGTCACTGATATTAATATCTCCCACTGTAACCGCAAGTATTTCTTTGCGAAGTCTTTTACCTTTACACCCCGGACAATAGCTCTCACGCATAAGAGACTCAATTTCTCTTCTCATAAAGTCACTTGTAGTCTCTCTGAACCTGCGTTCAAGGTTAGGAATAACCCCTTCATAAGCGGCATTATACTCAACAGAGCCAAAAGATGCATTTCGATGCATTTTTATTTTTTCGCCGTCATTACCGTAAAGTATAATATCCACAATTTCTTTCGGCAAATCTTTAAGAGGTGTATCAAGAGAAAAGCCGTAGCGTTTTGAGATACCTTCAAAATACATTCTTGACATATCACCGTAAGGCGAATTCCAACCTGTTGCTTTAATTGCGCCCTGGTTTATTGAAAGAGAATAATCAGGAACGACCAAATCTATATCAATTTTCAGCTGATAACCGAGACCGTCGCAGTCAGGACAAGAACCGAACGGAGCATTAAATGAAAACATTCTCGGATTTAGCTCGTCTATTGAAAAATCGTGGTCAGGGCAGGAATAGTTCTGAGAAAAAAGCATTTCTTCCCCGTCTATTACTTGTGCTATCACCATACCTTTTGCATTATGAAGAGCTGTTTCAACAGAATCTGTAAGTCTTTGACGTATACCGTCTCTTACAACTAATCTGTCTACTACGATTTCAATATCGTGTTTTTTGTTCTTTTCAAGAACTATCTTTTCCATCAGGTCATACATAATACCGTCAACACGCACACGTACGAAACCGCTTTTGGAAGCATCTTCAAAAAGTTTCGAGTACTCCCCTTTTCTATTTCTGATAACAGGAGCTAAAACATTAAGTTTTGTACCTTCAGGAAAAGCCAGAATTCTATCCACTATCTGATCTACAGTCTGTTGAGAAATTTCTCTGTTACAGACAGGACAGTGAGGTTTACCTACTCTGGCATACAAAAGACGCAGATAGTCGTATATTTCCGTTACAGTACCTACTGTTGAACGGGGGTTTTTGGACGTGGTTTTCTGGTCTATTGCTATTGCAGGTGATAGTCCTTCTATTTCATCCATATCAGGTTTTTCCATCTGACCGAGAAACTGACGCGCATACGAGGAAAGACTTTCAACGTATCTTCTCTGTCCCTCGGCGTAAAGGGTATCAAATGCAAGAGAGGATTTACCACTTCCCGAAAGTCCCGTAAACACAACCATTTTATCTCTTGGTATTTTAACGTCTATATTTTTAAGGTTGTTTGACCTTGCGCCTTTTACTTTTATATAGTCAGCCATTTTATTTTTCACCTTTAAGTTTTGCTATTTTATCACGCATCATAGCCGCATACTCGAATTCAAGAAGTCTTGCAGCTTCTTTCATTTGTTTTGTATATTCCGCTATCATACGCTCTTTATCTTTCTTTGAAAGTTTGCCTTTTTCTGTAGGCAGGTTTTCTGTTTTGGATATTTCAAGAACGGAGCGTACATCCTTTTTGATTGATTTGGGAACTATTCCGTTTTGTTTATTATATTCATCCTGAATTTCACGTCTTCGGTTGGTTTCTGTTATAGCACGTTCCATAGACGGCGTTACAGAATCTGCATACATTATTACTTCACCGTGGTCATTACGTGCAGCTCGTCCTATTGTCTGAACAAGCGACGTTTCGGAACGCAAAAAACCTTCTTTGTCTGCATCAAGAATTGCCACAAGTGAAACTTCAGGCAGGTCAAGACCTTCTCTTAAAAGGTTTATACCAACAAGAACGTCAAATTCACCAAGGCGCAGATCACGTATTATTTCCATACGTTCTATTGTATCCACATCACTGTGCATATATCTGACTTTGACACCTACACCTTCAAGGTACGCAGTAAGGTCTTCTGCCATTCTTTTTGTAAGAGTAGTTACCAGAACACGTTCTTTTTTTTCTGTTCTGACATTTATTTCAGACAGCAGATCGTCTATCTGGCCTTCAACAGGTTTAACTGTAATCTTAGGATCAAGAAGTCCTGTAGGTCTTATAATCTGTTCTGCAACGTTTTCACTCAGTTGAAGTTCATACGGTGCCGGAGTTGCGCTGACGTATATTACCTTATCAAGTTTTGTTGTAAACTCGTCAAAATTCAAAGGTCTGTTATCAAAAGCCGACGGAAGTCTGAATCCGTAACGAACAAGACTTTCTTTTCGTGAACGGTCACCTCCGTACATTGCTCTTACCTGTGGCACGGTAACGTGCGATTCATCTATAATAAGCAGAAAATCATCAGGAAAAAAATCAAACAAAGTGAACGGCATACTGCCGGGAGCTCTTCCGCTTATTATTCTTGAATAGTTTTCTATACCTGAACAGAATCCAAGTTCTCCGAGCATTTCAATATCATACAACGTACGTTGTTCGATACGCTGAGCTTCTATAAGCATATTATTTTCATTGAAATACTTAACTCTTTCAACAAGTTCGGCTTTTATTTCTGCAATAGCTTTATCGAGATGTTCTCTTGAGGTTACGTAATGAGATGCAGGATATATAGTCACGTGAGACAAAACCGATATGAGTTCACCTGTTATATGGTTAAGTTCACAGATACGTTCAATTTCATCATCAAAAAACTCGACACGGATAATTTTATCGGTAGATGCGGCAGGAAAAATTTCAATTACATCTCCACGGACACGGAATTTGTTTCGTGAAAAATCTATATCGTTGCGTTCATATTGGATAAATACAAGATTATTTATAACTTCGTCTCTATCCTTTTTCATTCCCGGTCTTAATGACATCGTAAGACTTTTATACTCTGCAGGATCACCTATGTTATAAATACAGGAAACTGAAGAAACTATTATGGTATCGGGGCGTTCTAAGATTGAAAAAGTTGCACTATGACGAAGTTTATCAATCTCATCGTTTATTGAACTATCTTTTTCTATATAAGTATCAGATGCCGCAACATACGCTTCAGGTTGATAATAGTCATAGTAGGAAACAAAATATTCAACCGCATTTTCAGGAAAGAATTCTTTCAGTTCAGAACAAAGCTGCGCCGCAAGAGTCTTGTTATGAGCAAGAACCAGAGTTGGTCTTTGAACTTTTTCAATGATGTTTGCCATTGTAAAAGTTTTACCGGAACCTGTAACACCCTTTAACGTTTGTTGTTTTTTACCGTTTTTTATACCCGAAACAAGAGAATCTATTGCTTTTGGCTGGTCCCCTGTGGGTTTATATTCTGAATGTAAAACAAATTTATCCGCCATTTTTACCTCATAACACAAATTCTCACAAATATAGTATATCACAAAAATTTATTTAAGTAAATGATTTTGTTTATTTATAGAAACAGATATCTCTATTGTTCAGTGAATTATTTTACTAATAAATGTTATTTTAGAGTTTTCTCTTATCGTTAAACAAAACATATTCTTCCGTTGCATAATAATGTTTTTACTTATTGGTTTTATTCTTCTTGCTGCTATGTACGGTCCTATACACAGCGGATTTTAATTCTACAAGTCACAACCAAAATTCTCTGTTACTATTTATTCACTTGACTTATTAAATAAAATATATTATAATATTAAAATAATTCACTAAAGGAGATTTATTATGAAAAGATTTATATGTGTATTATTATCTTTTTGTCTGCTTTGCGGAATCATTGTACATACTTTATCTGTCCCGGAAAATACGACTATTTTGGCAGATTCCAACGAAGAATTCAAGGTAACAAATACAAATTCCAATCCTCCTGCTCAATCAGATTACATAAGAGTAAACGTAAAGGATTTCGGTGCCGTAGGCGATGGTCAGACAGACGACAAAGCAGCTATAATTGCAGCTTTCGAGTATGCCATTGACAATCTTCCTGCCACTGTTTATTTCCCCAAGGGTATATATGGTCTGGCAAGCGGCGGCATATATATAAAACTTCCGCTTGGTGCAGGCGGTCTTAATATTCAAGGTGAATCATCCGGTCAGTCTGTTATAAGATATCTTGACCAGTGGCAACCAAACGGTGCATGGGTTGCAATAAGAGTTATGCCCAATGCCACCCCCTCTGATATCAGTGAATACATACACGACGTAACCATTTCTGATATGGCTGTCGAAGATACCAATCCTTTAAAACACGCATGGACAGTTGAAAACAACGGTACAAAGGAAGAAACTCACGGTTTTGATATTCAGCACTGCATAAGAGCAACTGTAAGAGATTGCGGAATATACAATGTTGGTGACGAAGCTATTGATATGGTTTACTGTATCGATTCTATTATCACAGATAACATCGTAGAAGGTTCTCCCGGTGCAGGTTCTGCAGGTGGTGCAATTTCCGCAGGAGACGGTTGCAAAAACATACGTATTGTAAACAACACTGTAAACAAAACTGTTAACGACGACAGCAAAACCAATTTTGGTATAGCAATTGAATCTCTTTTTGATCCCATAAGCAACATTATTATATCCAATAACACAATAACCGACATTTACGGCTATGCTATCAACATCGGTGCTCCCAAAGGAAAAATCGATAATATTGTTGTTGATGGCAATACTATTTCGGATTGCCGAATAGGTGTACACATTGGTGGTAACGGAGAAAAAAGCAACATTTCTATTACAGATAATGTTATTACCAATGTTAATTCTGCTATTTCAGAAAGTGGCGGTAAAGTAAATCAACTTCTTATTGACAACTTTGTCATCGAAAATTCTAACGAAACCGCAATAAAATTGTCAAAGCCATCAACAAATAACGTCATTATTTCAAACGGAATAATAAAAAACGCTAAGACAAATGCAATATACAACGCTTCAAAAAACGTTAAATTAAGAAATATAACTATTGACAGTGTAGGCCTCCAAGATAACACCACTGCAGCTATTTTACAGTATGCCAAAAGCGGTGACAGTGAAGTATCAGACATCACTATCAAAAACTGTCTTAACAAAAAAGCAATTCAAGGTGTACAAACAGTTATCAACGCAAATGTTGAGCAAACAGAAATAAAGGGGTATGCAAGTATTGCCGGTGCTGAAACCATAAGAGGCGGAAAAGTCAACAGAATAATCCAAGGTTTAAAATCAGGAGCTACCATTGACGGACTTGAGATAAACACACAGGCAGATCTCGGAACAAATGCAATACAGATTGCCGATGCAACAGGTTGTATAATTACAAATTGCAGAATCACGATGCCGAAATCACCATCAAGATACGCCATCCGTGAAACAGGTACATCGGATTACAATATCATAACTAATAACATTATAACCAATTGTAAACTTGTAACTATCGGTGCAAATTCAATAAATTCGAATAACATTAAATTCTAAAACCAAAGGGAAAACCATGTGTTTTCCCTTTTTTTGATAAACGGTGAGTTATACTATCAAGTGCAACAATTTAATAAAAATGGAAGTTCATACAAATCTCTGGTAGAATAGAGTTACCACACACCAAACTACAAAGGAGAGAATTGTATGAACTACACCCATCTTACTATGGAAGAACGCTGTTGTCTACGGGAATATTATCTAAAAGGATACAGTTATCGAAAAATTGCAAAGTTAATATGAAGAAATGTCAGTACAGTATCACGCGAACTAAAAAGGAATCATACGCATATGTACGACATACCAACATATTATCCGTATACAGCACAAAAGAAATACTTGCTTAGACGTTCGTATTATCATAGAGGTATGTTTTGACACATTAGCTGAAAGACAGACAAGATATTACATAGCTGTTAAGACGCTGAATAGAAATGCCGATACAATGGAAAAAGCAATTGTTGCAGCTTTATCTAAACTTCCCGATGGTGCAGTTAAAACAATATCTTGTGATCGTGGAACCGAGTTTGCCAATTGGCAAACCATCGAAGAGCAGTTGAATTGTAGTGTTTATTTTGCAAACCCATATTGTGCTTGGCAGAAAGGAACTAATGAAAATCTCAATGGTTTGCTTCGTAAATTCTACCCTAAGGGTAGAAACTTGTCTCGTGTTAGTCCTACTACATTAAAAAAGAACCCAGCGTTAATTAACGCTAGGTCCAAAAAAGTTTTAGGTTTCAAAAAAACAGTTGATTTATTTGAATTTTCTTTGTCTAAGTGTTGCACTTAGTTTGATAATTCATCAATACTACTTATTCTCTGTTATAGTTATTACCACATATATAAAGCTTACTACCTTTCGTAATAAGGCCGCTTTCTCTTTGTGCTGTTCTTAAATCATTAAGATATTTTATGCATCTTTCCGGAAGTTTTGGAGCGGCTGCTTTTCCATAAAATTGGTTATAGAAATTGTTTGTCGTATCTGCCAAAGCAGAAAGAATGTTTTCTACATTTTCTCCCTGGGCATACCGTCTCATAAGAATTCCTTCACCTACGCAAAGGTTGTAGGTTTCATCAAAGTAATTGTCCCATAAAAATTTTGCAAAAGCAACAAGTCTGAACTGACTGCTGAAAAATCTTATGTCTTCAATAGATTCGATTGAAATTTCAGCAGCGACACTCATTGAGTTTTTAATAGCTTCCATAATTGCTTTTTGTGTATTTTCTTTTGCAAACACAACTGTGAAGCTTCTTGCAAAACCACTTTTCAAATAATCGTGATTATGAGAATCCGAGCTAGCTACAATCGGAATATTATTTCCTTTTTGTATCTGTTCAAGCCAGAGGCTAAGCTGAAGATTGTCACGCTGAGTATTACTTCCATTGAAAAGTTCAAACACATCGAAAATCTTTGCATCAAAAAGTAAATCGCAAAATTCTGCAGAAACGTTATATAAATTACATTTCCAGAAAGGATGGGCAAAAATTGAAATACCCCCTGCTTTTTTAATTTCTCTGCATGCCCACATAGCAGATGCAAGAACATATCTGAGTTCTTCCTTTACATTGGGAATGGTTTTTTCAATTTCTTCAACTTCTGCTTTAAACTGCTCGGGGTTCTTTATATATTTTTCGCAAACGCTATAACTGCCGCCGATATGTACAATATGTAGAGGTGAACCCGGTGTATGAATCTCTTCACCCTCTAACATTTCAATTCCAAGCGGAACGTTTTCATAAAGTTTCGGAAGAAAGCTTGACGGGAACATACGGTTATGATCTGTAAGAGCAAAAAAGTCAAAACCCTCTTCTCTATAGTTTGCAGGAACCATGGCTGTACCGTCCTGAGCGTCTGAATAATATGAATGAGTGTGTAAATCGCCTTTAAGAGGACGGAGTTCATAAAGATCTGAGTTCACGGCATATACCGGAATTTTCACTCTGTTACCGCTTTTATCTTTAAATCTTACTGAATATTCCTGTTCTTTTTCAAAAGTATATGTAAACTTAATACATCCGTCTGCAACTTTGCTATCAATAGTGTATTCGGGTTCCTGATGATAATCAAGTAAAGTATCTCTAAGACCGAACGCACCTATCTTATATTCATAATCATCCAAGAATCTGCGACTGATATCTCTTGGAAAAATAGTTATTTCTGTTTCTTTTCCAACACAAACAACCGATGGATAACATATATACTTCTTATGTTTATCTCTCATATTAAAGTTCTCCTTATATACCCAATGATATAATTATATTATATACCTCATATCTAAAAAGTCAACATTATGATATTAAAAAAAGGCTCAAAAGAGCCTTTTACAAATATCCTCTCATATCTTCTGACAGTTTTGATTCCATTGCGATAAGTTTTTTAGCAATATCCTTTGATTTTTCATCTGCCGCAGCATACTGATTAAGGTATCTGGAAAGAGATTTTACGCCCATATCACAACCATCAGTCATAAGCTCGGCAATTGTTTTATCCGATTCGTTAAAAACGAGCTTTACATTTGTTTTAAGCCATGACATACCTTTAGCAACAGGGTCGGGATTTTTACCGTCATCTTTGTATTTTTCAAGCAAAGATTCAATTTGTATTTCCAGATCTTTATGCTCCGCTTTACTGTCTGACAGCAGTTTTCGAAGATTATCCGAGCTGACATATTTAAGAACGTCATCTATTGAGGAAACTCCCATTTTAACTCCCGCATCGCATTCACGAAGTAATCTTATAGTATCGGGATTTATCATATAATCCTCTCCTTTCGATGATAGTTTTTGCCAAAAAACAATTTTTATGTAAACATACAATTGACAAATTTATTTGTTTGAGATATAATATAAATACAAAGTTTACATGACTGACGGATTTTGCGGAGTACCGCAAGGGAATGTAAATTTTCTATGCCGACCGTCTGGGCAATTCAGTGCTTCGCTGAGTTGCTTTTTTTATTATCTGAAAGGAGATCAATTATTATGCAACACAATAATTGGAATGGATTTAAAGTAGGCAAATGGAATGAAGAAATAAACGTCCGAGATTTTATCCAAACAAATTATACAGAATATACAGGGGATGAAAGTTTTCTTTCAGAGGCTACCGAGCGTACAAAAAATATTATGGCAAAAGTACAGAAACTTTTTGCTAAAGAACGTGCAAACGGAGGAGTTCTTGACATTGATGTTGATACTGTAACTTCCCTTACTGCTTACGCTCCGGGATATATTGACAAAGACAATGAAATAATCGTTGGTATGCAGACAGATTCGCCACTCAAACGCGGTGTTAATCCATTTGGCGGAATGCGAATGGCAAAACAAGCTTGTGAATCATACGGTTATAAATTAAGTGATAAAGTTCAACAAGAATTTAAATTCCGCACAACTCACAATGACGGCGTTTTCAGAGCATACACAGATGAAATGAGACTGGCAAGAAAATGCCACGTAATTACAGGTCTTCCTGATGCTTACGGACGCGGCAGAATAATCGGTGATTACAGAAGAGTTGCTCTTTACGGTATAGACAAGCTTATTGAATTCAAAAAGAAAGACAAAGCCGATCTTGCAAATGGCATTTTTGATGCCGAAAGAGTCCGCAAAGAAGAAGAACTCCATCAACAAATTACTTTTTTAGGATATCTTAAAGAAATGGCTGCTATGTACGGTTTTGATATAAGTGAGCCTGCTAAAAATGCAAAAGAAGCTGTTCAGTGGACTTATTTTGCATATCTTGGTGCTATAAAAGAACAAAACGGTGCCGCTATGTCTCTTGGCAGAGTCAGCACATTCTTTGATATATACTTTGAGCGCGATTTAAAAAATGGTGTACTCACAGAGCAGGATGCTCAGGAAATAATGGATGATTTTGTTATCAAACTCCGTATTGCGAGACATCTTCGCACCCCTGAATACAATGAACTTTTCGGCGGAGATCCTATGTGGATTACAGAAGCCGTAGGCGGTATGGGTGAAGACGGAAGAACTCTTGTTACAAAGAACTGTTTCCGTATGTTAGCAACCCTTTACACTCTCGGTTCATCACCCGAACCTAATCTTACGATACTGTGGTCGATTTCTCTTCCTAACGCATTTAAAAAATTCTGTGCGAAAGTTTCTGCAGACACTGATTCTATACAATATGAAAACGACGACGTTATGCGTCCTTTATATGGAGACGACTATGCGATTGCTTGTTGCGTGTCTGCTATGAAAATAGGCAAACAGATGCAATTTTTCGGCGCTCGCTGTAATCTTGCAAAGCTTATGCTTATTGCAATAAACGGCGGTTACGACGTTACAAGCGGTATGCACATAGGTCCTCAGATGCCTGTAATGGATTCTGAGAAGCTTTATTTTGACGAAGTTATAACAAGATTTGAAATATATATAGAATGGCTCAGCCGTCTTTACGTAAATACAATGAACGTTATCCATTATATGCACGACAAATACGCATATGAAAAAACACAGATGGCTCTTCACGATTCACACGTAGAAAGATTTATGGCTTTCGGTATTGCAGGTCTTTCTGTTGTTGCCGATTCACTCAGCGCCATCAAATATGCAAACGTTAAACCTATAAAAGACGAGAGCGGATACATCAAGTCTTTTGAAACTGTAGGTGATTTTCCAAAATTCGGTAATGATGATGACAGAGTTGATATAATTGCTAAAAATATGACTCACAAAGTTATCACAGAGCTTCGCAAAACTCCTACCTATAGAAATGCTATTCATACACTGTCTGTTCTTACTATAACATCAAACGTTATGTACGGTAAAAACACAGGTGAAACTCCCGACGGCAGAAAAGCATCAGAGCCTTTTGCTCCAGGCGCAAACCCAATGCACAACCGCGAACAGAACGGCGCTCTTGCATCTCTTAACTCTGTTGCAAAATTAAGTTATGACGACTGCCAAGACGGTATTTCAAATACATTTTCAATAACTCCCGACGCTCTTGGTAAAACCAAAGAGGAACAGATAGTAAACCTTGTTAATATTCTTGACGGTTATTTTGCTAAAAAAGCTCATCACATCAACGTAAACGTAATGAACCGTGAACTGCTTATGAAAGCCTATGAAAACCCCGAAGAATATCCTAATCTTACAATACGTGTATCAGGCTATGCAGTTAACTTCGCTAAACTTTCCAGAGAACAACAAAGAGAAGTTATAAGCCGTACATTCCACGAGAGCATATGACAGGCAAAATACACTCGTTTCAGAGTCTTGGAACAGTTGACGGACCGGGAGTCAGATACGTAGTTTTTATGCAAGGTTGTAACCTTCGTTGCGGATGCTGTCACAATCCTGACACTTGGAAAATCAGTGCAGGATACGAATATACTGCCGAGGAAATAGTAAACAAAGTTGTTCGTTTTAAGGAATATTTCGGAAAAGACGGCGGTATTACAGTCTCAGGCGGAGAACCGCTTTTACAGTCTGAGTTTTGCTATGAACTTTTTGCTCTTTGCAAAAAGCAAAACATAAACACCTGTCTTGATACATCAGGCAGTATATTAAATAACAGTGTTAAAAAATTGCTGACCGTTACAGACAGAGTGTTACTCGATATGAAATATACAACTGATGAAATGTACAGAAAACACGTTGGTTGCAGTATAGATAAGCCTCTTGAATTTCTTGGATATCTTAATGAAAACAACATTCTGACAACGCTCAGACAGGTTATAATACCAACCTTAAACGACAACATAGAAAACATCAGCAAATTAAAAGAAATCATCAGAACTCACAAATGTATTGACAAAACTGAACTGCTTCCTTTTAAAAAAATTTGTCAGGTGAAATATGATGATATGAATATAGCATTTCCGTTTTCTTCTATACCTGAGCCTGATAAAAAAGCAATATTAGATTTAGAGTGCTATTTATCCAAATAGCACTTTTTTATTTACTTTTTTAGCAGTTTATTATATAATTATATAGATATGTTTTAAGAGGTTAAAATGAAAAAGTTAAGAGGTTAAAATGAAAAAGCAGAAAAAATGGATTAAACCAAGACACAAAGTTATAAGAAACATAGCTTATGTGATACTGCGACCATACATTATACTCAAATACGGAGTTTCTATCGAAAAGTTTCCAAATAAAGAAAAAAGACAGTTTCTGATACTTCTTAACCATCAGACTGTATTTGATCAGTTTTTTGTTGGTCTTGCAATAAACGGACCGATTTATTATCTTGCGACCGAAGATATTTTTTCAAACGGGTTTGTATCAAAGCTTATAAAATATGCCGTAGCTCCCATTCCTATTAAAAAACAGACAACAGACCCGAGAGCAGTCATCAACTGCATAAGAGTTGCAAAAGAAGGCGGAACTATTGCCATTGCACCCGAAGGCAACAGAACTTACAGCGGAAAAACCGAATATATGAATCCCGCTATTGTTCCTCTGATAAAAAAACTCGCTCTACCTGTTCTTACCTTCAGAATAGAAGGCGGATACGGAATTGATCCGAGATGGTGTAATAAAATAAGAAAAGGCAAAATGAAAGCCTATGTTTCAAAAGTAATTGAGCCTGAACAATACAAGGATTTTACGAACGACGAACTTTATGAAATAATAAAAAATGAGCTTTACGTTAACGATGCAAAGGTTTCGGGAAGATATCATTGTAACAAAAACGCGGAATATATGGAAAGGGCAATTTATGTTTGTCCCAAATGCGGTCTTTCGGAATTTGAAAGTCACAAAGACATACTAACCTGTAAAAACTGTGGTATGAGTGTTCGTTACCTTGATACCAAAGAATTTGAAGGAATCGGCTTTGATTTTCCGTTTACATTTGTTAATGACTGGTACGAATATCAGAACAATTACATAAATAATTTGGATTTGTCACAGTATTTTGACAAACCCATTTACAAAGACTATGCTAAAATTTCTAAGGTTATTGTATATAAAAACAAAATTATGGTATATAAATGCGCAAATATAGAACTTTTTGGCGATAGGATTACAATAAACGGACAAAGCTATAATTTTGACGATATAAACGCAGTATCAGTTCTCGGAAGAAACAAACTGAATATTTATTATAAAGACAAAGTATATCAGTTTAAAGGAACTAAAAGGTTTAATGCTTTGAAATACGTAAATATCTTTTACAGATACAAAAACACGGTAAAGGAGAACACTAATGTCAAGTTTCTGGGACTTTAACGTATGGGGCAGCATCAATTTAGTGGCAGTTTTACTGCTTAGTCTTCTTGTTGCTAATATGCTCAAGCGTTCTGTGAATTTCCTGAAAATGTCGCTTATACCTACATCGGTACTTGGAGGCGGTATACTGCTTTTACTTGCAGGAGTTTACAGACTGATTACCAAAGAGGCAATTTTCAACACCGCTTTTTTCGGCACAAACGGATACAACACTCTTGAAATGATTACATATCATACTTTAGCCCTCGGTTTTATCGCATCTTCTTTTAAAACCGCCACAGGTAAACTAACCAAGAAAAGAGCAGTTGAGATTTTCAATACTGGCGTTTCCACTGTATCTACATATCTTATTCAGGCAGTACTCGGTTTTGGCATCACCTTGATAGCATCTGTCTTAATCAAAGATTTCTTCTCTGCAGCAGGTGTGCTTTTACCTTTTGGCTACGGTCAGGGTACAGGTCAGGCACTTAACTACGGAACCATTTATGAAACAGAATTCGGTTTTGACGGCGGTAAAAGTTTCGGTCTTACCATCGCAGCTCTTGGATTTTTAAGCGCAAGTATAGGCGGTGTTATACATCTTAACATTCTGAAAAAGAAAAAAGATATAGTTTTGTTTGACACCGAAAAAGAAGGCGCACTTCGTTCAGAACAGGTACAGGCAGAAAACGAAATTCCGATGCAAGGCAGTATGGACAAAATGACTGTTCAGATGGCACTTGTAATGGCGGCATATTTTCTCACTTATCTTATTATGATGGCGCTTGGTAATTTACTTCCCGGTATGAAATCGGTAATTTACGGATTCAACTTTCTCCTCGGTGTTCTTACAGGTACAATTATTAAAATCGTAATGAATACCTTAAGACGCAAGAAAATCATAAACAGAGAATACATAAATGATTTTCTTATGACAAGAACAAGCAATTTCTTCTTTGATATTATGGTTGTTGCAGGTATTGCCGCAATTCGTCTTGACATTCTTGAAAGATATTGGGGCATCATCCTCCTGCTTGGTGTATCAGGTCTTATTATTACCTATTTTTACAATTATTTTATTGCAAAAACACTTTTTCCTGAATACACTCAGGAACAGTTTCTTATGATGTACGGTATGCTTACAGGAACGGCAAGTACAGGTATAATTCTTCTTCGTGAAATCGACGGAGATTTCAAAACCCCTGCGGCAGACAATATGGTTTATCAGAACTTCCCTGCTATTGTTTTCGGTTTCCCAATGATGCTTCTTGCTACTTTAGCTCCTGTTAAACCTATACTTACATTCATAATACTTACACTTTTCTTTGTTGTAATGAACATAATTTTATTCAGAAGCAAAATATTTAAAAATCATAAATAAAAGGAACAAAAAAATGGAGATAACTTTTAATTTTTTACTGACAAGTATTCTTCTTGGAATAGGTCTTGCAATGGATGCTTTTTCAGTATCTCTTGCCAACGGTCTCAATGAGCCGAAAATGAAAAAGCGAAAAATGTGCGGTGTTGCAGGAATGTTTGCATTCTTTCAGGCTCTTATGCCTTTGATAGGTTGGCTTTGCATACACACCATCGTTCAATATTTCAGCTCATTTGAAAAGCTTATTCCCTGGATTGCGCTTATTCTTCTTTGCTACATCGGCGGAAAAATGATTTATGACAGTGTTACAAGCTGTGAAACCTGTGAAGCATCCGTTGGTTTTGTAGCGCTTGTAGTTCAAGGAATTGCTACTTCTATTGATGCTTTATCAGTTGGATTTACAATAGCCGACTACAACTGGATTATGGCATTGATTTGCGCTATAATCATAGCATTAGTTACATATGTTATTTGTACTATAGGACTTATCATAGGAAAGAAAGCCGGAACAAAGCTTGCAGGCAAGGCGGGAATCTTCGGTGGCGGAATACTGATTTTCATCGGACTTGAAATTTTTATAACAAGTTTCTTTTAAAAAAATAAAACGGCTTGTAAAGTTTAAAAACTTTACAAGCCGTTTTGCTTTTGTATTTATTATCTCATACCGTATTTTTCGATTATATAGTCCATATCCTTATCGCCTCTGCCAGAAAGGTTAATAAGAATTGAGCCTTTGCCCATTTTCTTAGCAAGTTTCATTGCATATGCAACAGCATGTGAGCTTTCAATCGCAGGAATAATACCTTCAAGACGTGAAAGAGTAAAGAAAGCATCAACAGTTTCTTCATCATCCACAACGTCATATTTAACTCTTCCAAGATCGTGCAAAAATGCATGTTCAGGACCTGATGAAGGATAGTCAAGACCGCTTGCAACAGAATAAACAGGAGCAGGCTCACCGTTTTCATCTTTAAGCATTATACTGTTAAATCCGTGCATAATACCCTCTGTACCGTATTTAAGACTTGCCGCGTGGTCACCGAGAGTAGTTCCTCTTCCAAGAGGCTCGACACCGTATATATCAACAGGGTCATTCAAAAATCCTGCAAACATTCCCATTGCGTTTGAGCCACCGCCCACACAAGCAACAACTGCATCGGGAAGTTCACCTGTCATATCCAGAAACTGTTCTCTTGCTTCGATACCCACTACGCTTTGGAAATCACGGACCATCATAGGAAACGGATGCGGTCCGAGAACAGAACCTATACAGTAAATAGCATCTTTATATTCTTTACAATAAGCATCAAAAGCCGCATCAACTGCTTCTTTAAGTGTCTGCAATCCGTGAGTTACCTCAACAACATTTGCACCAAGAATTTTCATTCTTGCAACGTTAGGCGCCTGTTTCTTTATATCAACGGAACCCATATAGATATCACATTCAAGCCCAAAATAAGCTGCTGCAGTTGCAAGTGCAACACCGTGCTGCCCTGCCCCTGTTTCAGCAATAACTTTTTTCTTGCCCATAAATTTTGCTAAAAGAGCTTCACCCATACAATGATTAAGTTTATGCGCGCCTGTATGATTAAGGTCTTCACGTTTTACATAAAGCTGTACATTTCCCAAAGTACCCGAAAGTCTTTCAAGATATGATATAGGAGTAGGTCTGCCTTGAAATTCCCTACGTATACGACGGAGTTCACTTATGAATTTACTCGATTTGCAAATGGTGAAATACGCTTCTGTGATTTCACTCATTGCCTTTTTCAGTTCAGGCGAAACGTAAGATCCGCCGTATTTACCAAAAAAGCCGTCTTCACTCGGATAGTTTTTAAAATATGTATCAAAATCAATACCTTCGAATTTCATTATTTCCTCCGGATTTATTAATAAAAACCTCAACTGCGCCATCTGCGTGTTGAGGTAACAATGGTGCGGGCGAAAGGACTTGAACCTTCACGTCGGGGACACCAGATCCTAAGTCTGGCGCGTCTGCCAATTCCGCCACGCCCGCAAGTACAAAATATTATATTATTATTTTCATTTATTGTCAAGTAAGTTTTATTGACCGATATAATATAATATGTTAGAATGTTTCAGAGGTGATTATCATACAAACTGAGGTTAAAAGAAAATCAGCAAAACCATTTATACTCACAACTGCAATTATTGTTGCAATTTTGGTTTTAGCTTTATTATCTGTTTTTGTAATACGGAAAAGCAACTTAAACAGTGCTATCAAAAACCTTGATATTGATAACGAGTCAACTGTTATAAGAGTTATGAAATACGGCGGTGATAATAAAGAAATCGTATATGATATTGCAAAAAAATATACGGATGCAAAAATGTACACTGACGGAGCAAGACTTGCCATATACGCATCAGAATATTTAGATGCATACAAAGATTTTAAAGACCTTTTAAACGAATGTCTCAAAAACAGTGGCGCTTCTCAAAGCTACATTGACGGTTTTGCAAATAAAATCAAGTTAAATGACTTTGAAATTACAACATCATTTGGAAGTGACGGTTACGGCATTGCAGACGGAATATATACAGAGTTTTTATCCGGTTATGCAAAAGCTAAAATATCTTCCATAATACCTCTTGATATTTATGCTTTCGGCGACGGCGCATATTTTCTTGACAGTTCTGACAGGTTTATAAAATCAATTTCCAAAGATGGATGTAAAGTCGAGGTGATTGTTAACGAAAAAGCTAATGAATTTATATACTACGGCGGTCAGATATACTACATAGATTCAAAAGGTCAGCCTCACGGAAAAAATCCCGTAGTCCTTTTGGAAGGTGAACAAACAATGAATCTTAGAATTGAAGCAGAAAAAGTTATATGTACGGTATACGACGAGAACTTTGAAAGCATGAGAGAAATTACATTGTAAACATAAAAAAGACTTCCTTCTGGAAGTTTTTTTTATGTTTATTTCAGTTTTAAAAGTTCTTTCATTACGTTGTTTTCGCCTCTGCCGAAATAATCGTGAAGTATTTCATATTGCTTATAAAGGCTATCATATATTTCTTTGTTTTGCGTGTTTGGTGTAAAGCAAATATCCTTTATATTACCCATCTGCTTTGCTGCCTGTTTTAAAGAATACTCTCCTGTTGCAGCAGCGGCCAATATTGCACTTCCGAGAGCAGAACCGTTTTCAGATGCACATATTTTTATTTCTTTTCCGAACACGTCAGCATATACTTGCATAATATAGTCGTTTTTAGAAAGACTTCCACAGGCATAAAGCTCGTTTATAAATACTGAGCTCTGCTCGTAGTTTTCAAGTATTTTTCTTGTACCAAAAGCTATTGCTTCCACAAAAGCTCTGTAGATATCTTCGGGTTTTGTTGTAAGGTTAAGACCTACTATCATTCCCGAAAGCTCACCATCGTTTAGTACCGACCTGTTACCGTTCCACCAATCGAGAGCCAAAAGACCGCTACTACCCGGCCTGTGCAAAGCGGCTTTTTGTGATAACAAATCAAGTACCTTTATTCCAAGTTTTTCTGCTTCCTGTTGTATTTCTTTAGAAATCATATTACAGGATAGCCAATGAAAGTGGTCTCCAAGACAAGTCTGACCCGATTCGTAGCCATAAAAACCATTTTGTATGCCGTCTCGCACTATTGCATATACGCCTTCCACTTCTTTGTATTCTTTTCCAAGAGAAATGTGACAACCCGACGTGCCGAGAATCATAAGCATTTTATCGGCATCGGTTATTTTTGCTGACAGCAATGCACTGTGTGCGTCAATTATACAGGTAGTAACAGGTGTGCCCTCTGCAAGTCCCGTTATTTCAGCATATTTTTTACAAAGCCCACCCGCAAGACTGCCTACAGGCAAAACCTCTCCTTGAAGTAGCTTTTCCGCTTTATCGCCAAAGCCTTGATAAATACTGTTTAAAAATTCCTTGGAAGGGTATCCGTTTTCTTTTGTATAGAGTGCTTTATAACCTGCCATAGACGCACTACGCGACAGTTTACCGGTAAGTTGCCATACTATCCAGTCTCCCGATTCAATGTATAAATCCGCATAATCTATGACGTGGGGAGCTTCAATCAGCGTCTGTAACAGCTTCGGATGATAAAATTCCGATGAAATTTTTCCGCCAAAAAGAGAGAATAACTTTTTATCTGCTTTTTGATTTATCATATCCGCGCAGTATTGTGCCGCGTGATGTTTCCATAGCTTTATATATGCGTGGGGTTCTCTTTCAAATTCTTTTATAAAACAAAGCGGTGTACCGTCTTTTTTTACAGGTAAAATGGTACAGGCAGTACAATCTATACCGATACCTATAACGTTTTTTGCATCGATTCTGTATTTTAATATAAGCGGTGTTATACATTCTTTTAATGCATTAGTATAATCCTCCGGATGCTGAAGCGACCAGTTTTTTCCGAGTTTTTCTCCTGTCGGAAGACTGCTTTCCATAACCCCGTGGGGATAGATATATTCTGTATATCCTATCTCCTGCCCGTCGGAAACACGCACCAGCAATGCTCTTGCCGAGCGCGTACCAAAATCAAGTCCTATTGTGTAAACTTCTTTCATACTATCACCTTTACACTGAAAATGGCGTAGCACACACGGGCTACGCCATATCCTTTAAAAGAATTTAGATATACCCTAAAAAGTCTGTTTTTTTATTACTTTTTCAATAAGGTTTATAAATTCGGTTTTGAAATTTTCATCTTCAAGGGCAGTTCTTTTTGAAGGACCTTTAAGTCTGCCACCTGCTCTTCTGACTTTTGCTCCGATATGTCTTGAATTTAAAAGTCCGTCGATATTGAACTCTGTATATTCCATACCGTTCTGGTTTATAGCATATGCACCTTTAGACAAAACAAGTGCCGCGAGACCATAATCCTGTGTTACCACTATATCGTCTTTTGAAACAAGTTTCAAAAGCAAAAAGTCAGCGCAGTCTCTGCCTTTAGATGTGGTTATAACCTGAGAATAACTACTTTGAAGTTTATGTGAGCTATCACACACCAAAGTACATTCAATACCAAACTTTTCGGCTATGTTTTCAGCAAGTTTTGTAACGGGACAGGCATCGGCATCAACATAAATCTTAACCGACACTTACTGTACCATCTTTCTCTACAGAAACTGTCATTCCGTCTTTGACGTAATTCAAAAATTCATCGCCCAGAGAATCTATAACGGGCATATTTGCTTTTTCATCATCAAGCCAGATATCCGCCAAAATAACACCTGCACCTGCAAGTGAATCTATAGGCTGAGAAAAAAGCATACAAGCAGGTTGTCTACCCATTGCACAAGCACAATAAAGAACAAGACCGCCTGTTGTTGAGCCTATTGTCTGTGGAAGACAGAGAGCTTTTCCTGCCATTTGTTTGTTATAGAGGTCAGGGTTATTCTGATCTCCACAAGTTGCATTTTTGTCTCCGAACTGCAAAGCTTTCTGAAACGATGCCAGAGTATTAAGTCCACCGTGGGAAACAACTGCCTGGGCTTTAACTTCACCGGGGGCAACTACTCTTCCTTTAAATGTTTTCATTAGTTTTTACCCCCTTTTGTAATCTGCTCTAAAATTTCATCATCTGTATAGTAACGTGCGCTTGTATATGTACGCAGTTTATTTGAAGATGTAATTACAGGCATTTTTGCGCAAAGAGGATTATTCATATACATAAGAGGACATATATATGATACTATTACTCCCATACTTTTAAGTCTGTTAAAATACTCTGTTTTTTCAAACTCTGCAAGTACTGCAGGAGCAGTTGTGAAAACGGTAGGTATAACAACTTTTTTATTCGATGTTTCCGACAAAGATTTCTCGATTTTATCTGTCCAGTCACAAAGCTGTTTGAAACTCATATGAGGACAGCCCATAAAACAAAGTTTAGGTTTTGCATCTTTATTTTTCCACATAACAGGATAACTGTCATATACTCTTTGAAGCTCTGCATCATCTATAACATAAACTTTAGCGTTTTCACATACAAGAGCATTTCCTTGCTCTTTAGCTTCGGGAGTAAGATTTTCAACGTGATAAAGACCAACCGCGCCGTTGGATGCAGTAGCTGCGCCGAAATCTTTAAGATAAGCACAAGCCGCATCGTCAAGCTCTGTTCCAAGCCATTTATCAAGGCCTTTGATATACGGAACGTCTTCCATAACTTTCATACCGATAGCAGAGCCAAGAAGCTGTGCTTCAGGTTTTTTGGTAGTATTGATTTCAATTATCCAGGTTGCTTTTCTGCCTTCGTCAGTTACAAGACCAAAATACGGAACAAATCCTACTATTGAACCCATTATATCTATAATGCCTGAGTTACGGTTACATCTTGCACCGAGAACTGAATTTACGTATGCAACCGCTGAGGATTCGGACCAGCTGAGAACATCTCCCATCTGCGGTTTGTTTCCAACTTCGTCAAGATAACAAGCACAGGTGAAAGCATCTTTATTCATAAGACCGAGTTTTTTAAGCTGACCTTCGTAAAAATCCTGTTTGGAATACATAAATTTATTAAAAATGAGGTTTTGTAAAAAGTTTGCAGGAACGTTTGGGTCAATGGGTCTCGGGTCCATCGAAAATTTCTGAGATGATACGGCACCTGCTTCTATAAGCTGATTCATAAGATCATATATAGGTCCTATCATTTTAAGACCGAAAGAAGTAACAAGGTGATTATATTTACTTGTAACAGGCACAAGTTTTGTAGCACCGAAAAGTTCACCGTAGCGTACTACAGACTGCATAACTTTTGCAAGTGTCTCCCCTTTTGCACCATCAAGTATCTGCTGTTGCTCTGTTGTGAGAATCATAATATCTGTCCTTTCTTATATTTTCATACAAACGTCCCAGGCCTGCCATATAACTGTACGGAGATTACCTACTTTTGAAGCATCGCCTATAACGTGAACGTGTTTTGATTTTTTAGCTACGGGAGCACTCTTATATCCCGTTGAAAGAATTACGCTGTCAGCTTCTATTTCAAATATCTGACCCGCTTTATCTGTAACAACAATTCCCGAATCTGTTATCTGTGAAAGTTTAGTTTCAAGGAAAGTCTGTACTTTATTTGCTCCGAAGAAATCACGCAAAAAGCTTGTGTTCGCAAGACAGATTTTATCAGAAACTATAAGGTCATTTTTCATTTCCACAATTACGGGAGTTTTTCCTTTAAGATACAAATCATATGCTATTTCGCACCCTGTAAGTCCGCCACCTACAATAGCAACTTTTTCTCCCGAAATATCTTTTGTTCCTAAAAGATATTCGCATGCTTCTATTGCTTTTTCAGCTCCCGGAACAGATATTTTATTAGCTTTTGCACCTGTCGCCACGATAACTTCATCAACATCAAGAGTTTTTACATCTGTTATTTCGGTATTAAGTTTTATTTCGATGGGATATTTTTTAATTTCTCTGTTATACCACGCGATAAGGTCTCTGTCTTTTTCTTTAAAAGAAGGTGCAGCTGCGGCAATGAATACACCGCCGAGAACGTCGCTCTTTTCATAAAGAGTAACCTTATGTCCGCGTTTTGCAAGAACGATAGCTGCTTCCATACCGCCGATACCGCCGCCTATAACTGCGACTTTTTTAATATTTTTAGCTTTTTCAAGTTTATATTTATCTGACTGCATAACAGTCGGATCAAGAGCGCATCTTGCAATATGACTTGCATCGTATATAGACTGAGCATTTGCAACACCTTTATAATGAGCCATATTGAAACAAGCATTATGACAGCATATACATGGACGTATATCTTCAAGTCTGTCTTCAATAAGTTTTGTCACCCACTGAGAATCCGCAAGGAACTGTCTTGCAATACCTACGCCGTCTATAAGTCCTTCTTCTACCGCCTTTGCGCCAACGTCAGGCTCCATTCTACCTGCGCATACAACGGGAATATCAACAAATTTTTTAATATGTGCAACGTCTTCAAGGTTACAGTTCTGAGGCATATACATAGGCGGATGAGCCCAGTACCACGAATCGTACGTACCGTTATCCGCATTGAGCATATCATATCCTGCATCCTGCAGATATTTTGCTGCCTTTTCACTTTCCTGCATATCCCTGCCTATTTCAGTATATTTTTCTCCTGGAACAGCACCTACACAGAAATCTTTTACTTTTGATTCTACTGAATAACGGAGGGATACAGGGTAATCCTGTCCACAGCTTTCTTTTATAGCTTTTACAATCTGAACAGGAAAACGATATCGGTTTTCAAAGCTTCCCCCATACTCGTCTGTACGTTTATTAGTATATTTCAAAGTAAACTGGTCAAGAAGATAACCCTCGTGTACCGCGTGTACCTCAACACCGTCAACTCCTGCCTCCATACAAAGTTTTGCGGTTTTGGCAAAAGCATCTATTATTTCTTCTATTTCTTTCACAGTCATTGCACGGCAAGTCATTTTATCAGACCAACGTGAAGGAAGTTCTGAGGGACTTGCAGACTGATATGGTATATTTATAATAGGTTTGATTATATCTCTTAAAACAGGCGTATTATGAATCATTACAAGAGGAGTGGGCACTGCCCAGGAGCGACCCATTCCTGCAGTCAGCTGAATAAACAGTTTTGCTCCTGTTTTATGTATCTGCTCCATAAAATCTTTAAGCTCTTCAAACATTTTCTTGTTTTGATACAACCATTGGTTCATAAAGGTACTGCGGATTGGAGCGATACCTGTTATAAGAAGACCTACATTATTATTCGCTTTTTCAAGAAAGAATTTTGCAGCTTCTTTATCAAAATGGTTTCCTGTATGTTCCATCCATCCAAACAGAGAAGTTCCGCCCATAGGACAAAGTACTATTCTGTTTTTGATTTCAACGTTTCCTATTTTCCAAGGAGTAAACAACGCTTGATATTTTGCATCCATAATAATTATTTTTCCTTTCATATATACCTGATTTGGCATATAATAATCATTAACATTATACAATAATATACATTCTATGTCAATTCAACCATAGGTTGTTGACAAAACTGAAAAAATATGGTATATTACTTTAAAATATGAGGGAGTAGCAAACGGAGTTTCCGTAGAAAAGTCAACATCCTGGCTGATTCATCAGTCTGGCTTTGCTTTAAATTGCAAGACTCATGTATAACTTGACAAGCTATGCGTGGTGTATCCCTATTGATATATATTTAAACCAAGTATAGTTTTCAGGTACTTGGTTTTATTTTTTTATTAACGGAGGAAAAAACAATTGTCAGCTCACAATCAAAGTAAAGAACAAGTTCTGAAGATGTTTTCTACCAACGAAACTCAAGGTCTTACCGATTCACAGGTTAAAGAACTTACTGAGAAATACGGTGAAAACAAGCTTCGCGAAAAGAAGAAAAAATCAACATTCCAGCGTTTTATGGATCAGTTTAAGGACGTAATGATACTTATTCTTATAGCGGCAGCTATAGTTTCGTTTGTTATTGTCTGTGCTGAGAAAAACTGGGGCGAACTTTTTGAACCCGCTCTTATTCTTCTTATTGTAATCCTGAATGCTGTTATGGGCGTATATCAGGAAGGTAAAGCAGAAAAAGCTCTTGATGCTCTTAAAAATATGTCCGCACCACACGCAAGAGTAATCAGAAACGGTCAGGAAAAAATCCTTCAGGCATCTGAGCTTGTTCCCGGTGATATCATTCGCCTTGAAGCAGGTGATTTTATTCCTGCCGATGCAAGACTTATTAAAAGCGTAAGTCTTAAATCAGAAGAATCTGCTCTTACAGGTGAATCTGTTCCCTCTGAAAAAGATGCAGAACTTGAAATAGAAGAAAATGCTCCTATCGGTGACAGAAGCAACATGGTATTCTCAGGATGCAGTATCACATACGGAACTGCTACCGCTGTTGTTACTGCTACAGGTATGGATACTGAAATGGGTAAAATCGCAAACCTTCTTGAAGGTGAAAGCGAAACTCAGACACCTCTCCAGAAAAAACTTGCAGACCTTGGTAAAATACTCGGTATCGTTGCTCTTGCCGCTTGCGGTGTCATATTCATTATCGGTCTTTTGAACAGCATACCCGCTCTTGAGATATTTATGACATCTGTATCTCTTGCAGTATCTGCTATTCCGGAAGGTCTTCCTGCGATTGTAACTATCGTACTTTCTATAGGCGTTCAGAGAATGGTTAAACGCAACGCTCTTATCAGAAAACTTCCTGCAGTTGAAACCCTCGGTTCAGCTTCAATTATATGTTCTGATAAAACAGGTACTCTTACACAGAACAGAATGACTCTTGTCAAAGCATATGCTGACGGCAAAGCTATCGAAAACATAACAGAAAACTGTTCCGATGAAATAAAAGAAATACTCAAATATGCCGCTTTATGCTGTGACGGTTCAGTTATTTTCGAAGACGGAAAAGAAGAACACATTGGTGATCCTACAGAAACTGCAATTATTGTTGCAGCTCACAAAAACGGCATGGAGAAAGATGCTATAAATGAGCAATCTCCCAGACTTGCTGAAATCCCCTTTGACTCTGACAGAAAGCTTATGTCTACCGTAAACAAAATAAACGGCAAGAACATTGTTATTGTTAAAGGTGCGTTTGACGTTATGGCATCACGCTGCATTTCAGGTGACATCGAAACTGCAAAAGACACCAATGAGACTATGAGTAAAGATGCTCTTCGTGTTCTTGCAGTAGCATACAAAGAAATTGATACCGTACCTGAAAATCCAACACCTGATGAGCTTGAAAAAGACCTTATATTTATGGGGCTTGTAGGTATGATAGATCCGCCAAGACCTGAAGCTAAAGACGCTGTTGCTCTTTGCCGCAGAGCAGGTATCAAACCTGTTATGATAACAGGCGACCACGTTGTAACAGCAACTGCAATTGCAAAAGAATTAGGCATTTTCCAGGAAGGCGATCGCTCAGTTACAGGTTTGGAGCTTGATGCTATGAGCGACGAAGAGTTATATGCTCAAGTTGAAAACATTTCTGTTTACGCAAGAGTTTCACCTGAAAACAAAATCAGAATAGTTAAAGCTTGGCAGCATAAAGAACAGGTTGTTTCAATGACCGGTGACGGCGTAAACGATGCTCCTGCACTTAAAGCTGCTGATATCGGTTGTGCTATGGGTATTACAGGTACAGACGTTGCTAAAGGCGCCGCTGATATGACCCTTACCGATGACAACTTTGCAACTATCGTTGAAGCTGTTCGCGAAGGACGTGGCATTTATGCCAACATCAAAAAGGTAGTTGGTTTCTTACTCGGTACAAACATAGGTGAAGTTATCACTGTATTCTGCGCTATGCTTTTATGGCACAGAACTCCACTTCTTTCTATGCAACTTTTATGGATTAACCTTGTAACCGATTCACTTCCCGCAATTGCTCTTGGTATGGAAGCTGTTGAAAAAGACATTATGGACGTTCCGCCCAAACCCAAAAACGAAGGTATTTTTGCCGGCGGTCTTGGAATACGTGTTGTACTTCAGGGATTTATGTTTGGCGCTTTATCACTTATTGCTTTCTGGCTCGGTTGGAAAGGCATAGATACAAATATGCAGCACGGACAGACAATGGCATTTATCGTTCTTGCTCTTTCTCAGGTTGTTCAGGCATTCAATATGCGTTCAGAACATTCTCTCTTCTACATCGGTCCTTTCACCAACAAGAAATTAAACCTTGCTGCTCTTTCTTCAACACTTCTTGTTGCTTTAGTTTTATTCACTCCTGCAAGAATTGCTTTTGACCTTGTACTTCTTACACCTGTTCAGTATCTCATCTGCGTTGGTCTTGTACTTGTTCCGTTTGTTGTGATGGAATTTTCAAAAGCTATCGGTCTTATTAAAAAGAAATAATTTTAAAAAAGGTTTGTCAGATTTATAAATCTGACAAACCTTTTTTTATTTGCTCTAAAAGTTTTTCGCATCCTGAATAAATGTCATTATACGTTGTTTCAAAATCTCCCGAATACCACGGGTCAGCCACGTCGGACTCGTTTAGTTTTGAAACTTTATGTTGAATATCCGAACCGAAGATTCTCATTATATTACGCATATTGTTACTGTCCATACATATAAACATATCGTATTTATCATAATCGGATTTTATAAGCTGAACTGCTCTTTTTCCATCGCAGTTTATTCCGTGTTTTGCAAGTTCCCTTTTGGCAGGAGGATATACAGGATTACCTATACCGCTGTATATTTCCTCGGTACTTGTTGCACTTGATGCAACATATACTTTCTCTGACATACCGTTTTGTCCGAGCATTCTTTTAAAAACAAACTCCGCCATTGGTGAGCGGCAAATATTGCCGTGGCAGACAAACATTATTTTAATCATATACATATTCCTTTCAAAAGTCTTTGGCTCCCTCGTCAGAGGGAGGCACTAATTTCTACTAAGTTTTTATTTACTATAACATTTCTTAATATTGCTTTCAATAATTTAGTTCGCTGTGGCAAGGGCGTACCCCTACACCCCTCTCACCAATACCACTCATAATGCATAGTATATATACTTGTAGTGGAATATGATATAATTAACTCACCGATAAATAAGAATTTGGCTGTTTGTTAACTATGCCTCTTTGATTAAATACTCTATGATTTCAGATTTCAAGGCGCGTAACGTACCTTGCACCATCTGAGACGAGCCACCGCCTTTTCCTGAAAGTACAGCGTTGAACTCTTTTATAAAATCACGTAAGTTTTTGTTTTTTGAAGCAATTACATAGTTGTATCCGCTTTGATCATCACCGCAAAAAACGGCACAGATTCCCCTGTACTTATCCTCAAGCTCACCAACAAATTTCTGCAAAAGCTTAGCATCTATATCATCTTCAAATAAAATGATATTTTCCTGATTTTCAACAGATTTGGCTTTGATGGTAATCAGGTCTTTTTTTACATTGCTTAAAGATGTTCTGAGGTTTGCAATATCCTGTTGATATTTTTTAAAAAATTCAGCTACGTTATCAGGCTTTGCAGAAAGTTCTTTTGCAATGTATACGGCATTTTGTCTTACAGTCTGTGCATATTTCACAGCCCTTTGTCCACAGGCAAGATGTATTCGCACGCCGCCTTTGTAACTATATGCATCGGTAAATTTTATATATCCCACCTCACCTGTTTCCTTAACGTGCGGAGCGCAACAGGCGCACATATCAATACCGTCTATTTCTACAATGCGAAGATTTTCGCTTATTTCAAGCTTTGACCTGTAAATTAAACTTTCGGGATTTTCGGGGTAGTATGCCATAACTTTTCTGTTGTCGGTTACCGCTTTGTTGGCAAGAAGCTCTATCTCATAAAGCTGATCCCAGCTAAGATACCCGTCAAAATCAAAAGTGACGTCATCGTCCCCCAAATGAAATCCAACGTTTTCATAGCCATACAGTTTATGCACAATACCGCAAACAATGTGTTCGCCTGTATGCTGCTGCATTTTATCAAAACGTTTGTCAAAATCAATTTCGCATTTGCACATACCACAGGCAGGATACGGAACAACGTGTACAACGTCATCGCCTTCTAAAAACACATCAGTTACAGGCATATTTGCAATTTTGCCCTGATCGAAGTACTGACCGCCTTCAGTAGGAAAAAAAGCTGTTTTATCAAGAATTATTCTGTATCCGTCTTTGTATTCTCTGCAGTCAACTACGTTTGCCTCAAAATCTTTTAAGTATGAATTCTCGTCGTATAATTTTATTGTCATTTACAAATTCTCTCTATCATTTTCTTACAGTATCTCACAAGATCTCTTGCGTTTGGTTCGGGGTCTCGTTCAAAATTAATGTGACCTCTGTAATTTATAGCTCGAAGACCTTCTATAAAATCGTTCCGGTCAATAGTTCCAATTTCAGTCACGAAATGGTCATCCTGTACACAGCTACTGTCGTATATGTGCAGAGCTTTTAATCTGTCCAAAACAATTCAATGTAAGGACAGAATCTTCTTTTTGCAAGATTCTTATCAACTACTTTTGTCTTAATTATATATACTAACAGCCTAAAAGTAAACTACAATTATTGACAAATTGTGAATAATCATTTAATATATTAGTTATAATTTGCATAAGGTAACAAGTATAATCCGAACTTGTTTATAAAAGACAATAAATTATTTATAATTTTTGTTCTTGTTCGATGAAGATGGGCTGACGCCCATCAAAGAGAAAAGGACGAAAAGCTAATTAATTTATGGCTTTCAGGCAGGTTCGTATTATTCTTGTTACCTTAAAATAAATTTTGGAGGTTAAAAATATGCAAGTCAAAAAAATTCTCCCGAAAGTGCTTATAATTGCTTTCGTAGTTGCTTTTGCAGTTCTCTGTTTTTGCACAGGCTCTGTAACTGAACCTGTCGGAACATTATGGTCACTCTTTCCCCCGGTAGTTGCTATCGGTCTTGCTCTTCTTACAAAAGAAGTTTATTCTTCTCTTTTTGTAGGCATTATTATGGGCGGTCTTTTAGCTTCTAACTTTAACGTAGCACATACAGTAAATAAAGTAACACATGACGGCTTTATTTCTGCAGTATCAGGCAGTGCCGGTATTTTCATCTTCCTTGTTATTTTGGGTATTATAGTTGCTCTTCTTAACAAAGCAGGTGGTTCTCAGGCTTTTGGTAACTGGGCTGCAAAACACGTAAAAGGTAAAATCGGCGCAGCTATTGCAACATTCCTTTTCGGTATTCTTATCTTCATTGATGACTATTTCAACTGTCTTACAGTTGGCGCTGTTATGCGTCCTGTAACAGACAAAGCAAAAATCTCAAGAGCTAAACTTTCATATCTTATAGATGCTACCGCAGCACCTGTTTGTATGATAGCTCCTATCTCTTCATGGGCAGCAGCTGTTGCATCTTATGCTCCTGAAGGTCAGAGCGGTATTACACTGTTCTGTCAGGCAATTCCGTATAACTTCTATTCACTTCTTACTTTTGTGTTTATTATCGGAATTACACTTATGAAGTTTGACTACGGTCCTATGAAACTTCACGAGAAAAACGCTGAAAACGGTGACCTTTTCACATCAGGCACTGTTGTTGAAAACACTGATGATCAGCCTGCAACATCAAAAGCTAAAGTTATTGACCTTATTATTCCTATTGTTGCTCTTATCGGTATTTGCGTATATGCCCTTTTCTATATCGGTAGATGTATGGTAACAGACGACTGGGTATTCCTTCCCGATCTTTGTGATAAATCAATGGGATTTGTAGATGCATTTTCTAATACTGATGCAACTATTGGTCTTCCCTGGGGTGCTCTTATTGCTCTTATCGTTGTAGTTGTATATTTTGTTGCAAGACGCCTTGTTTCTTTCAAAGAAGCTATGGAATGTATTCCGAAAGGCTTTATAGCAATGGTTCCTGCTATTCTTATTCTTACAATGGCTACAACACTTAAGAACATGACATCACTTCTTGATTCAGATACATTTGTAAGCACAGCTTTAGCATCAGCTGAAACTCTTAACAACTTCCTTCCTGCAATTATATTCCTTGTTGCTTGTGCAATCGCTTTTGCAACAGGTACATCTTGGGGAACATTCGGAATCCTTATTCCTATCGTTCTTAGCATATTCCCGATAGGAAGCACAGTAGGTATCATCGGCATGTCAGCTTGTCTTGCAGGTGCTGTTTGCGGTGACCACTGCTCACCTATTTCAGATACAACAATTATGTCATCTGCAGGTGCTCAGTGTGACCATATAAACCACGTATCAACACAGCTTCCATATGCTCTTACAGTAGCAGGAATTTCAACTGTAATGTTCCTTGCAGCTCCATTTATTAACAATGTGTGGATTTCACTTGCAATTGGTGCAGTACTTACAGTAGCAGTACTTTTTGTAATCAAACAGCTTACAAAAAACAAATAAAAAAATATTAAACAAAATATAAGAGCGGTCACTTGACCGCTCTGTATTTTTGTGGTATAATTCAGTGGTTAAATTAATTTTGGAGGCATAAGATATATGTCAGGACATTCTAAATGGAAAAATATAATGCATAAAAAAGGTAAAACCGATGCTCAGAGAGCAAAAGTTTTTACTAAGATGGCAAGAGAAATTATGGTTATAGTAAAAGAAGGCGGTGCAGACCCGGCTTCTAACTCACGTCTTGCTGATGCTATTGCAAAAGCAAAAGCTGCGAACGTGCCTAATGATAACATTGAACGTGCTATCAAAAAAGGTTCGGGTGACGGTGACGGAAAAACTTACGAAAACAACATATATGAAGGTTACGGTCCTGGCGGTGTTGCAGTCGTTGTAGAAACACTTACCGATAATAAAAACAGAACAGCAGGTGACCTTCGCCACTATTTTGATAAATTCGGCGGAAACCTCGGTACATCAGGAAGCGTTCTCTGGCAGTTCAAACAGTGCGGTGTTATAGTTGTAGACAAAAACACAGCTGATGAAGACGAACTTATGATGGCAGCTCTCGATGCAGGTGCAGACGATTTCAACGTAGAAGATGATATTTACGAAATAGTTACATCACCTGAAAACTTTTCAACTGTTCGTCAGACACTTGAAGATGCGGGTTATTCTTTTGTCACAGCAGAGATAACACGTCTTGCGGAAAACTACGTTTCACTTACAGATGAAAAAGATATTAAATTTATGAATCTTCTCCTTGATGCTCTTGACGATAATGATGACGTACAGGATGTATCACATAACTGGGAAGAGTAATAATCTCCAATTTTAAAAAGCGCAACCGATTCATACAAATGAATCAGTTGTGCTTTTTTGTTATACAGAGCATTTTACCATTGCAAAATCAATATAATTAAAACGTATTGACAAATTTTAAAAGGTATTGTATTATTGTATTAGTACAGTGGTACAATTTAGGAAAGGAGTGTGACGTATTTGAGTTTTAAGCTTGATAAAAACAGGCCTATATGTCCTCAGATTGAAGAGGTTATATGCGTTCAGATTGCAAACGGTTCTCTTACGCCCGACAGAAAACTTGCATCTGTAAGAGAAATTGCGGTCAGTGCAGGTATTAACCCGAATACTGTTCAGAAAGCATTTGAATCTTTAGAGCGCGACGGACTTATATACTCTATTCGCGGTTCAGGATGGTATGCCGCAGACAGCAAAGAAAGAGCTCAGGATATTGTAAACAAATTAATAGAAAACAACACTGAAAAGTATTTTGAACAAATGAATCTTTTAGGGCTAAGTACCGAACAAACAAAAAACTTTATAAAGGAGTGGAACAAATGAGTGAAATTCTAAATTGCCAATTTTTAACCAAAAATTACGGAAATACTCTTGCTGTAAATAATCTTAATCTTTCGGTAGAAAACGGAAAAATCATCGGATTATTGGGCCCAAACGGTTCGGGCAAAACAACACTTATTAAAATGATAAACGGGCTTTTACAGCCAAATTCGGGAAGCATTACAATTTGCGGACACGCACCTGGTGTAGAAAGCAAAAAGCTTGTATCATATCTTCCTGACAATAATTTTCTCAATTCAAGAATGACAGTTGCACAGATAGTTGAAATGTTCAACGATTTCTATGAAGATTTCAGACCCGACCTTGCATATCAAATGCTTGAAAAGCTCGGAATTGAGCCGACACACAAGCTCAAAACATTATCTAAGGGTAACAAGGAAAAGGTTTCTTTAATTCTTGTTATGAGCAGAAATGCAAAGCTTTACGTTCTTGACGAGCCTATTGCGGGAGTTGACCCTGCTACAAGAGATTATATTATTTCAACAATAATAAACAACTACAATCCCGAAGCTTCGGTCATTATATCAACACATCTTATTTCTGACATTGAAGAGGTGCTTGACGAGGTAATATTTATCAAACAAGGAAGTATTGTGCTTCATAAGTCAGTTGATGAAATAAGAGAAGAAAACGAAATGAGTGTTGATGCACTCTTCAGGGAGGTATTCAAATGGTAAAAAAGCTTTTTAAATATGAATTTATGTATTATCTCAAAGCGTTGCTTCCATATCAGATAATCATTCCTATAACCGCACTTCTTAACAGAATAATTCAGTTGTTTGAAACGAAAACCGATATTTACGGCATTGTATTCGGGTCTTCGATTTTTATGTTTATAGCATCGATAGTTGTGTCTGTAATTATGGCATTTGTACTTGCAATAAGCAGATTTTACAAAAACCTGTTTACATCGGAGGGATATCTTACAATGACTCTCCCCGTAACCGAGAATAACCATATTCTCGTTAAACTTACAACCGCAGTTTCATTTATATTTATAACGGTTATAAATATACTTATTTCTTTATGCATAATAACAAGCGGCGATTTACTGGTTGAAATTATTAAAGCAATAGATTATCTATGCAAATATCTTTTTAATGAAGTTGGCTTCAATCTTGTTTTTTACATCATTGAAATATTAACATTGGTTATTCTGAGCATTTTTACAAATCTGCTTCTTTACTATGCTTGTATAACAATAGGTCAGCTTGCAAAGAAAAACAGAGTTTTAATGTCATTTGTTACATATTTTATATACTATATAATCACTCAGATTATCGGTACTATATTTATAGTATTTACTATGATTTTCAGCATTCAGTTAGAAAGCCTTGCAATTTGGTTTTTTGAAACCTTTACTCCTTATCAGATAGTACATATGGGTCTTTGTGCAGGTATAATTTTCTCTTCGGTAATCGCTGTAGTATACTTCTTTATAAGCAAAATTATTATCCGCAAAAAGCTTAATCTGGAATAGAGGTGATAAAATGAAATTCAAAAGAATATGCACAGTAATCGTCACAATTTCTATATTATTGTCACTTAGCAGTTGTTCGTTTATTGACGAGCTTAAAAGCTCACACGGATATTTCACAGACGAAACGCAAACTGTTATACATTTTGGCGGCAGTGAGTATATTCTTTACAAAGAACTCTTTCCGCACACAACTGAATATGCAAAAAGAATTTTTATAACAGATAAAGATATACCTGTTTTACTGACACAATTTGTAAACAACGAATATTATATCAACTCAGACAATTCTATAATAGGCGGGTATTCTGAATTAAGAGATGAGCAATACTTTATAAGACATGATTTTTATGACGAATTTATAAATATTTTAAAAAGCGAAAATTTCACAGAATACTGTTATTACAAAAATGATTTTTACAATTATGAAATGCCCGTCATTCTATTAAGTCAGCAAGTCAAAGATGCTATAGAGCAAACATCAAAAACAAAGCCTATTGAAATAGATGATGACGATTATATGGAATATTGTCTTACAATTTATAAATGTGACAGTGGTAAGAAAGTATTAAACGAAGCTTTTACTTTGAATTTATTAAACGGAAATGAATACATTTTAATACACTCCGGCTACGATTATACTGAAACAATTTATCGCATAGATCCGAAATATCAGTCTATATTTAAAGACATCGCAGGTCCTGTCGAAGAAATTATGGAAGAATACTTATAAACAAAAAAGACTTTGAACTCATTTGAGTTCAAAGTCTTTCAGAGTGTCAAAGAATCTGTTTTTTGTTTTGACACTCTGTGAGACTTTACAAAAAATGAGGATGATTTGTCAAACTTGCCCCGAAGTCGTACAAAAGTACTTCGAGAGGGCAAGTTTGACGAAAGTGAGAAAACACCTTGAAAAGAAATTCTTTTCAAGGTGTTTAATTATACTCATTGGGTGTTTAATGTTAAAATTTTAGTTTTATTTATTGGGTAATATATACCCACCATTTTTATTATTTTCTCACGGTCAGACCACTTTTTTGACAGTCTCAAAGACTTTGAACTTATTTGAGTTCGAAGTCTTTATCTTTTAGTATTCTTGAGCTGTTAAACAGTACCACAAATGCTCCGCAGTTATGTAGAAGAGACCCTGCAAGAGGAGAAACTACTCCAAAAGCTGAAAGAGCTATCATAAACACACTTATGAGAATTGAAAGAGTTAAATTCTGATAAATTATCTTTTTGGTTTTTCTTGAAAGAGTGATTACAAATGGAATATTCATCAGATTATTATTCATAAGAGCAATATCTGCTGAATCAATAGCAAGATCTGAACCCATAGCTCCCATTGCGATACCTACATCGGCTTCTCTGAGCGCCAGTGCATCGTTAATACCGTCGCCTACTGCGAGAACTTTATGTTCATCATCTTTGAGCAAGTTGAGTTTATCAAGCTTATCTTCCGGCAGAAGTCTTGCAAAAACTTCGTCCACACCTGCTTTGGCGGCAATGAGTTTTGCAGGTTCTTCCCTGTCACCTGTCAGCATAACAGTTTTTTCAACCCCGATATCTTTCAGTGATTTTATACTATCCGAAACGTTTTCTCGAAGAGTATCACTGAAGCAGAGATAACCTAAAAGCTGAGTATCATATGATACGTAACTGACACTGGCGAGTGTATCCGCGGCGAAAGATTCCGGAATTATTATACCGCAATTTTCTATCCATTCGCGTTTACCGAATCTTACCGTATGTCCGTCTTTGGTTACACCTTCAACACCGCCGCCTGATATTTCGTGAACTGTGAGATTCTTATCATAGTTCATAGATCCTATATATGACATAACTGCTCTTGAAACAGGGTGTGTTGAAAAAGATGCTACAGAAGCGGCAACAGACAAAAGTCTGGGCACCATAGTAACGCCGAAAGGATGCGCCTGTGTCAAAGAAAGCTCGCCCTTGGTAACCGTACCTGTTTTATCAAAAACAACTGTATTGATTTCAGTAAGGGTTTCTACAAACTTTGAGTTTTTAATAAGAACTCCCCTTTTGGTTGCCACTGACAGAGCGCCTATCATAGGCGCTGAGCTTGTGAGCATATATCCGCAAGGGCAAGAAACTACCAATATAGCTATAGCCTTTGAAATATCACGACTGACAAGCGCAACAGCCGCCGCAACTGCCAGAACAAAAGGAATATAATAGCCGAGAAATTTATCTATAAGTTTTGATTCGGGAACAGATATATTTTCTGATTTTTCAAGAAGATGAAGAATCTTTGAAAAGGAAGTATCTACGTGTTCTTTTTTTACTTCAACGGTAATTACACCGTCAAGGTTTACAGTACCTGCAAAAACGGTATCACCCGCTCTGACGTGAGCAGGTTCAGGCTCACCTGTAAGAGATTTCTGGTCAACATGGGTTTCACCGCTAACTACAACACCGTCAATAGGAATCCCCGAACCGGGTTTGACTTTTATCATCTGACCTATTCTAAGACTTTTTGCTTCAACCACAACGTCCTTACCGTCCTGACAAAGCAAAGCGGTATCCTGTTGCATATTTTTAAGTCCTTCAATTACGTCTCTGCCGCCCATAATACTTCTTTCTTCAAGTATATGAATAGCATTCAATATCAACGGTATAAGAACTGCAAGAATGAGTTCCTGATTGAAAACACAGGCTATAATTGCAACTGCAACCAATATTTCCATAGCGTTTGTAAGGTTTTTGGATATGATACCTTTAACGCCTTCAACCATTACGGGTATACCTTCTATAAGAAACGCTATAAAGTACAAAAACTGAGGAACAACGGTATATGCGCCTTTCATAACATAAGTATAAATAAGACCTACAACAAGACAAGAAATTGCCGCTGCACCACTGATAATTTCACGGGTAAGCTTTTTTCTTCCTTCATCAGTCAGGTTGTCGCGGGACAGAGCTTTGAGGGTACTTGCACCCATATTATCTAAATTTTCCATATGCTTTGATCACCACACCTTACTCATTAAGAAATATTTTAGTCTCGCCGTCGTTCACAACACGTACTTTGCCGATTTTGTTCATAAATTCTGATACTTTCTGCGAATATATACGAGCTGATACGTCAGCAGAATTGGCATTATATTCTTCAAGTACGCCCCAGAATTCCGAAAGTTCGTCATTTGCCGCAGATGTTTTTTGAGAATATTCTGTATTTGCCTCTGAAATAGTTGTATCTGCATAGGCTTTTGCTTCGGGAATAACGTTTTCTCTGTACTGGTTTGCCTCTTCAACTATTGTAGAGGCATTTACAGTTGCAGAGTTTACCTCTTCATAAATTGCGCGTACTTCTTCGGGCATTGCAACTTTTGTAAGTTCGAGAGCTGTAAGCTTAATACCAACTCCTGCTTTATCAAGTTTTTTGCTTGAAAGTTTCATAACCGATGCAGTATATGAATCTTTTCCGTTAGTAAGCAGATTATCAACGCCTATACGTGATGCTTCAGAGAGCAAAGAGTTACTTACCGCCGCATTTATCACAGCCTTGATATCACCAACGTTAAGGGCATATTTAACAGGGTCTGACACCACATATTTTACAGATGCGGTAATCACTGCAATATTCTGGTCTCCTGTTATGACATAGCTACCCTGTTTTGTAACGCCGTCATCTTCACCTGAGTTATATGTAGTTACGCTTTGTTCAATAACGGTATCGGTAGGAACTATAATAACCTCATCTATTATATAAGGGAAAGCAAGTAAAAGTCCCGGTCCGTGAACCTGAGTCTCATAAGTATCACCGACTATTTTACCAAAACGAAGAACTATAGCTTTATTTCCGCTTTCAACTATCCGGATACCCGAACAAAGTATAATAACAACTACAACAGCAACAAGAATACCAAAATATTTTGTAACCGTCTGTAATATGTCAGAAAAAAGAGTGTTCTTTTTCATTATATTTCACCTTGAACAGAAATCAGTTCAGAAACTGCATCCACGAGAGCAGTTCTGTCATTATCGGGAAGCTGAGTCAATATATAGCTCAGATCCTGAATTACTATATCGTTTCCTTCATTTGACATAAACTTGGAATACTCTGTAAGCACACTGAATGGATATTCGTTTGCTTTAACAACAAGCACAGAGGTTTCGTTTACTGATGCAACAATCGTATCCAGATCTTTAAGGAATTTATAAAGCTCTATATTAGCCTTTTGTGCTTCACCGTATATTTTTGCAACGTCTGTTTCTGTTTTTGCTTTGATTTCTGCCGCTTTTGTAACACCTTCAGCGCGGATTTTTGCAGCTTCGGTATCAGCATCTGTTTTTATTTTATTAGCCTCTGCTTTTGCATTAGCAATAATTATATCTATATCTTTTTGTCTGTCTGCTGACATCTGTTCAAACACACTTTTGAGGTTAGTGTCAGGAAGTGACAGGCGGAGAATACTAACGTCTGTAACGTCAATACCGTAGTTCTGTTTGCAGTTACTGCTTACTCTTTTAAATATCTCGTTCTGAATTGCCTCTATCTTTATTTCTTCTTTTTGCAAAGAAACAAGATTTACAAGGTCATAGCCACCGAGAATACTGTTTGTTGCACTGGCAACCTGACTTGTAATAAAATCATTTGCCGAGTTTTTTGCGCCTACGCTGTTATGGTACAAAACAGGGTCGTTTATTTTCCAAACAACATATGACTGCAAAACAACGTTACGCTTGTCTTTTGTTGTAGTTTCAAGGCTTTTTGATTCAAGATACTGAAGTCTTCCGTCATACATTGCTACTGTTTCAAAAGGCCATGGGAGTTTAAAATAAAGTCCTGCCTCGTCTATTTCCTGTCTTACTGCCCCAAGACGAAGTATCACCGCGCAGTTGCCTTCACGAACAACGCAGGTGAAACCGAACCAGAATAAAACAAGAACAACAGTCAGCGCTATTACATATTTGGCAACTTGCAGAAATTTCTCGCTTTTATCTACGCTCTGAGCAGAAGAATCTGCAACTTTTTTATCTTTTTTAAGTTTTAACATTTCGTGTCCTCCACATTAAGATACGCTTCCGATATACAGGTTTGCGCTATTTACTCCGTCACCGACTATGATAAGTTTAGAATCGGCATATGATTTTTTAAGCGCATCAAGATATTTATAATATCTGTATCCGTCTTTATACTCTTTATTTGCCTCTACGCTTGCCATAAATTCAGCTATTGCCGCATTGGCATCCGCTATATCTTTACTGCTTTTTGCCGTAGCATCATTAATATCTTTATCGTGCTGTTCCTTTGCTTCGGCAAGTGTAACTCCCGCAAGAGCCTGAGCATCAAGCACTATCTTCTCAGCTTCTATACCTGCGCTGATTATACGCTGATATATCTGCGCAACCTCAACGGGCGGATGAATACTTTCCAAAATTACGTCTACTATTTCAAGTCCCGTATTGTATTTTGCTATGCGGTTTTTGAGTTCTTTTTCAAAGCTTTTTGAAAATTCAGTTCTATCCGTCGCAAGAAGAGAATCAAGATTTGTATTAATGGTACGGTTTGTTATTGTTTCATAAGCCGCTGATTCAAGCAATGATTCGGGTTTTGCACTACATTTGAGGTAGTTTCCCAAATCAGAAATTTTATATTCTACTCGAAGGTTCATTGAAACAAGTTCATTACCCCCGCCAAGAAGAAGTTTATATTCACTGTTGCCGTGGGATTCTGTCCACAGGTTATCTGACGTACCCTCTGATACATAACCTATTGTAATTTCTTTTATATTCTGAGTATCGTACAGTTTCACTTCATCAAAAGGCCACGGCAGTGTCAGATGTATACCAGGTGCCATATTACTTGTTTTAAGTTTACCGAGAGTATACTTTGCGCCATGCTGATAAGCTTCTATCTGAACAATACCTGTACTGAGCCAAAGTGCAAGTGCAGAGAAAATTACCGCAAAAGGAATTATTTTTTTAATCAGGCGTATACTCCACAGAGAACGCATTGTAATTCCTGTGTTTTTTTCCAGATATGATAAAACACCTAAGTTTTCTTTGCTTTTTCCCGGAACAGGTATTACCATATCGGGATTCACATACAGTTCTTTTCTGATAAGTCTGACTGCAAATGACAGAATCAAAAATACTGTTTCGTATATCAAAATAACATCAAGAGCAATAATTAAAATCTGTTGCAAGTCAAAAAATCCAAGAACGCAAACCGCAGTCACCGCCGCTGATGCACCAAACATTATCTTGGCAAAGTATGTAACACTTCTCAGGTTTTCAGCTATTATCTCATATCTTGTATTTTCAAACCGCTGTTTTGAATATTTACACCATTTATCAATTACAATGAATACAACAAACATAGCTGCAAGAATGATTGGTGTTATAAATCCAAGAACATGTGCGGATGCTTTTTTTGCAAAAAACCAATACAAGACATTGACAGATACAACGGTCAACACCGTCATCACTACAAGTATTTTCTCTGTATTTCCAAGAAATGCTTTTTTGATTTTTTGGGGACACTTTTTAAGTGATATCCAAAAATCTTTGATACGTTGTTTAAATGTTTTTTTCTGTCCTTTGATTTTTTCAGCTTTAGGTTGTTTTATGAATTTTTGTTCCTTTGGAAGAAGCAAAAACAAATTTATTACCGCCGGCAAAAGAAGAATCAGCGCCATAAGTAAAAGCGGAACAAATTTAACGTAAAAATAAAAACCTATAAGTAGTGATGCGCACAGTATCATTGACACCGATGCAACCGTGCAGACAAAAAAGTCTGCGGATATATTTTTTTTATTGTTCATTTAATTCTCTCCTTGGGAGATTGATTATTCAACACTTATATTGATTACAGGGCGGACTGATATACGTTCATTTGTAACGCCGTCACCGTAGTTTCCAGCATAGCCGTCACTCTCAATGAAAGTTGCGCTTGTTGCAACATCTCCGGGTGAACGCAGCCACCACCAACAGTTGCCTGACGTATCTTCAACATATGAGCCTTTAGACTCTGCATATTTGGTTGCTTTTGCACGTCTGTACATTTCAGAGCCTGCAAAATAGTTTTTACATTCTGTAAGGCTCAAAAGATAAACATAGTCATCTGTATTGTTGCCGTCCTCCAGATTATAGTTTGTTTTCAAAGCGTTACGGTTAGTTGTAACCGTTATTTTTGTTTTTTCTGTTTCGGTAAAAGCAGTTTTATAAAATTCTCCGTTAAGCCATTTTCTGAGAGAACAGTCAGGCCACCCTATTTCAGTAAAGGTTTCATTGAATTTTAAGCAGTCTATACAATACTCAGTTATAAGAGTAAGTTTTCCGTCTTTTTTGTCAATTACTTTCCAACCAAGTTGTTCTGCTCCGTTTGCAGCATCGCCATCCTGTTCATAGCTTCCGAAAAGCACGAAGTCACCGATCTGAGCATCTTTAATTTCTTTGAATCCTACCTCAGATGAATCGGGAATTACAAGATTTCCCTCTTCATCAAGGTTAAAGCCGTCTTCATATACAGACTGTGGTGCATCAGGTTGCTGATTATTTGCATCATTTGTTTCAGGTCTGAAAAACACAGCAATTACTGCAAAAATAACTATCAACGCAATTGCAGACACTATCAAAATTAATTTTATATTGATTTTTTTACTTGTCGGTTTAGCTTGTGATATTTCCGTTTTTGATTTGACAGGTATTTCTGTTATTTCAGGTTCTTTTTCTTCTGTTTTGGTTTCAACCTGAATTTCAGTTTCGGGAACAAAAGTCACTTTAATATCTGCTTTTACTCCCAAAGTATCGAAATCGGCATTTTCATTTTCCGATACATACGAAACAAGATAATCACATACGCTTTGATTTTCAAGGTCGGTAAACATAAGCATATATGAAACAAACTTTGAAGAATCATTAACTTTTACATTTGCTGTTCCTTTTTTGCCCGATTTTGACTCCCATTCAAAATCAAGCACTGCTTGTTTTGAAACAAAACATACACCGCACTCGAATGGTGTCATATCTCCGTCTTCTCTTGAAAGTTCTTTTGCTACAAGGGGAATGTTTTTTGTTTCAAAAGAATATTCACCATATGAAAACACGTCAAGAGCCTTACCGTTTAAAAACAGTACCGCTTCATAATTTTCAGGCACTGAAAGAACAGTTAAACTATTAAAGTTCGTATGCGGAAATTTTTCTATGATTTCACCGTCCTTATTTTGATTGATAATTCTTTCTACAATATCTGACATAGGATTTTCTCCTTTTTATTAAACTTTTTCATTTTATTTTAACATAAAATATAAAGTTTCGCAATAAATTATTTATTAACATTTACGAAACAACAAGCGAAAATGTTTCGTAAAACATTGAATTTTCCGAAATCCAAAAGGATTATATATAATACTTCCCGAGGTGATATTATGACAATGCGTGATCTTGCTAAACTTGCAAACATTTCGGCGTCTACCGTCAGCAAAGCGTTCAACGACGCCGCAGACGTAAGTTCCTAAACAAAAGAGTTAATATTTACTCTTGCTAAAAAACACGGATGTTTTCACAAATTTTACAAAGAAAAATATGAAAAACCTATTTTTGCTATTATTTGTCCCGAAATTAAAAGCCCATATTATGCAGGATACGTAGAAAAGCTTGAGGATATTATAATCAGAAATAACGGAATTGCGCTTATATCTACCGATAATTTTGACGAAAACGCTCTGGCAGAACTCATTGATTATTACGCATCTTATCTTAAAGTCAACGGTATATTTGTTTTTCAGATGAAATCATATTTAAAAAAAGAAAAAATCCCTATTACAAGCTTAATCAGAAAATTACTTTATCGGAAAGATTCGTAATCCGCGAAACCATAAAAGAAATAACATAAAAAACGTGATGTTCAACTGAACATCACGTTTTTAAATTTAAAGTTTTGAAAATCCGTAACTATTTACAATAGCATCAATTTTTTCTCCTTCTTTACAAAGAGGACATTCGTGTGACGGCACACAGAAATAATCTTCAAGGTCATTAGGGTCAAACACTGAACGAATGGGTATATCACCACATTCTTTTTCTGTGGAGAATATAGCAGAGATACCCGTAACGTTACCGCCATAATATTTCACCGCTTCAACGGCAGATTCAATAGTTTTTCCTGATGCCACGGAAACCGCAAGTATCATTACGTGTTTTCCGTTTATCATATGTTCACTGTTATCCCTGAACATAAGTTTTCCGCTGCTTGTAGTTTCGGGCGTAACAACATAAATTGATTTATGTGCATTCATATTTACAAAATCGGATTTGCTAAGGCTTTCTGCAAGACAAGCTCCGATAACTTCTGTTCCGTCTATACAAAGAATAGTATCAACTATTGTATCAAGATAGTAATATGAACGAAGTTCCTCTGCAACAGCTTTAGCTTCGGAAAGACGTGATTTCTGGGAAACAACATCAATATAGTAATTACTATGACTGTTTTTTGATGCAAAATGTCCTTTAGCAACACGTAAGAACAAATTTTTACGCTTTGTTGCAATTTTCATAATATTCAAAGTAGGCATATTCTTCCCTCCCGAGTTTAGTATTTTTTATTGTATAATATTTTTTAATTTTCCGCAAGTAGATTATCAAAAAAGGCTGTAAAAACAATTTCGTTTTTACAGCCTTTTAAATTTATTTAACTTCAGCTATTTTAATTGTATAACCAAGCAATTCTCCAACTGATGTAACTTTTCCTTTAATAGTAATCTGATCTCCGACTTGTTTTTCTAAAAGAAAATTCAGTTGCTCATCATTTTTAATATCACAGGTTACTGACGTAAAATCCCATTCATCAGCATTTACAGGTTCAACGCTGATATAAGAACCATCGCTGTCAAAATTTGTGATTTTGCATACAATTTCAATATTTTTATCCTGATAAGCCTTTTCTGCTTTAAGAGCATTTGATTTAAGTTCATCTATCATTGTTCTTAAATCTGCAGTCTCGTAAGTTATCTGCTGTTCAACTGAACCTGAAACTGATGAATCAGAATTGTTTTCATTTACTGTACTGTCACCTGATCCACCTGAAGAAGCAGTTGCAATAGCAATAATTACAACGGCAATGCAAAGCCAGAACCACCATTTTTTAATTATAGGCTTTTTAGCTTTTACATTTTTTATTGCAACACCGCAATGTACACAAACAGCTGCTTTGTCGTCTATTTCTTTTCCGCAATTTTTACAAAACATTTTTATCCTCCTTAATATACCAAATTGGGATATTTTTATTATACCAATTTGGGATAATAATGTCAAGAGGTGATTTTGTGCGACTAAAAGAAATAAGAAAATCAAAAGGAATATCACAAATTAAACTGGCAATGGATTTAAACACTAATCAAAACACCATAAGCAGATATGAAACAGGAGAACGTGAGCCCGGAATATGTGAACTAATAAAAATAGCTGATTATTTCAACATTTCCATCGATTATTTATTAGAAAGAACCGACAATCCAAATATTCAGAAATAAAATATCCCCCTGAAATTCAGGGGGATATTTTATTTCTGTTTTATAACTATTTTACATTTAGCATCTTGTACGCAAGAAAAATCAATATCGTACGTCATACCGCATTTTTCAACAACCCCATGATACAAAGTATCACAGTGTCCGCAGTAATTATGATAGGGTTTCTGGAACAAAGATTTTTGTCCTGTAGAATGTAAAACTCTCAGCGATTTTGATACTCTTATGGGTCACGAAATTGCTATGCAGATTAAGATTGCCGCTGACAAAAAGCAAAAACTCGCAATGATTCTTCCCGTAGGCCCTATGGGTATGTACCGTTGGGCTTCATTGTTTCTCAACGAATGGGATGTAAACTGCGATCACGTTTATACATTTAATATGAATGAATGGGCAGACAGTGACGGTAACACACTTTGCGATGTGGTAAAAACTATTGATTGTTATCCCGAAATGGGTATACTTACCGACATAAAAACGGTATAACTAACATAAAAAACTGACTTGGTTTTAAAGCTAAGTCAGTTTTTATATTGCATTGATACGTGAACAACGCCCTCTTCCAGAAATTCGTCGGAAATGATTTTAAACCCTATTTTTTCATAAAACCCTACCGCAGTTTTTTGAGCGTTGATACGTATTTTATCACAAGGCATATTAAGTCTGATATCTTCTATTGCTTTTTGCATAATTTCAAGACCAAGACCTTGCCCCCTGTTAATAGTTAAAACTCTGCCTATTTTTACCGTTTTATCGTCAGCATAAAAAGCTCTCAGATAGGCTAAAACTTTATTTTCGTGCCAAAT
>JAZOSU010000004.1:0-77989 GCA_045657265.1 Eubacteriales bacterium | reverse complement strand
TGTATTTTATTTAGTTGATTTTTTGTTGGAAAAGTCCAAATTATTGGACACAATATTTTGTAAAATAAGGATATAAAAGAAAAAGGTGCCAATCACCTAAAAGGAGTAGTATATGAATTACATAGTTTTAGACATGGAATGGAATCAGCCCTATAATATTAAAAGCATGGTCAAGAAACCTGTGATGCTTCATGGTGAGATTGTTCAGATTGGTGCAGTTAAGCTTGATGAGAACTATCATATTTTGGATACTTTTAAAATTATGGTGTTACCGAAATATTATACTAAGATGCATAAACAGGTATCCAAACTTACCAAGATTACTACTGAGGAGTTGCAGTATGGTTTCCCGTTTTCTGTTGCATTCAAACATTTTCAAAAATGGTGTGGCGAGAAGTTTGTCTTTCTCACATGGGGACCGGATGATATCGAAATACTTCGAGATAATATGATCCTTCACGAACTAAACACAGAATGGATTCCGAGTACATATAACATTCAAGTGATCTTTGATGACCAAATTGCAAAGGAAAAGAGACAGGTTTCTCTTTCGTATGCTATGGAGAAGATCGGTGAACCAGCGCTTGAAGCACATGATGCTCTCAATGATGCAAGAAATACAGTGTGTGTTTGTCTGCATCTGGATATGGTTAAAGGACTGGCGGAGTATTCAGAACTGATAAAGCAGATGAAGTGCTATGGAAGTCATTCCAAAGAAAGAAGTGACTCTACGAAAGCTTATTCTACAAAAGAAGCGGCACTTGCAGATCCGGAACTTGTCAATTTTATTTGCCCTAACTGTGGTGCTAATGTGGAGTGTACAGATTTAGTTCGTCAGAATTCTGATAAGTATATTTGTATTGGAAGATGTGAGAATGGTGATGAGCTATTTGTGAGATTTAAATTTAATAAATGGCCTGATGGTAAATTTAGTGTTGTGAGAATCCTTTATGAAATAGACGAGGATAATAAAGGCTATTATATGAGCAAAAAGCAACAGGCAGAAGAAACTGCGTATTTACAAAGTTTTAATATAAATCATTAGAATTTATAAGAAAATATGAATTTACTGTATTATTAGTTATGAACAAGAAATAACTTGACTTTGATGTGTTCAAAAGTTAAGATATAAGTAGATATAAATATTCAAAAGGGGAGGATTATATTATATGAATAAAAAATTATATAAATCAAATTCAGATAAGAAAATTGATGGTGTATGCGCAGGTATTGCTGAATATTTTGGAATCGATTCAACAATTATACGTTTAATTTGGGTGCTTGTTGCTTTGTTTGCAGGTTCAGGAATTTTGCTTTACATTATTGCTGCACTGGTTATGCCACGTAACCCTGAAAACTAATAATTCGATTTTTAAATAACAAAACTAAAGGACTATGACATAATAAAATGTCATAGTCCTTTTTTATAAGTGTTTTCTTATCTTGGCTCCACTTGTCAGGGGAGCTGGATTTTGCCGTTGGCAAAAGACTGAGGGGTAGTTATTAATCTTCTTCCAAAAGTTTAGATGGGGATACTTTTAATACTTGTGATATTTTAAATAAAGTTTCTAAAGATACACCGCGTATGATACCGGGACCTTCAACTTGTCCTACAAAACTTACACTTTTTCCGATAAGTTCAGCAAAATATTCTTGTGTAAACCCTGCTTTTCTTCTATAGTATGCAATTTTTAATCCAAGAGTAATGTATTTTTCAGGAAATTCTGTTTTCATTTTGTCGCCCCTTTTCTTTATAAATATATTTTATCGAAAAGAAAGACGTTTTATTATAATATAAAACTGCAGAAATATTTACTTAAAGTGAATGATAGTGTATAATAATTAAATAATCATTTACTTTGAGGTGCGTTGTGAAATATAATGTTTGTTGTGTATTTGGTCATAGGACTATAAATATTACTGAGCAATTAAAACTTAAACTATATGATACTATTGAAAGATTAATCGTAGATAAAAACGTTGATACTTTTCTTTTCGGAAGTAAAAGCCAATTTGATGACCTTTGTTATGAACTTGTATCAAAAATCAAAGAAAAATATCCCCATATAAAACGAGTATATGTTCGGGCTGAATATCCCTATATAAGTGAACAGTATAAAGATTATCTTTTGAAAAACTACGAATATACATATTATCCTCAAAAAATCATCGATTCAGGCAAAGCGGTATATATTAAACGCAATTATGAAATGATAGATAAAAGTAAGTTTTGTATCGTTTATTATGACGAGAAAATAAGTCGCATAAGCGGAACAAAAATTGCTTTTGAATACGCCGTCAGACTAAAAAGAGAGATTGTAAATTTAATGTAGACTTTTTATTTTCTTTAATATATAATTATTCTTAAAGAAAATGCCACCTTGGAGGCAAATTGTGGATATCAAAAACAAAGTGTTTGACGTTGTCGGCTTTGAGTTTAACGGTAATATAAACGTTTTGGAAAATTCAGACGGAGTTTACGTTAAATTTGATGGCAAAGATGCAGTTATAGGTTTTAATTCTAAAGCTCAGATGGCAAGATGTTATTTTCTTCTTGCGATGCATATTAAAAAAGGCGAAACATCTTTTGAAATAAAAGAAAAACCTGTTTTTGATACCGTAGGACCTATGCTTGATATGTCCCGTGGTAAAGTAATGAACGTTGACGGCGTTAAAAGATATATTGATGTTATAGCTACTCTCGGAATGAATATGATTATGCTTTATACCGAAGATCTTTATGAAGTAGAAGGCTATCCTATGTTCGGTCATCTTCGCGGTAGATATTCCATTGCAGAACTCAAAGAACTTGATGACTATGCATATTCACTGGGTGTTGAAATAATTCCTTGTATACAGACTCTTGGTCATCTTGCTAAATATTTAAGAACAGCAGAAGGAAGCGCTATTTCTGATACTGAAAAAGTGTTGCTTGTAGGTGATCAGAAAACATATGATTTCATAGAAGCTGCAATCAAAGCTGTACGATCTGCATTCCGTACACAGAAAATACATTTGGGTATGGACGAAGCGTACGGTATGGGTATGGGTAAATACTTTAAACTCCACGGCTATCGTGATGAGTTTGAAATATTCAATGAACACCTTATTAAAGTTCTCGATATAAGCAGAAAATATTTTGAAAAACCTATGATCTGGAGCGATATGCTCTTTAATGAACCAAGCGGAAGACAGTATAACGAGACACATATAGTTAAACAGGAGATTATTGATAATCTTCCCAAATACGTGAATATTGTATACTGGTATTACTATAGCGAAGATGAAGATTATTACGATAAAGTTTTTGCACAACACGCACGTTTTGATAACGAACTTTCTTTTGCAGGCGGTATCTGGACTTGGGACGGTCTTGCTCCTAACTTTACGTATACTACAAAAACAACAAATGCTGCCCTTAAAACTGCAATTAAATATAATGTAAAAACAATAATTGCAACCGAGTGGGCAAGCGGTGGAGCTGCTGCAGACTATATGCACGCGGCACCAAGCCTTGCGCTGTTTTCTGAATATTGTTACAAAGGTGAAAACTGTACTCAGAAAGATATCGACGATGCAGCATTTGCACTTACAGGGGTTACGCCTGAACTTGCTAAAGCAATTTCAGATTTATATCTTGACCTTCGTGGTGCACGTAGCTTTAATAAAGCAACATTCTACGGCGATCCGCTTATCAACCTTGTTGATCTTGAAATAGACTATAACGAGGCTCTTGATATGCATATAAAAGCATATGAAGTTCTTAAAAAATATCCCGAATATGAATATTACACATTCTATAAAGATTTATTTGAAATAGCAATTCGCAAAATTGATATGTATATTAATCTTCAGAAAGCATATAAAGCAGGGGATAGGGAATATCTTGAACTAACAGCTAAGAAAACTATGCCTGAACTTTTAGAGTTCTATGAAGAGTTTTATACAGAATTCAAAAAATATTGGAACTATGATTATAAAACATTTGGTATAGAATCATATACACAAGATATAGGCGGTGTTATTTTACGTCTGAAAGATTGCCTTGAAACTGTTCAGAACTATCTTGACGGTAAAATTAATAGAATTGAAGCTCTCGAATGTGATATTATTCCTCTCACTAGATCATGGAGAAGTCCTACAAGTTATATGAATACATTCAGATAAGGAAATAATTATGGATATAAAAGCAAAACTCAAGAATTTATGGTACTATTATAAAAATCATTTGCTTATTGCACTTTTACTTGTTATGGCACTTGCAATAGCTGTAAACAGTTGTGTAAACAGAAGATCATACGACCTTAATCTTTTGTACGTTTCATATGAATATAGTGATAGTTTTTTCCAGACAGGAGAAATTGTACAGCTTTTTGATAAATATACACCTGATTCAAACAAAGACGGAAAAAATGAATCGCAGGTAATCACAATAAATTACGGTACGACTTTTCAGGAAAGTAACAGTGCAGGGGCTGCACGTTCTGCAAATCTTGCATCTGGTAAATGTACTTTGTTTTTGCTTGATGAACGTAATTATCAAGAACTCAAAGCGGGCGGTTTTCTTGAAGATATAAGCGCTCTCGGGACATCAGATTATCTTACGTCAGATGCGTTTTTGGCATATGATAGCGGACTTTTGGATAATGTTTCAGGTTTTAAATCATTGGCTAAACCGTATTACCTGTGTCTGAGAACATATGATGAAAAAAGAGCACAGTCTGACTCTGATTTCAAAACACAGTACGAAACAGCAAAACAAACTTTAATAAACATAATAAATGAATTTTAATAAAAGGCGGTTATTTTTAACCGCCTTTTAAAATTTCGAAATTGTTTCGTATGTTGTGTTATTGAAAATAAATTTAGATAATGTATCCTTAAACGATAATAATATTGAGAGGTGAAAAATCATCAGTAAATTAATGATAGGTTGGTCAGAAATCAGCATAACACCGGATAAAAAATAAGCCTTGCAGGTCAGTTTGCAGAACGTATTTCAGAATACGTTGAAAAAGAACTTACCGCAACCGCTTTTGCAGTTGAAAGCGGAAATGAACAGATGTTTTTTGTCAGCTGTGACCTTGTTGCAGTAAGTTTTAACCCTGTTGAAGCTATCAGAGCGCGTCTTGCAGATAACACAGTAGGAATCGACCCTGAAAAAATTATAATTTCAGCTATACATACACATACAGGTCCTTGCTATCCGAGAAAACAGCGTTCATCTAAATATGGTGCAGTTGGTGGTTTTAAAGTTAAACTTGAACAGTATCTTCCTGAAGGTAAAAAATATATAGACAGCGCACCTATTACAAATAATCCCGAAATTGCTACAAATGAAGAGGTTTTTGATCTTCTCGTAGAAAACATTACAAAAGTTATTCTTGATGCTTGGAATAACCGCAAATCAGGTTCTTATGTAAACGCATTCGGTAGAGCAGTTGTAGGTCTTTGCAGACGTGCTACGTATAACGACGGTTTTTCACAAATGTGGGGTGATACCAATAAAGCGGATTTTGAAGCGCTTGAAGCAGGTAACGACTCAGGTATCGAACTTATGTATGTTTTCGATGATAACAAGAAACTTACGGGTGTTATTGCAATCCTTGCTTGTCCTGCTCAGTGCGTTTAGCATAGACTTTTTATTTCACCTGATTTCTGGGGCGAGGTAAAAGTACTTCTCCGTGAAATATTTATGGACGATGTAGAAAAGTTTGCTCAGAACGTAATGTGTCAGCACTATATAATCACTTATGGTGATAATACTGCGCGTGTCAAAGATCTTTGTAGCATACTCGGTATCGGCATAATAGAATAATGATGAAAGCCTCAGGAAATTTTCCTGAGGCTTTTGTATTTGTTTTTTGTTGCAATACCGCCGCGTATATGTCGTTCTTTGAGATTCTTGTCTAAAACTTCTTTGACTTTTATGTATAAATCATAATCAATATTTTTTAAACGATAACTTACGTCTTTGTGAACTGTAGACTTTGAAATTTTAAATGTACTTGCCGTTTGTCTTACGGTTGCACCTGTTTCAATTATATATCTTGCAAATTCTTTTGCTCGCTCATCACATGAATAGTACATAAAAAAACCATCCTTATTGCATTTACTAATGTATATGCATAGGATGGTTTTTTTATTCTATAGTATTTAACTTGTATGAACTGTCACAAACAGTGATGTCTGCTGTTGAATAAATTTCATTTTCGGTGATGAGAATCATATCGAAATTGTTTTCACTGCGCCATAACTGAATTGCTTTTTCGATCCCCATTACGTAAACTGCAGTGGAAATGGCATCGGCAAGAGTACTGTCTTTGCAGATTATTGTGGCAGATATAATTCCGTTGTTTGCAGGATATCCTGTTTTTGGGTCTATTATGTGATGATAAACCTTTCCGTCTTTTTCAAAAAAACGTTGATATCCACCTGAGGTTACTATTGAAGTGTTTTGCTCTTTTAATGTACAAATAACTTCTTCGCTGCTTAGAGGATGCTGAATTCCTACGTTTTTGATATCGCCTTTTATAAGTATGTTTCCGCCCAAAGATATAATAGCTTCATCAATTGAATGCTTGTTTAATATTTCAAAGATTTTGTCGCATGTATATCCCTTCGCAATACCGCCTAAATCAATTTTTCCTTCAAATCCGATATTCTGGTTTGAAACATTTACATTTTTGTAGTTTACTGATTTGAGTACAGATGATATCTCGGTATCAGACGGGATTTTGTAAGAATCTTTTGTAAATCCCCAAAGCTCAAGTATCGGATAAACGGTTATGTCAAAATATCCGTCTGTCATCTCACTTATTTGAAGAGAACGGGAAATTATATCAGAGGTTGTCTTTGAGACCGACACTTGATTAAAAGCGTTAATTTTGCTTATTTCCGAGCTTTTATCTGTGACCGAAAATAAAGATTCAAGATTTTTAATTTCTTCTTTAATTTCAGTTATACATTCACGGCTGTTTTTACCTTCAAGGAAAAAACTCATTACTGTATCCATAGCAAATAAGTTTTCCGAAACCTTTACGTTACAACTGCATAACGAAAGCAATAAAGATACTAAAACTAAAAATGTTACAATTTTTTTCATTTTTGTGAATCTAAATAATCCTGCAGAATGATTTTAGCAGCAAGTGCATCGATTGTCTGTTTGCGTTTTTTGCCTCTTACGTCTGTAATATTCATATACTGAGCAGCTGCCATTGTGGTCATACGCTCGTCAAACATAACGATTTCAGTATCGGGTAAAAGCTGTTGTAGTTTTTCTTTAAAATCCATTGTATGAGCAACACGGAATCCTGAACTTCCGTCCATGTTTTTCGGAAGACCGAGAATGATTTTTTCTGCGCCGTTTTGCTTGTAAATTTCAGCGACTTCGTTTGCAACGAAATCCATATCCTGTCCTTTGATGGTGCAAACGGTACTTGCTAAAAATTCTGTTTCGTCGGACATTGCAACTCCTGTGCGTCTGTCACCATAATCTATACCGAGTATTCTCATGCTATTTTCCTTAATTTAATATATTATTTGCAATTTGCGAATTGCGAATTGCAAGATCTTTCTTTTCCTGATATTTTTCAGAAAGCTTGTTTTTTATGTCTTGTTTGTTTGTAAGTATTGATTTAATTAAATTGTATATGTCATCTGTGCTGTTGTTTGCTGAACTTAAAACAAAATCTGACATATCAAGCTCTGCGCAGAGAGAGAAAACTTTAGGATCGTAGTTTATTGCTATAAATGGTTTGGTGAAAATACAACCGAATATAATAGCGTGTAATCTTTCTGCAATAACAGCATCGCATTGGTTGAGTATTGATAACGTACTGCTGTGAGAAATGTTTCTGTTTATTACTTTGTGGCTACACTCAAGATGTTTGGATAATTTTTTCAGTGCGCCTATATCTTGATTGTAATGCATAGGTAAAAGTACAGGTGTAAGCCCTGTTTCTTTATAGATGCGGTTCAGTGCGCCTGACATATTTTCAATAAACTTATCACTGATACTTGATGTGCGTAAATTCACGCATATGTAGTTCTTGCCAACTTCAAGCTGAGGCTTGTCTACCCAGTTTGTGTCTATTGTAAATACCTCATCTGCCGTAATCTGTATGTTTTGGTTTTTTACACCTAATTTGCGTATGTATTCGTAAGACTTGTTGTCGCGAACAGTAATGTAATTTACTTCTTCTAAAAGTTTAGCGACTTTTTTTCTGTGATAAAGCTTGTTTATAGGGCCTATGCCATTGCTGTATAAAATGACTTTGCATCCAAGCTTCTTGGCAAGTTTGGTAATATAGATATAATAGTAAAGCGACCTTGAAGAAGTGGCATCCTGCAGTATAGACCCGCCTCCGAGAATAAACATTCTGGTGCGTTTCATATACTTTCGTATTTTCAAAAGATTAAATCTGTGAATGCATTTATCAATTTTATACGGGTTGATTTTTGTATCTGTTGTAAGAAGTGAACATTTTTGTATTTTGCATTCTTTTCTGAGATTATCCGTTATTACTTTTAAAAGAATGTCGTCACCTAAATTCTGTCTGCCGTAATAACCACAAAGCATTGTATCATAATCTCTGATATCTTTTTCAGCTTCTTCATATGTTTTCAAAGCGTCTTCTGCCATTTTAATAACTGAATAACGTTTTTTGACAAGCTCTAAACCGAAATCGACACTGTCTTTGTAGTTTTCGGGATTTGCAAGAATGTCAGACGCAAGATAAGCGATTTCTGCATTGGCAGGAAATTCATACCCTCTGCAGGTAAAATTGGTTTCAATACATGCATCTTCTGTTTCGCTGTTTAATAATCCTACATAACCATGGTTTCCTAATAAAATTGTAGGAACCTGACACGCTATCGCTTCTAATGCGGAACGTGAAATTCCTATGAATAAATCGGCAATGTTACAGAACTTATGTACGTCGGTTTTTGAACCCACAAGGTTAATAAAGTTATCTCTTGTTCTGCTGTTGATTACATTAGCCTGATTTTGTAAATCAGAAAAACGGTCGCCGTCACCTACGATTACTATGCGTACGTTTTTGTCGTTGGCATAGAGAACCTCCGAAAAAGAAAGTACTTTTTCTACGTGGTTTGCCGCTGTATCGTTAAGTCTTGATACACAAAGAACGATTTTATCAGTATCATTGTAACCTAACTGTTTTTTGAATTCAGTGTCTTGCTTTTTACAAAAGGTATTAAGATTTATGCCGTTTACGGTAACTCTTAATTTTTCACTGTCAAACCCGTAATTTTCAATTGTGTGAGTTTTCAGGTCGTCACTTACACATAATGCACGTATTCCCCAACGGGTGAATAAGTACTGAAATAACCCTGTTGTGAATTTACCGTGAACAGTCGATACAAAAGGAACGCCGTATTTTTTTGCGGCGTAATTAGATGCAAAATTTGAAATTCGTGTGTGTGAATGTAGAATACAATCGGGATTGTTCTTTATGTAATCGCAAATTAATTTGTATGATGTGTAAAGATTTTTTGGTTTCTTATTGTTGAGGGGAGCAGTTATGTGATTTATGCCGTGTTCTTTCAATAATTCAACATATGCACCGCCGGATGAAAAAACAGTGACATTGTGACCGCACTGAGAAAGAGCGCAAGCGAGTTCATAAATGTGAGTCTCTGCGCCTCCGATATCCATTGACATTGTAAGAAGTGCTATGTTTTTAGGCATAAATTTCACCTTTTCGACCTTTAAAATAATGAATAAATACATTATAATATACGCAGAGAAATCAGTCAAGAAAAATAACTGACAGTTTTTTTAAAAAATGTATTGACTTAATGATTTGCTGTATGGTATAATTCTGTTTACCTGTCATAGGGCTTATTTTTTTGTGCAAAAAAATGAGAACTATAATATAAACAGGGAGGCAAAACAGGAGGTGCCGAATATGCGCGTAAAGATTACACTTGCATGTACAGAGTGCAAGCAGAGAAATTACGACACAGTTAAAAACAAAAAGAATGATCCCGACAGACTTGAAATGAACAAGTATTGCAGATTCTGTAAAAAACACACTCTGCATAGAGAAACTAAGTAATTTAGTAAAGTTTGTTTAAGGAGGAGCCAAAATGTCAGATAAGGTTAAAAAGGAAAAGAAAACTTCTTTTTTCAAAAGAATAGTTAGCTTTTTCAAAGAAGTAAAAGTAGAAACCTTCAAAAGAATCATTTGGCCTACACCCAAGCAGGTGATCAATAACACAATAGTTGTTCTTGTCACTGTAGCTGTTGTATTTGTTCTTGTAGCTGTACTGGATTATCTGTTCACTACCGTACTTCAGTTCGCTTTGAACGATTTGCCTTCACTTTTAGGTTAAGTGAAAAGGTAAATTTTCTAAAGAAGGAGAATTGTTATGTCCGGTAAGGCACAGTGGTATGTAGTACATACATATTCCGGTTATGAGAATAAAGTTGCTGCAAACTTAGAGAAAATCATTGAAAACAGAAAACTTGAGGATATGATTTTTGATATTCGTGTTCCAACCGAAACTGTTGTAGAAAAAACAGAAAAAGGTGTAAAGGAATATGAAAGAAAAGTTTTCCCGAGTTATATACTTGTTAAAATGATAATGACAAACGACACTTGGTTTATCGTAAGAAACACCAGAGGCGTTACAGGGTTTGTAGGTGCAACAACAGAACCGATTCCGCTTTCAGAGGAAGAGGTTAAAAAGCTCGGAGTAGAACAGATTGTTTATTCTGATGAATTTACAAAAGGTGACAGTATCAAAATTATTGATGGTGGCTTTAACGGATGCGTTGGAGTTGTTGAAGAAGTATATAAAGATACAAGTCGTCTTAAAGTAGTAGTTTCTATGTTCGGCAGGGAGACTCCTGTCGAAGTGGCGTTTGATCAGGTAACGCCAGTAGTTGATTAATGGTTTATGTGTAAACGGCAACTATGTTGCGTTTATATAGCAGTACTGTGTACTGCGGGTGGGAGGAGAGAATATCTTTCCGCTATTTTACCACATTTTTTTAGGAGGTGTTCAAGTTGGCACAAAAAGTTACAGGTTACATTAAACTTCAAATTCCCGCAGGTAAAGCCACACCAGCACCACCTGTTGGTCCGGCACTCGGTCAGCACGGTGTTAATATTATGGCATTTACAAAGGAGTTCAACGAAAGAACAAAGAATGATATAGGTTATATTATTCCGGTCGTTATCACTGTTTATCAGGATCACTCATTTTCTTTCATCACAAAAACTCCGCCTGCAGCTGTTCTGATTAAAAAGGCAGCCGGTATAGAAAGCGGTTCGGGAGTACCTAACAAAACAAAGGTAGCAAAACTCACCAAAGATCAGGTTAAGCAGATTGCTGAAACAAAAATGCCCGATCTTAACGCTGCAACTATCGAAACTGCTATGAGCATGATAGCAGGCACTGCAAGAAGTATGGGCATAACTGTCGAAGAATAATTACTTTTGCAGGTGGGAGGAAATTTCCGCAATACCACGAATGGAGGATTAAACAGGTGAAAAGAGGAAAAAAATATCTCGAAAGCGCCAAGCTTCGTGACTCTGCAAAATTGTATGAGACAGAAGAAGCTATGGAGCTTGTTGTACAAACAGCTAAAGCTAAATTCGACGAAACAGTCGAAATACACGTAAAACTCGGTGTTGACTCACGTCATGCTGATCAGCAGGTTAGAGGTGCTGTAGTTCTGCCTCACGGTACAGGTAAAACAACACGTGTGCTTGTTTTTGCCAAAGGTGACAAAGCAGATGAAGCAACAGCAGCAGGTGCTGATTATGTAGGTGCTGAGGATCTTATTCCGAAGATTCAGAACGACAACTGGTTTGAATTTGACGTAGTAGTTGCAACTCCCGATATGATGGGTGTTGTTGGTCGTCTTGGTAGAGTGCTTGGTCCTAAAGGTCTTATGCCTAACCCCAAAGCAGGTACCGTAACAATGGACGTTGCTAAAGCTATTGCTGAAATCAAAGCTGGTAAAATTGAGTATAGATTGGATAAAACAAATATTATCCACTGTCCTATGGGTAAAGTATCTTTTGGTAAAGAGAAACTTGCTGAAAACTTTGATACACTTATGGGTGCTATCATTAAAGCAAGACCCGCTGCTGCTAAAGGTCAGTACATTAAGAGCTGTACAATAGCTTCTACAATGGGCCCTGGCATCAGAATTAACACAAGTAAATTACAGTAATCTATTGACATAACACATTTTTTGTGTTATTATATTCAAGATTTAATAATACTTCAAAGACAGCTGGTGCGTAAAACGCTTAAAATTGCCCGCCGAGGAGATATTTAAAATTACTGAATTATATTAATGACGTAATGCTCCTAAGGCGTATGCTGCTTTGGGAGCATTTTTATTTCAAATCTAACGGAGGTGAAAAATAAAGTGCCAAGTGCTAAAGTATTAGAGGCAAAAAAACAGGTAGTTGCAGACCTTACAGAACAGCTTAAAAATGCTACAACAGGCGTATTCGTTGATTACAGCGGTATTAATGTTGCAGATGATACAGCTCTTCGTAAGCAGCTCAGAGAAGCCGGCGTTAAATATATGGTAGTTAAGAATACTCTTACAAGATTTGCTGCTAAAGAAGCAGGTATAGAAGGTCTTGATGATATCCTTAACGGAACAACAGCTCTTGCTATTTCTGAGGACCACGTTTCTGCTGCTAAAATCATCGGCGAATTTGCTGAGAAAAACGAAAACTTTAAAATCAAAGGCGGTATTATGGAAGGCGCAGCTATCAGCGTAGCTGAAGTTGAAAAACTTTCAAAAATGCCCGGAAGAGAACAGCTTCTTTGTATGCTTCTCTATGCCCTCAACGGCAACATTTCAGGTCTTGCACGTGCCCTTCAGGCAATTGCAGATCAGAAAAACGAAGCTACACCTGCATAATAGTGTTGCTTGAAATTAAAAAATTAAAAACAAATTATATTTTTGGAGGATATTAACCATGGCAGATATTGCAAAATTTATTGAAGATATTAAAGCTCTTAATGTTATGGAGCTTGCAGACCTTGTTAAAGCAATCGAGGAAGAATTCGGCGTTAGCGCTGCAGCTCCTGTAGCTGTTGCTGCTGCTGGCCCCGCAGCTGCTGCTGCAGAAGAGAAAACAGATTTCGACGTAATCCTTGCTGACGTTGGCGACAAGAAAATCAACGTTATCAAAGTTGTTCGTGAAATCACAGGTCTCGGCCTTAAAGAAGCTAAAGAGCTCGTTGAAAGCGCTCCTAAAGCAATTAAAGAAGGCACTTCTAAAGACGATGCTGAAAGCATCAAAGCTAAACTCGAAGAAGCTGGCGCAAAGGTTGAACTTAAATAATTATTTTTCACCTTATATTAAAATGCGGATATCGTAAGATATCCGCATTTTTTTATTTTTTTATTTAAAAACTATGGAAAAAAATACTGATGTATTGTATAATGTTTATTTAATAATGGATTAGTATATATTGTTTAGAGGTTTATTATATGGAAAACGAAGTTGTAACTAAAAAAACTAATTTTTTCAAGGAGATTTACGAATTGCTTGATACTGTAGTTTTATCTGCTGTATTTGTTCTTGTGGCATTCACTCTTTTGTTCAGAATATTTGTTGTCAGCGGACCGTCTATGGTACCTACATTGCATGATAAAGATAAACTTGTTGTTTCTAATCTTTTTTATACACCTAAAAATGGCGATATAATCTGTTTTTACAGTGATTTCAAACAAGAGGTGCTTATTAAACGTGTAATTGCAACAGAAGGACAGACGGTGGATATCGGTAATGATTTGTGTGTTTATGTTGATGGTGTAAAACTTGCTGAACCGTATATTGCCGGTGCTAACACAATGCAACATACATTCAGATTTCCCTATACTGTTGAACAAGGTAAGATTATTGTAATGGGTGATAATAGGGTAGACTCTCTTGATAGCCGTTATTCTGAAATAGGACCCGTAGATGTTGATGATGTTCTGGGACGTCTTATTTTTCGTTTTTACCCTGAGTTTGGAAAGGTAAACTAAAATGTCTGAAATTCAAGAAATTAATATACATTGGTTTCCCGGTCATATGACCAAAACCAGAAGATATATAGAAAAAAATATTTCAAATGTAGATATTGTTGCAGAAACAGTTGATGCAAGATGTATTCAGTCTTCTCAGAATCCCGATTTTGATAGACTTCTGGGCAATAAAAAAAGACTTATGATTATAACCAAATGTGACCTTGCAGACCCTGCTGTTACATCAGCTTGGGTGAGTCGTTTTAAAAATCAGGGAAGAGGTACTGTAACTGTAAGCCTTAACTCAGGAAAAGGTGTTAAAGATATAATACCCGCAGTCCGTGAGATGCTTTCCGAACAAATTGAAAAATATGCTGCCAAAGGTATGAAAAAAACTATAAGAATGATGATTTGCGGTATACCAAACTCGGGTAAAAGTACGCTTATTAACTCTCTTTGCGGTAAAAGAATGGTTATTGCAGAAGATAGACCGGGTGTTACAAGAGGCGGTCAGTGGGTTACTCTTTCCTCAGATATTCAGCTTCTTGATACTCCGGGTATTCTCTGGAATAAATTCGAAGACAATAAAACAGGTATGGCACTTGCTTTTACAGGCGCAATAAAAGATGACGTTGTGGATATAGAAACTCTTGCTCTTCACCTTGTAAATACTCTTATGACCAAATTCCCCGATAGCTTAAAACAGCGCTATAACGTTGAATTTGATGAGGATACAGAGGCTCTTGAAGTATTTGAACGTATTTGTAAACGTAGAGGTTTTGTAGTCAGAGGCGGAGATTTCGACTATGAACGCGGAGCCAAAGTAATTTTAGACGAATTTCGTGGCGGTAAACTTGGCAGAATATCTCTGGAGGCACCTAATGCTTGAATTTATAATTGAAAACGAAGAAAAAGCTAAGGGGCATAAAATTATCTGCGGTGTTGACGAGGCAGGTAGGGGATGCCTTTGCGGTCCCGTTTATGCGGCGGCAGTGATTTTACCTGACGACTATTCAAATCCCGATCTTAATGACAGTAAAAAAATCAGTCCAAAAAAACGTGAAAAACTGTTTGACGATATAATTGAAAATGCAGTGTCTTACGGTATAGCTTTTGCAGATGTGGACGAAATAGAAAATATAAATATACTTAATGCGGCAATGCTTGCAATGAACAGAGCTGTCGATATGTTAAAGCTTAAAGTAGATGTAGCTTTGATTGATGGAAATATAGCAAGAGGATTTAAATGTAAAACAAGAACTGTTGTAAAGGGCGATAGCTTGTCACCAAGTATTGCGGCAGCTTCAATACTTGCTAAGGTTTCCCGTGATAGATTTATAACAAAACAGGCAGAGCTTTATCCTCAGTATGCCTTTGAAAAACATAAAGGATATGCCACTAAAGAACATATAAACGCACTTCGTACTTACGGTCCATGTGAGATTCACAGACCGTCGTTTCTTAAAAAAATATGAATGGTAAATTTTCAGAATCACTTGCGGCATTATATCTGAGAATGCACGGGTATCAGATACTTGATAAAAACTATTTTTCACGCTTTGGCGAAATAGATATAGTTGCAAAAAAAATCAAAACAATTGTTTTTGTCGAAGTCAAAGCAAGAGGAAATAATTCTTTGTATGAGCCTGCATATGCAGTTGATTTTTATAAACAGAAAAAAATAGTAAAAACAGCAAGAATTTATTTGCTCAATAAAAACATAGAAGACGTTGACGTGAGATTCGATGTAATTGAACTTCAAAAAAACGGAATGCATACGAAAATTAATCATATCATTGATGCTTTTGGAGAGTGATTCTATGTACGCTGACCTTCACTGTGATACTTTTTATAAATGCTTTGCCGATGGACTTTTTTTTGACGACAATTCTTTGCACGTAAACGTTGAAAAATCAAAGGATTTCTCAAGATATATCCAGACATTTGCTCACTATATTCCCGAAAAAACAAAAGATAAATTTGGATACTTTCAAAAAATGCTTGAAAATTCGTATAGAATTATAGGGCAAAACCCGAAGCTTCATTTAATGAAGAGTTATTCGGATGTTGAACTTGCTGAAAAGCAGAATAAAATTCTTGTCATTTTGTCTGTTGAAGGCGGTGATTTTTTTGATAAAGATATTGTTTCAAGAATGGATTTTCTTGAAAAGAACCATATAAGATTTATTTCGCTTTGCTATAATAACGGAAATGACATGTGTTGCGGTGCTTTTTCAAAAAAAGATAACGGTTTTACAAAACACGGACTTGATATCGCGTATATGCTCAGCGAAAGGGGAATGGCGCTTGATCTTTCCCATCTTAGCTGTAAATCCGCATCGGATGCAGTAAATAATAATCTGAATTGTATAGCTACTCATTCAAACTGTAAAAGCGTTCTGGATCATCCTCGTAATCTTGAAGATGATACTATTCTTAAACTTATTGAAAAAGGTAGCCTTATAGGTCTTAATCTGTATAAAGATTTTGTTGGTAAAACCATATCGGATCATATTTCTCATATTGTTTCTCTCGGCGGACTTGAAAACCTTGCTTTCGGCGCAGATTTTGACGGTTGCGATATATTCAGTGACGGTGTTGAGAGCCTGTCCGATATGAATAACTTTTTGAGCAATTTATCGGTTGATAAACAACTATTTTATAATAACGTAAAAAAATATTTAAAGTTGAATATAAAGGGGTAAAAAAATGAACTACGTAAGTACAAGAAACAACAAGATAGGTATTTCTTCTGCAGCTGCAATTGAACGCGGTCTTTCAGAAGAAGGCGGTTTGTTTATTCCTGAAAAGATTCCTGCGCTTTCAAAGCAGCAAATTTCAGCAATGTCTGAAATGGACTATAAACAGCGCGCAAAACTTATACTTTCTCAGTTTTTGACAGACTATACCGAAGCTGAAATAGAAAGCTGTGTAAACGGTGCGTATGCTGACGAAAAATTCGGCGGAGATGATCCGACTCCTGTTAAAAAGCTTGATGATAAAAACTACGTGCTTGAACTGTGGCACGGTCCTACCTGTGCATTTAAAGATATGGCGCTTCAGATTTTGCCCAGACTTTTAACCTGTGCTATCAAAAAAAGCAATAACGATAAAACCGTTGTAATACTTGTTGCAACATCAGGTGATACAGGTAAAGCTGCTCTCGAAGGTTTTTGCGATGTTGAGGGAACTAAAATATTTGTATTTTATCCTGCTCACGGTGTAAGTGAAGTTCAGAAAAAACAGATGATTTCGCAAAAAGGCGATAATACTGGAGTTATGGGTATTGAAGGTAACTTTGACGATTGCCAGAGCGGTGTTAAAGTTATTTTCGGTGATAAAGAAGTAGCTGAAAAACTTGAACAAAACGGTTATGTCTTCTCAAGCGCCAACTCAATAAACTGGGGTAGACTCGTTCCGCAGGTTGTATACTATTTTTCTGCATATGCTGATATGCTCAGAAACGGCGAAATAAAAATGGGCGATAAAATAGATTTTGTTGTTCCTACAGGTAATTTCGGTGATATTCTTGCAGGCTATATAGCAAAGAAAATGGGACTTCCCGTTGGTAAACTTGTTTGCGCATCAAACTCAAATAACGTACTTACCGATTTCATAAACACAGGTGTTTACGATAAAAACAGAAACTTCTTTACAACTATTTCACCGTCAATGGATATTCTTATTTCAAGTAACCTTGAGCGTCTTTTGTTTATAATGAGCGGATATGACGATGAAAAAGTTGCAGGATATATGAAAGAACTTTCTCAAAACGGAAAATATTCTGTAGACGCAGATCTTCTCAGACAGATAAAAGAAGAGTTTGTAGGCGGCTGTGCAACTGAACAAATGACAGTTGAAGCTATAGGTGAAGCTTTTGAAAAATATGGATATGTAGCAGATCCGCATACAGCCGTTGCATACTATGTTGCTCAGAACTATGAAACGGAAAATAAAAAAGTGATTTTGTCAACTGCAAGTCCTTATAAATTCCCTGCAAGTGTTATTGAGGGTATTTCAGGAAAAGTTGATGTACAGGACGAATTTGAACTGTTTGATATTCTTTTTGACAAAACTTCAATGCCTGTTCCTGATTCACTTAAAAATCTCAAACAGGCAAAAAGCAGATTTACAGATAAATGTGAAAAAGAACAGATGATAAATAAAGTATACGAATTCCTGAACATTTCAAAATAAAAAGGACGGCTTTTTGCCGTCCTTAATAAAGGAACTTATTTTTCGCGATAAGTGGAACAGAATGTCTCGTTTTTTTCTGCTGAGCAGTTTTTGCAGTTGCATACTTCAATTTTTTCTGCGGTACATTCGTTTCCGGTTGTATGATAATAACAATTCGTTACTTCACATACAACACCTTTGTTTGCACAATTATCATTCATTTTATTCAGCTCCTTTCGAATTTTAGTTTGTGCAGATTTAAAAAAATATTAATGGTAATTTTTGGAGGAAAAGAATTGTCCATATACGTTATTGGCGATCTTCATCTTTCTCAGGGTGTTCAAAAACCAATGGATGTTTTTGGGGGCGTGTGGGAAAATTATACAGAAAAACTCGTTAAAAACTGGACTGAAACTATTTCAGAAGATGATACAGTTGTAATTACAGGTGATATTTCCTGGGGTATGAACCTTAAAGAAGCACTGCCCGATTTCAAATTAATTGACAGTTTGCCGGGTAAAAAATTTTTTCTTAAAGGAAATCACGATTATTGGTGGGAGACGGTCAGCAAAATGAACCGATTCTTTGCTGAAAACGAAATTACAACAATACAATTCCTTTATAATAACAGTTTTACGGTTGATGGGATTTCTATATGCGGTACAAGAGGTTGGACCGTAGAAACAGAAAATACAGGTGAAAAAGATAAAAAAATAATACTGCGTGAAGCAGGGAGACTTGAACGTTCACTACAAACGGCGCAAGACGGTACGGAAAAAGTAGTTTTTCTTCATTATCCACCGATTTTTGAAGAGTATACAGCAGATGAAATAATTGAAACTATGCAAAAATATGACGTAAAACGATGTTTTTACGGCCATTTGCATTCAGCTTCCGTCAAAAAAGCCAAAAAAGGTGAGTTTTTTGGCATAAAGTTTTATCTCGTTTCTGCAGATGCTATTGACTTTTTGCCAATTAATATATAAAATATTTTAGATAATATATATGTAATATTTTGGAGGTAAGCATATATGAATTTAAAGGAAAACAAAAAAATCGAAAAAAACACAGTTGAACTTGTTGTAGAAGTAAAAGGCGACGAGTTTAAAAAAGCTGTAGACGCTGCATTCAAAAAGAATGTTGCTAAAATGACAGTACCAGGTTTCCGTAAAGGTAAAGCTCCCAGAAAAATGATTGAGACACTTTACGGTGAAGGCGTATTTTATGATGAGGCTATTAATGCTCTTTATCCTGCAGCTTATGAAGATGCAGTTAAAGAAGCAGGTATAAACCCTGTGGACAACCCTGAAGTTGAAGTTACTGCAGTAGATGCCGAAGGCTTTGAATTCAAAGCAAAAGTTACTGTTAAACCTGAAGTTGAAATTAAAGACTATAAAGGTATAAAAGTTACAAAGAATGTCTATAATGTAACAGAAACAATGGTAAAAACAGAACTCGAAACTCTTCGCAAACAGAATCAGAGAATAGTTGACGTTGACCGTGAATCAAAAATGGGCGATACAGTAAACATTGACTACGAAGGATTTGTTGATGAAGTGGCATTCGAAGGCGGTAAAGACGCAGGTTTTGATCTTAACCTTGGATCAAACACATTTATCCCAGGCTTTGAAGATCAGCTCGCAGGCAAAAAAGCAGGTGAAGAATGTGATGTTAACGTAACTTTCCCTGAAGAATATCACGCTGAAGAACTCAAAGGTAAAAAAGCTGTATTTAAAGTAAAAGTAAATGCAGTAAAAGAAATTCAGCTTCCTGAAGTTGATGATGAATTTGCAAAAGACGTAAGTGAATTTGATACTCTCGCAGAACTCAAAGCTGATATCAAAAAGAAACTTAAAGAACAGAAAAAGAACCAGTCAGAAGCAGAACTTGATTCAGCTCTTGTTGAAAAACTTCTTGAAAACACAGAGGTTGAAATTCCTCAGTGTATGATAGACCAGAAAGTAAATTCAATGGTATCAGAGTTTGAACAGAGACTTGCAGGTTCAGGCCTTAACCTTGAAACATACATAAGCTATACAGGTATGGATATGGATAGCTTTAAAAAGAATTATGAACCAGAAGCTCTCAAACAGGTTAAAACAAGACTTGCTCTTGAAAAAATCGTCGAGCTTGAAGGTATCGTAATTTCAGACGAAGAAATTGATAAAGAATTCCAGGCAATAGCTGATGCTTATAAAATGGATATTAATCAGGTTAAAATGTATATTCCTGCATCAGAAATTTCTATGGACGTTGCAGTTAGTAAAGCAGTAGAAGTTATTAAAAACAATGCAGAAATAACAGAAGAAAAAGTTTCTGCTGCAAAGAAAACAACTACAGCTAAAAAAACAACAACTAAAAAATCAGCTGATAAAAAAGACGCTGAATAATTAATTTTATTTGTAGGAGAAAACACAATGAGTTTAGTACCAATGGTAGTAGAACAGACGGGTAGGGGAGAACGTTCATACGATATATATTCAAGACTTTTGAATGACCGTATCGTATTTCTTTCCGAAGAAGTCAATGATACAACAGCAAGTCTTGTAGTTGCTCAGCTTTTGTATCTTGAGGCGCAGGATTCTGAAAAAGATATAAGCTTTTATATCAATTCACCCGGAGGCTCTATTACTGCCGGTATGGCTATATACGATACAATGCAGTATATCAAATGTGATGTTTCTACAATATGTATCGGTATGGCGGCAAGTATGGGCGCGTTTCTTCTTTCGGCAGGTGCAAAAGGTAAACGCTATGCACTTCCTAATAGTGAGATAATGATACATCAGCCTCTTGGCGGAACACAGGGTCAGGCAACTGATATTCAGATTCACGCCGAGAGAATAATCAAAATGAAAAAGAAACTCAATTCAATGCTTGCCGATGCAACAGGGAAACCGCTTGAGGTTATCGAAAAAGATACCGAGCGTGACAATTTTATGTCAGCAGATGAAGCCTGTGCTTACGGACTTATTGATAAAGTTATTAAAACGAGGTAATAATGGACGGTTCAAAAGAAAAAAATACACCTTGTTGTGATTTTTGCGGTAGACCGGAAAACGTTACGCCTAAACTTATTGCAGGTAAAAACGCTTATATCTGTAGTGACTGCGTTGAACTGTGCGCTCAGATGTTGGGACTTGACTGTGATAATGCACCCGAACCCGAAGATGTACCTCTTGATATCAAGCTTTATACGCCCCACGAAATCAAAAGCTTTCTTGATGACTATATTGTCGGTCAGGATAAAGCTAAAATTGCGCTTAGTGTTGCAGTGTATAACCACTATAAACGTATACTTAACCTTGATGATACAGATGACGGTGTTGAAATACAGAAAAGTAATATACTGCTTGTGGGACCTACGGGAAGCGGTAAAACCTATCTTGCGCAGACACTTGCTAAAATTTTAGGAGTACCATTTGCAATAGCAGATGCGACTACTCTTACCGAAGCGGGATATGTTGGCGAAGACGTAGAGAATATTCTTTTAAAGCTTATTCAGGCGGCTGATTATGACGTTGAAAAAGCTGAAAAAGGCATAATTTATATCGACGAGATAGATAAAATTTCACGTAAAAGCGAAAATATGTCAATAACACGTGATGTAAGCGGTGAAGGTGTTCAACAGGCACTTCTGAAAATACTTGAAGGCACTGTTTCAAACGTTCCGCCCAACGGTGGCCGTAAACATCCTAATCAGGAGTTTATCCATATTGACACAAAAAATATATTGTTTATTTGCGGAGGTTCTTTTGACGGAATACAGAAAACTGTAGAAAAACGTCTTAAAGGAAACGGCGGTATCGGTTTTGGTGCCGATATCAAAGCTACCTCCAAAAAATCCTTGAGTGAAATATATCATAATGTTGAGAGCTATGATATAGTAAAATACGGTCTTATTCCGGAAATTGTAGGCAGACTTCCTGTGCTTGTTTCTCTTGACGAGTTGGATGATGCGGCTATGCTTAAGATATTGACAGAGCCTAAAAACGCAATAATCAAACAATATAAAAAACTTTTTGAATATGACAATGTAGAACTTGTGTTTGAAGATGATGCGCTTAGTGAGATTGCTGCTATGACAGTTGCAAACAAAACAGGTGCAAGAGGGTTGCGCTCGATAATTGAAAAAATTATGCAGGGAGTAATGTATGACGTTCCTTCAATGGAAAACGTAAATACAGTTGTAATTACAAAACCTTTCGTGCTTGGTCAGCAACCTGTGAAAATTATTACACATGACGTATAAAAATGGCGAAAGACTTTATGTCTTTCGCTTTTTTATGTATTTGACTTTAATTATTAATAGTATTATAATATTAATTTAGAATATTATGTAGAGGTATAAATTTATGAATATTAATATGAAAAATCATTCTCTTGGTGTTGCACGTTCGGTTATTCGCGAAATATTTGAATATGGCAATAGCAGAGCAGCTGTTGTAGGAAGAGAAAACGTGTATGATTTCAGCCTTGGAAACCCAAGCGTTCCTTCTCCTGAATGTATAGATAAAACAATAACAGAATTAGTGTCTAAAGATACAACTTTGGTACATAGTTATACGTCTGCGCAGGGAGCTCCTGTAACAAGAAAAGTAATATCAGACAGTATTAACAGAAGATTTTCTGAAACAACTACCCCTGATGATATATATATTACCTGTGGCGCCGCTGCTTCTTTGACTGTGTCATTAAACGCAATATGTAACGAAGGTGACGAGGTAATAGCTTTTGCACCGTTTTTCCCTGAATATAAAGTTTTTGTAGAGGGTGCAGGTGCTACATTTAAAATAGTACCTGCAGCTGATGATTTTCAGATTAATTTTGAAATGCTTGAAAAAGTAATCTCTGATAAAACAAAAGCGCTTATTATTAATTCACCAAATAACCCCTCAGGTGTAGTTTTAACTGAAGAAACAATAATCCGCCTTGCTGATTTTCTTAAAGCTAAATCAGCAGAATATGGTCATCCTGTTTATCTTATTTCGGATGAACCTTATAGAGAACTTGTATATGATGAATCTGTAAAGGTTCCTTACATTACACGCTACTATGATAATACTTTTGTTTGCTATTCATATAGTAAATCTCTTTCTCTTCCGGGCGAGAGAATAGGTTATATTCTTGTGTGTAACAGAATGGAAAACGCAAGTGATGTGTATGCCGCAGTTTGCGGCGCAGGAAGAATGCTTGGATTTGTTTGTGCGCCAAGCCTTATGCAGAAAGTGATTGAAAAAAATCCCGAGGCGGTTTCTGATATTTCAATATATAAAAAGAACAGAGACTTACTTTATGATGCTCTTACAGAGTATGGTTATGAATGTATTCATCCCGATGGCGCTTTTTATCTGTTTGTGAAATCACCTTTGGCTGATGCAAAAGAATTCTGTGAAAAAGCTAAAAAATATGACCTTCTTGTTGTTCCTTCCGATAGTTTTGGATGTGAGGGATATATACGTATATCTTACTGCGTGTCAACAGAAATGATAAAACGTTCACTTCCGCTTTTTAAAAAGCTTATTGAGGAGTAATTTTAATGCCTTACGTAAAAACGCCGTGGCTTGATAATTACGGTGATGTACCTAAAAATCTTGAATATTATCAGGGTACTATGTATGGTGCTGTAAAATGTATTTCAGAAAAATACCCTGATTTTATAGCTTTTGATTTTATGGGTAAAAAAACAACCTATACTCAGCTTATAGACAAAATTGACAGAGTAGCAAAAGCTTTAATTGCAAACGGTATAAAAAAAGGAGACAGAATAACAATCTGTCTTCCTAACTGTCCTCAGGCAGTTGCCATGTTTTATGCCGCAAACCGCGTGGGTGCCATAGCAAATATGATACATCCCTTGTCGGCGGAAAAAGAAATCGAATTTTATCTTAATGATTCAAAAAGTGTCGCCGCAATTACTCTGGACCAGTTTTACCGGAAATTTGAAGCAATATCTTCAAATGTTTCTTTAAAAAAACTAATTATAACAAGCATTAAAGATGAACTTAATGCTCTCACTAAAATCGGATACGCTTTAACGCAAAACAAAAAAATGCCAAAACCTGATTGGTCTGATTCAGTAGTTGAGTGGAAAAGTTTTTTAAAATCAGCAAATAATTGTAGTTGCGATTTTGAAGATGAATTGCAAAAAGATGAGGCGGCAGTAATTCTGTATAGTGGTGGAACAACCGGAACTTCTAAAGGAATTTTGCTTTCAAGCTTCAATTTCAATGCTTTGGCTAAACAGATAATTGCAACTAACCCGATGTTTTGCCCCGGTGATAAAATGCTTGCAGTAATGCCTGTGTTTCACGGATTCGGACTTGGTGTCAGCGTTCATTCTATGCTTGCATCAGGCGGTAGATGTGTTCTTGTGCCGAGATTTACGGCAAAAAGTTATGCAAAATTAATACTTAAAACAAAATGTAATTTCATAGCAGGCGTTCCTACCTTGTTTGAGGCGCTCCTTCGTCAGAAAACAATGAAAAACGCAGATCTTTCTTGCCTTAAAGGAGTATTTTGCGGAGGGGACTCTCTGTCTGTAGAACTTAAGAAAAAATTTGATGATTTTTTAAAGAATAACAACTCTTCTGTTAAAATTCGTGAAGGTTACGGAACTACCGAATGTGTTACCGCAAGTTGTCTTACGCCTATGCACCTTTCCAAAGAAGGAAGTATAGGTCAGCCTTTCCCCGATACTTACTATAAAATAGTAAAACCGTCAACTGATAACGAAGTAGAATACGGGCAGGAAGGTGAAATATGTATCAGCGGACCTACCGTAATGCTCGGTTATCTTGATAGACCCGATGAGACAGAAAAAGTTTTAAAAAGACATAGCGACGGACTTTTGTGGGTTCATACAGGTGATCTTGGAAAAATGGATGAAGACGGCTTTGTTTATTTTTGTCAGAGAATAAAAAGAGTTATCGTAACAAACGGTTATAACGTATATCCGTCCCATCTTGAAAATATTTTTGATGCAAACGGCCTTGTTCAGATGAGCTGTGTCATAGGTGTTCCCGATGCATTGAAAATGCAGAAAGTAAAAGCCTTTGTTGTTCTGAAAAAAGGTGTTATGCCAAATAACGAAACAAAAAATATTATTTTTGAATATGGAAAAAAACATATTGCAAAATATGCTCTTCCGTATGATATAGAATTCAGAGAAGAACTGCCAAAAACACTCGTTGGAAAAGTTGATTATAGAAAACTTGAAAATAATCAATAAACATTCCTTAAATGTGTATACTGAATAAGGGAGTGGTGGAAATGAAAAAAGAAACAAAAATAGCGTTGGCATCAGTCGGTGCCGCGGCAGTTGCAAGTGCTGTTACTGCTACTCTGTTGTCTGCTGTTAAACTTCTTTCGGATATGGCAGTTAAAAAAGAAATTCCTAAAGTATTAAGAACGGCAAAAATTAACATTTCGGGTTCAAATCCGCCTGATGACGGACTTGTTGAATTTGCAACCGAAAAAGCACTTTACCTTAAGGACGTCTGTACAGAAAAAGTGACAATTAAGAACCGTGACGGTCTTACTCTTACAGGTTATTGGTACAGACACGAAAATCCAAAACGTATAATTATTGCAATGCACGGTTGGAGATCGTCGTGGGTTACCGATTTTAGTCTTATAGCAGAGTTTTTACACGAGCAAGGATGTTCGGTGCTTTTTCCTGATCAACGGGCTCACGGCGAAAGTCAGGGGGAACATATAGGGTTTGGCGTTTTTGAACGCTATGACTGTGTTGATTGGCTCGAATATGTGCTTGAGACAGAACAAACTGATATTCCTGTGTACCTGTGCGGAATATCAATGGGCGCAACAACCGTTCTTATGGCATCTGAACTTGATTTGCCGCCGCGCGTCAAAGGGATAATAAGTGACTGCGGATTTACATCTCCTAATGATATCTGGAGACACGTTATGAACAATAACCTGAAGATTAAAGGTAATCTTGCGCTTAATATTGCAAATTTCTACGTAAGCCGACAGGCAAATTTTGATGCTAAGAGTATATCTACAGTAAACTGTGTTGCAAATACAAAAACACCCATTTTGTTTGTTCACGGAACAAGTGACAGTTTTGTGCCTGTAGATATGACAAAAGAAAACTATGAAGCATGCGCTTCTGAAAAACAACTTCTTACAGTAGATGGGGCTGACCACGGACTGAGTTTTTACGTAGACCCTGAAACTTATAAAAAAACAGTTATAGAATTTTTTGAAAAATATGATGAGAGGTAAAAATGATTTTTAAATCTAAACCCAAATATCTTATTGTGGGTCTCGGTAACCCCGGTGCAAAATATGAAAAAACACGTCATAACGCAGGTTTTATATGCGCAGACAGATTAATAGATTATTATAATGCATCAGCTGTAAAGGTAAAAGCAAATGCTTTTGCGTATAAATCAGCTGACTTTGAAAAGGAAATTTACATAATAAAACCTCAGACTTTTATGAATCTGAGCGGTGAAGCTGTTCGTGACGTGATGAGCTTTTTTAAAATACCCAAAGAGAATATAATTGTTATATATGATGATGTATCTTTGGTACCGGGTAAAATACGTATAAGACCCAAAGGCTCTGACGGGGGACATAACGGTATATGGGATATAATTAAAAATCTTGGTACCGAACAGTTTTTGCGTATAAAAATCGGAGTCGGCAAAAAACCGACACCCGAATATGACCTTAAAGACTGGGTGCTTGGGAAGTTTCCGGATAGCGACTATAAAGAAATAGTTTCGGCTGCCGATAAAACAGGAGCTATATGCGATCTACTGATGGCAGGAGAACTTGATAAAGCGAGAAATATGTATAATGGCTGATTTTGATGTTTATTCGTTAGTAGGCGCATCCTGGTTTCCGCCGCCGGATACTCTTCCGGTGGCAGTGACTAATGTCAGCGATGTGTCTTCAGTCATAGCCGCTTATTGCGCTATGAAAAAATATAATAAAAAGGGAATTTTTATAGTAGATAACAGCTACGATATTTCGAAAATTTCCTCGCTTTTTTGCGCCCTTTTTGGTAGAGAACCCTGTGTGTTTGCTGAAACGGAATTCAATTTTGATACAGTTGATTCAGCTTCGGGTTTTGGAGAGAGCGCAAGAATTTCAGTTTTGGAAAAAGTACAAAACGGTGATTTTGATGTTGTCATAACTACGGTAGATGCCGCTTGTATGCCAACTCCTCAGCCTGATTTTCTTGTAACAAACAGTATAACTCTTTCAGTTGGACTTAGCGAAGATATCACAAAACTTTGTGATTTTTTAACAGAAAACGGCTATTCTATGTTTGATATGGTAGAGGGCGAGGGTTCTTTTTCTAAAAGGGGAGATATTGTTGACGTATTTGTGCCGGGCTATGATAACCCTGTGCGCATAGAGTTTTTTGGTGATGAAATTGAACGCATTTCTTCTTTTGATGTAATAAGCCAAAGAAGAATAGAAAACTTTGATAACGTAAAAATAATAGGTCTTCACGGAAGCGAGAAAAAAGACTTGCTTAATACCCTTGAACAACTTTATGATAAAACAGGGCATAATGACGTAGAAAAAGATATAGAAGCGTTAAAATCAGGGCTTAAAATAGCATCTGATAAGTATATACCCGAAATTTATCCTAAACTGTTTACTATTTTTGATTATTTTGAAAATGACCTTGTTTTTGTTTGTGAAATAAATAACCTAAAATCAAGATGCGAATTTATTGACTGGCAGTTTAATCAGAATGTAGAACATTGTATCAGACACGGTATGTATATTTCAAATCAGGGTAAATACTATCTTGGTTTTGAAGATATTCTTGAAAAAATTGGTACAGGCAGTTACTTGTTTTCTCGTCTTCCGAGTTCTGCACCTGTAAAACTCTCGGCATTGTGTGAGGCTGATATAAATGAAGCGGTAGTGCCTGTTTTTGAAGGTGAAGACTCAATATCCGATATAAAAGCGTATACTGATAAGGGATATAAATGTATAATTTCGGTACGTGATTTTGCAAGAGCTGATACAGTAAGATCAATGCTTGTGGGAGCAAAAGTTACAGTATCGTCAGATGAGATTTTAGAGGGTGCGGTTGCTGTAATTAAAAGTAATCTTTCAGTCAGTGTTGCTTTTAATGATGCAAAACTGCTTTTGGTTTCCGATTCTGTCCGTAAAAAACAAAAATCCCGTTCCCGCAGAAAACAGGAAGGGGAAAAAATCAAGAGCTTTGACGATATTGCGCCGGGTGACCTTGTTGTTCATCATTCACACGGAATCGGTGTGTACAATGGTATAAAACAAATTACTCTCAATAATGTAACAAAAGATTATTTTGTCATTTCATACGATAAAGGCGATACACTCTACGTACCTTGTCCTCAGCTTGATCTTATATCTAAATATATAGGTGGGGAAGCATCTAAAATAAAACTTTCAAGACTCGGTTCGCCTGCCTGGGAAAAAGCTAAAAGTAAAGTCAGGGAAGAATCAAGGGAACTTGCAAGAGAGCTTATAGAACTTTATGCAAAACGTCTTAATGCCAAAGGATTTGCTTTTTCAGAAGATACAGAATGGCAGAAAGAATTTGAAGGGCGTTTTGAATATGAAGAAACAGAAGATCAGCTTGTTTGCGCAAGTGAGATAAAAGCTGATATGCAAAAACCTTTCCCGATGGACAGACTTCTTTGCGGAGACGTTGGCGTGGGAAAAACAGAAGTTGCATTAAGAGCGGCATTTAAAGCAGTTTCAGACAGTAAACAAGTGGCAATTCTGGTGCCGACAACCATTCTTGCAAATCAGCATTATAATACGGTCGTTGAAAGATTTAAAGGTTTTCCGGTGAACGTAGAGGTTCTCTCAAGATTCAGAACGCGTACACAGATACAAAATACTGTCAAAGGACTAAAAACAGGTTCTGTAGATATCGTGATAGGCACTCATCGTCTTTTACAGAAAGATATTGAGTTTAAAGACCTTGGACTTCTTATAGTTGACGAAGAACAGCGTTTCGGTGTAAAACATAAAGATAAAATTAAAGAAATGTCTATCGGGGTTGATGTTCTGACTATGAGCGCAACTCCTATACCACGTACTCTTAATATGGCAATGTCAGGAATAAGAGATATTTCTATTATTGAAGAAGCTCCCTCAGATAGACTTCCTGTTATGACATACGTGCTTGAATATAATTTTGAAATTATAACTCAGGCAATTCTCCGTGAAATGCGAAGAAACGGTTGCGTTTTTTATCTTAAAAACGATATAGAGGCGCTTGACAAAATAATGCACCGCCTTACAATAGCCATTCCTCATGCGAGAATAATGATAGTTCACGGACAGATGTCAGCTTCAGATATCGAAAAAGCTTGGCAGGCTGTTTGTGACCATCAGGTTGATATTATGCTTTGTACTACAATTATTGAAACAGGTATAGACGTCAGTTTTGCAAATACGCTCATAATTGAAGATGCAGACAGAATGGGCCTTGCTCAGCTTCATCAGATAAGAGGCAGGGTAGGACGAAGTAATAGAAGAGCTTATGCGTATCTGACGTACAGAAAAGATAAAACTCCATCTGAAATTGCATCTAAAAGACTTGTTACAATTAAAGAATTCACAGAGTTTGGCGCAGGACTTAAAATTGCAATGCGTGATCTTGAAATCAGGGGAGCGGGTAGTCTTCTTGGTGAGCGTCAGCATGGTAATATGAATATTGTCGGCTATGATACCTATATGGATATCCTTAAAAACGTTATACTTACTGAGCAGGGAATAGAACCGGAAACTAAAACTGATTGCAGTGTTGATGTATCTATAAATGCTTTTGTTCCGAATGACTATATTACAAGTGAGCGTACAAGAATTGATATATATAAACGTATAGCGGCAATTGAATCAAAAGAAGATTTTGATGACTGTCTTGAGGAGCTTAAAGACAGATTTACAGCTCCTCCGGTTAGCGTTGTAAATCTGATGCGTATATCTCTTGTGCGTAATATGGCAAGAAAGCAGGGTATTACAGATATAAAACAAAAAGGAGAAAACCTTGTATTTTATTTCAAAGAAATCCCTGTTAATACTGTCAAAGAACTAACCTCAAAATACAGAGGATATCTTCTTTATACAACGGGGGAAAAACCGTATCTGACACTTCTTTCAAAAGATGAAACCCTTTCAAAAATAGACAGAATGGAAAGTTTTCTTGCAACGATAAGTGAAATCGGTGTAGGAAAATAAATAAAATGCACAAAAATCATTGACAATTGTGTGAAATTTTGATAATATTTATATAGAAAATAAAAATACTTTCCTTTCAAATATAAATTTCATCTTCTTTCTTTTTCCTTGAAAATAGGCTTCCTTTATAGGAAGCCTATTTTCTCTTATAAATAAAAATAAGGTTGTGAAAAAATCACAACCTTATTTTTTATAATTCGATTTTCCATATTTTTTTGCCGTTTAAAAACTTGTTGTAAATAAAGTGGGTAAAATATGCAATTGCGACGCCTAAAACCGCACCTGCTAAAATATCTGTTGGATAATGTACGTATAAATAATTCCTTGAAAATGCAATAAGAACTGCAAGTATTATTGCAGGTATACCCCATTTTTTATTGCAAAGCCAGATAGCTACTGCACATTCAATCGATGAAAGAGTGTGACCTGATGGGAAGGAATAACTGCTTGGCGGAGAAATTAATACGTTAGCAATTTTTGTAGGGTCAAGAACAAAAGGTCTTGGTCTTGCAAATATATTTTTAAGAGCAATGTTGCCGATAAGCAGTCCTGCAATAAGTGTTATTGCCATGATAATTCCGCATTTTCTTGTTTTTTTGAAAAACAAAAGTATTACGGCAATTGCTATCCATACGTAACCTTCGTCACCTAAATGGGTAATAAAAGTGAATACTTTATCAAGAAAAGGTGTGCGAAGAGTTTGTATAAAATCGAGAATTTTAAAATCAAATGACGTTATCATTGTTTATTTCCTCCATAATAGGCAGGGTAATTGTAACTTTAGTACCTATACCGTATTCGCTTTCTATATCGAGACTTCCGCCGTGAAGCTTCATAATTTCATCGGAAACGCCAAGCCCGATACCTGAACCTCTTTTTTGTGATGCGCCTTTGTAGAACATTTCTTTGATATAGGGAAGGTCTTCTTTGCTGATACCTGCGCCGAAATCTTCAATGATAAACGATATGGATTTTTCGTTTATATGTGCTGATGCAATGATTTCAGAACCTGGATTTGAGTGTTTAACTGCGTTGTCTATAACGTTGAAAAATACCTGCTTTAATCTGTCTTTATCACCATTTATAATGCATTCTTCCTCACAAATATCATAACGGATAAATACGTTTTCGCCTTTGGAACGTTCACTCATCATAAAGACTGTGTCTTCAAATTCTGCTACTATGTTTACAGGTGATATCGTTATGTTAAGTCTGCCGCTTTGCATTCTTGACATATCAAGCATTTCTTCAACCATCTTGGAAAGACGTTCTGTTTCATTGTGAATAATTGTAACGCCTCGGTGGCTAAGCTCGTCAAGCTTTTCATCAGCCATCATTGTTTCACTCCAACCTTTGATGGCAGTTATCGGAGTTCTCAGCTCGTGTGAAATCTGAGATATAAAATCGTTTTTTACCTGTTCAGTGTCAGAAAGCTTGTTTGCCATAGTGTGAATACTCTGACAAAGCTGACCAAGCTCGTCACCTGATGTATATTTAAGAGCATTGGTGGTAAGGTTACCTTCGGCAATTTCAAGAGCAACGCTGTTTATCTGACGCACAGGGATAACTATGGATTTTATAAAATATATACCCGATATAGCGGTAAGACCGATAATTGCAAAACCGATAAGGAAAATAATTACATAGAAGAATACAAGTGTTTCTTTCAGGTTTTGTACTGACGATATCAGTCGTACGGTACCGCATACTCTGCCTTCGGTGTTGTACAGAGGATGTGATACTGATATAATTTTTTCTTTGGTCGCATCAAAGGTGCCTGTCCATTTCGACTGTATGCCGTTTCTGGCATCAAGTACGTCAGGAGTTATGTTAAGCTCATTGATTGCAAAACCGGTAGAAGAATACGCTATTTTACCTGATGTGTTGGAAACCTGTATTTCCATCATATTTTTCTTGTCAAAATCGCTTACAAGAAGCTGAGCGCAAGTAGTGAAATCTCTGTACTGAGGATAAACAAAATTCTCGAAATATTTAGCTGTACTTTCTGCATCTGCTTTAAGAGTGTTAATTGCACTCATATTATAGAAGTTACTTATAAATGCGCAAAGAATAATGCAAGAAAGCGTAACAACAATGAGTATAGGACTAAATATGTTGAGGATCCATCTCATTGCAATTCCGCTGAATAATTTCTGACGGATTTCGTTTTGCATATGAGCAAGTTTTTGTTTAATTCTTATTCTCATTCATTACCCCATCTGTATCCGTAACCCCAGACAGTCTGAATATAAGAGGGCGCGGAAGCATCATCTTCAATTTTAATACGGAGTCTGCGGATGTTTACGTCAACAATTTTATGTTTATCGCCTGCAAAACTGTCACCCCAGACGTTTTTGAAAATTTCCTCTCTGGAAAAAGCATCACCGCTGTTTTCCATAAACAACTTAAGAAGCTGATATTCTACTTGAGTAAGTTCAATTTTGTTTCCGTCTTTTGTGAGCTTTCTGCTTTTAGTATTAAGTTTGAACGGACCATACGCGATTTCACCTGTGACTTTTTCAGGAGATTCGCCTTTCATAACAGTAACTCTTCTGTACAGACTGTCAACTCTCACAATAAGCTCAAGAGGGGAGAAAGGCTTTGCAACGTAGTCGTCAGCACCGTTCATAAGACCTGTGACTTTATCGTTTTCCTGAACTTTTGCAGTCAGCATGATTATACCGACTTTTTGATTTGATGCACGTATTGTTTTGCAGACTTCAAAACCGTCAATGCCCGGAAGCATAACGTCAAGTAACGCAATGTCAATATCGTTGTTGCTGTCAAAAAGTTCCAGAGCCTGTTCGCCTGTTTCTGCTTCGATAATATCGTAACCTGCTCTGCTCAGATTAAGAACAACAAAATCGCGTATAGATTTTTCATCTTCAAGTACAAGAACTTTTTTCATTAGTTTTTACTCCATTATGATAATACGACAAACAACTTGGCTATTGTTTTAATGTCGGTTTTAAATGTTTTTGATATGTTTTTGGAATCTTGACGGAAAGTATATACATTTTCTCCCGATGTGGTGATTTCCTGCCAGATATCCTTTTCTGATGAATCGGTATATTCCTGTCTGGAAAATACTCTTATTGAAAACATGGGTTGCTTGTTTTCAAGTTCGTAAAAATGTATTATTCTCTCACTGTCCGGATTTTTTTCAATTGTAATTTTATCTGTCCACTCCTGTGGTAATTCAATATAAAAAGGTTCGTTTACACTGGAATATGTTGATTTAATAAATTTAAGTTCACTGTCAGAAATTTTATACCAGTCAACGTAAGAAAGAGCCTCTTCGGTACCGTTTCTTATATATGATGGAAGGATTTTTTCTACAGGAAGATCAATTATCTCGTCATCATCAGCATCTATACAAACATAAGCTCTTGTACGCATTGTACGGTTTTCAAGGTTAATTGCGTTAAGCGTGGGTTTGTCTTTTGTATTTAACAGTAAAAGCTCTGTTGTGTAGGTTTGGCTTTCAAGCTGTTCGTCAATATATATCAAGGTGTTTGTATTTGAAATTTCGCTTGTCTGGATTTTTGTGAAACCTGCTATTGAGTTATTTAAAGATACTGTGTTAGTTACGGATATTCCTGATTCAGCTGAACTTATAAGAGAAGCACTGGCGGTTTTACCTGCAGTATTTTTAGAAATTACAGTTATACAACTGCCTGATACAATGAAATCATTGTACATACCTGTGTATTTACTTTTAAGTTCGTTGTTATCTGAAAGTGAAAAAATTTCAAGGGCTTTTTCTTCACCTGAAAGATATTGCCATCCTACTACAAGCTCTTTTTTGCCGTCATTTGTAATGTCGCAAAAGTCAATTCTGTCAACTCCCATAGCCTGACTTTCGGCAATTCCCATTGAAGTCCATTTGCCGTTTACGTTCTGTAAAACTATCAGATGTACATACTGATCTGACAGTGTTTTATAAAAGCATACAGCTTCGCTTGTGTTACTTTTAGTAATATCAATTAAACTTATGGCAGTCTGATAACTTCCGCTTTTGGGGTATACAGGCTCGTAACTGCTTCCTATTGCATCACTGATTGCTTTTCTCATATTTTGCTCCGAAGGTCCCATAAGAGGGGCAGTGAGCATCGAGTTTGTATCAAAGTTTGTAAGGTTGCAAGATGAAAGAGTAAGTAAAAGCAATAAAGTTATGGCTATTAATCTGATTTTTTTCATATATCTGCTCCAAGTACCTTTTCAAGAGCTTTCATAATACCAAGTCTTCCGCTTTCAAAGGTTAAAGCTCCCTGCATAAAAGCGGTGTATGGCGGTTTGACAGGACCGTCTGCTGAAAGCTCAATTGATGCTCCTTGAACAAATGCGCCTGCAGCCATAATAACCTCGTCACTGTATCCCGGCATAGCATAAGGCTCGGGCGATACAAAACTGTCAATCGGTGCGCCCGACTGTATACCTTTGCAGAAATTGATAAGCTTTTCTGCCGATTCGAGATTTACCGTCTGAATAATATCGTATCTGATTTCGGATGGTTTGGGATTTACCTTGTAACCGAGACTGTCAAACACGTAAGCTCCGTACGCTGCGGTTTTCAAAGCCTGTGCAACAGTATGAGGTGCCATAAAGAATCCTTGGAAGAAATCTGCGAGATAACTGCCTGTAGCGGCACTTTCTCTGCCGATACCGGGGGAAGTCAGTCTGTATGAACATTTTTCTACACATTCTTTAGTTCCTGCAATATATCCGCCTGTTTTGGCAAGACCGCCGCCTGCATTTTTAATTAATGAACCAACCATAAGGTCTATACCGTAATATACAGGCTCGTGTTTTTCACAGAACTCACCGTAACAGTTGTCAACCATAACGTAAACGTCAGGTCTTATTGATTTGACATATTTGCATATTTCGCCGATTTCTTCTGAAGATAAAGTTCTTCTGTCAAGATATCCTTTTGATTTTTGGATAAATACTAATTTAACAGAATTATCTTTAAGTTCGTTAGCTATTGCCATTTTGTCAAACTCACTGTTTGAAAAATCGGTCTCTTTGTAATTTATACCGTATTCTTTAAGACTGCCTACACTGTCATTTATTCCCACAACGTCGTATAAAGTGTCATAAGGGCTTCCTGTTATGGAAAGTAAAGTATCGCCCGTTCTGAGCATACCGAAAAGAGCGACGGTAAGTACGTGAGTTCCGGAAACAAACTGTGGTCTTACAAGTGCATCTTCACATTCAAACACTCGTGCAAATATTCTGTCAAGAACTTCTCTGCCTGGGTCAGTGTAACCATAACCGGTTGAACCGTTGAGATGGGACTCGCTGACCTTTTCTGCAGCAAAAGCATCAAGCACCTTTTTTGTGCAGAAGTGAGCTGTTTCGTCAATTCTTTTAAAATCTTCAGAGGCTTTTTCTAAAGCCATAGTATCAATCTGATTAATTTTTTCTAACATAATTCAGTTCCTTTATTTATAAGTAATTATAAGTATACTATTATAAATAAATAAAGTCAATTATATGTTAAAAATCTCTTGACAATATGCGCCTTTGCTTTTATAATATTGTTATTCTTGATAGAGGTGCGGAAACGATTAACCTTGTAAAAGTCGGCAGACAGTGACTGCAAGGTGAGGCAATTTCGCCGAACCGTCAGACCGGCAGGTTCTGATAGGTGGCGCGGTGGGGAATACCCATCTCGCTCTTTGTGTAAAGAGTTTGCACATTGGAGCTATCTTGCTGGTTTGATATTGTTTTATCAGTAAGATGCATCATCTTACTGATTTTTTTATGGAGGATATATGAATAAGATAATGAAAATTGAAGGCGTATCTGTTGATAAACTTGCAGATAAACTCGGCACTCCTCTTATGATATATAATGAGAGAGCTCTTGAAGATAGACTATCTGAGTTTAAAACGTCTTTTGTTCATCCTGAATTTGAAACTCAGGTTATTTATGCCAGTAAAGCTTTTTCCTGTGAAGCAATGCTCAGACTTGTAAAAGATGCAAATTGCGGTCTTGATGCAGTAAGCGGCGGTGAACTTGCTCTGGCAAAGGCTGTGGATTTTCCCTTTGAAGAAATTGTATTCCACGGTAATAATAAAACATATAAAGAACTTACAGAAGCGATTTCAATGGGCGTAGGTAACATCGTTGTTGATAGCGTTATGGAACTTGATGCTATATTTGAAATCGCATCAGAACTTAAAAAGAAAACGTCAGTTATAATTCGTGTAAATCCGGGTATATCTGCAGATACGCATAAATATATAATTACTGCAAGTATTGACAGTAAATTCGGTATATCTATTTATGAAACTGATACTATTTTGGGTATGATTAAAAATATATCTGAAAATGAATACGTTGATTTTGCAGGTATACATATTCATATAGGAAGTCAGATTTTTGGTATAGACCCTTTTATAGCCGGAGTTAAAAAAATAATGGAATTTATATCCGTTATTGAAAAAGCAGGATACCCTGTAGGTATACTTGACCTTGGCGGTGGTTTTGCAGCTACTTATGTTGATACTGATTCACCGCTTCCTATCAGCCTTGTATGTAACCATATACTTTTGGAGTGTGCTCATCAGAAAGAATTGCTTGGTCTTTCTGTAAATAAAATTATGATAGAACCGGGCAGAAGTGTCGTTGCCGAAGCGGGTATGACCGTTTACTCAATAGGTTATTCCAAAAAAACTGCAAATATCAAATATCTTTTTGTAGACGGCGGTATGGCTGATAATATTCGACCTGCGCTTTATGGAGCAAAATATAAATGCGCAGTCGCAAACAAAATGGATGCACCTTGTGAAGAAATTGTAACAATTTCTGGTAAATGTTGTGAAAGCGGCGATATACTTATCGAGGATGTTTGTCTGCCAAAAACTGAAAAAGGTGATTTACTTGCTGTGTTTACTACAGGCGCGTACGGATATTCAATGGCAAGTAACTATAACCGACTTGGTCTTCCTGCAGTTACATTTGTTAAAGACGGAAAAGCAAGAGTTGTTTTAAAAAGACAGTCGTATGAAGATATGAGAAGACTTGATACAGATATTAATGTTGATTTATAAGGAGAATGTGGTATGAATATTAAAAATCTTAAAGGCTCAATAGTAGCTCTTGTTACACCGTTTAATCAGGATGGAACAGTTAATTTTGACAAACTTGAAGAACTTATAGAATTCCATATCGAAAATAAAACAGATGCTCTTCTGATACTTGGTACAACAGGTGAATCCTCAACAATGTCACATGAAGAAGATGAAGCTGTTTGTAAATTTACGGTTGAAAAAGCCGCAGGCAGAATTCCTGTAATTGCAGGAAGCGGTTCAAACTGTACTCAGACAATGATTGAAAAAAGCGTTGCTTATGAAAAACTCGGAGCAGACGGTCTTCTTATAATTTCACCATATTATAATAAAGCAAACGACGAAGGTATGTATCAGCATTTCAAAATGGTTGCAGATGCCGTAAATATTCCATGTATCCTTTATAACGTTCCAGGAAGAACAGGCTGTTCTATTTCTGAAAGCGTTGTTGAAAGACTTAAAGATCATCCGAATATTATGGGTATCAAAGAAGCTTCGGGTAATATGAGCTATGCTATGAAAATTGCAAAATTTGTTAGTGAAGATTTTGCAATGTATAGCGGTAATGATGATATTGCAGTTCCGATTATGTCAATAGGTGGTAGCGGTGTTATTTCTGTTTCTGCAAACTGTATACCAAAAGAAACTCACGATATGATTTTTAACTATATAAACGGAGATGTTAATAAAGCTTTGGAAGCTCAGCTTAAATATCTTGAGTTTATAAACGCTTTGTTTATAGAAGTAAACCCAATCCCTGTAAAAGAAGCACTTAATCTTATGGGAATGAATGTTGGCGGTTACCGTTTTCCGCTTACATATATGGCAGATGCCAATAAACAAAAACTTGAAAAAGCAATGAAAGAAATAAATCTTATTTAATAAAAAACTCGGGTATTTTGATATGCACCCCAAAAGCGTCTAACTTTTGGGGTGCATATCATTTTTGGTACCCGAGTTTATTTTATAATGGTGTCTTCGTTTTCAATATCGCCTTGTTTTATTTTAGTTATGGTTTTGTGGTCAAATAAAGTTCCGCAGTATACGCAAAACTCTGTGTCCTGTGGTAAAACCGTACCGCATATGGGACATTTTATAAGCACTTCTTTACTCATATCAGTACGTAAAATAAAATGCATATAAGATGTGTTATACTTGCAAGTACGCAAAATATGTGAAACACCGAATGAAAATATTTCTTCTTAGAACCTATTGCGTATAATACAGCACCTAACGTATAGAGAATACCACCCGCTAAAAGCCATAATGCACCTGTAAGAGTAAGTGCCTTTACAGTGGGAACAATTACTGATACTATGCACCAACCCATTGTGAGATAACATATCATGGAAAATGTTTTGTATCTTTCAAGGTCGATTGCATTAAATACAATTCCAAGAGCGGCAGCACCCCAAATTACACCGAAAATTGTCCAGCCTGTAGCTACGCTGAAGCTTCGTATTGTGCATAGACAAAAAGGTGTGTATGTTCCTGCAATAAGAATAAAAATAGTGCAGTGGTCAATAACCTGAAACACTTTTTTAGCAGTAAGCTTAGGACTTAATCCGTGGTATATGCTTGACATACAATACAGAATAAGCATAGTTGCTCCGAATATTGCGCCACTTATAATTCCGTAAACATTACTGTCAAATACAGCTTTTATAACGCATAAAGGAATAGCTGCAATGCCTATTGCACCGCCTACTATGTGAGAAACCATATTGAATATTTCTTCACCGTTTGTATATGCTGGTAGTTTTCTGTTTTTTAGTTTTATTCTTTTCATTTTTAGTACCTTTACGATATGAAATTCAGTAGAATTATATCATAAAATATATTATTTGCAAGTTGTTGTTGATTTTTGACAGGAAATTTTGTATAATTAAACTCCAATAAAGATTTAGGAGTTTTGTTTTGGCAGGATATATTTTTAACAGTAATCAAATACCGATGATGCAGGTACCCAAATCTGTAGCTGATAGATTTTTGCCCTTGGCTACAGGCGCACAAATTAAGGTTATTCTTTGTCTTATACGCTTTGAAGATATGGCGCTTACTCTCGAAGATATTTCAAAACAATGTAATCTTGATATTTCTGATGTACAGGATGCTATTGAATTCTGGATTAAAAACGGTGTGCTTATCCGCCGCGGAAGTTCCCTTATTCTGAGTGGAGTATCTTCGGTACAGAGCGAAACTTTGCCAAGGTACAATCCTGAAAGTATACTTGAGCGAAAAAATGAAGATAATGAATTTTCATATCTTCTTGATGAAATTCAGCGTGTTGTAGGAAAAACAGTTAACCATAACGATGCATCTGTTGTTTTTGCAATGTATGATCATCTTGGATTTTCAACTGACCTTGTTTTGCAGATTGTTAACTACTGTATATCAAGCGGTAAAACTAATTTCAGATATATTGAAAAAGTAGCTCTTGATTGGTATGACAGGGGAATAGATAGCTTTGAAAAAGCAGAAGCCCTGATTAAAAATCTTGAAAAGAAGAATAAAACAGAAACAGCTGTTGCAGTTTATTTCGGTATAGAGGGACGTGCTCTTTCCAAAAAAGAAAAAGAATTTATTGAAAATTGGATTTCTGCACTTGGTATGTCTATAGAAATGATTAAACAGGCGTACGAAGTGTGTATTGATAAAAAATCAAAACTGTCTTTTGCATACATAAACGGAATACTGACAGATTGGTTTAAAAAAGGTTATAGAACCGTTGAAGATATTGATCAGACAAACCAAAGCGTACAACAGGGTGAAAAAAGTTTTGTTACAGATGATATCGAGAATGAAATTATCAAACGTTTGGCAGGTGAATAATATTGTCAGTCAAATCTATAGTTTTGGCGGAGTTTGAAGAAAAACGCCGCATAGCACAGAATAAAGCTTATGAGTTCAAAGCACAGACGTATGAAAAAATGCCTTTCCTCTCTGAAATCGACAGACAGATAAGCAATGTTGCCACCGATTATACCAGACGATTGATATCAGGCGAAGACGTCCGAGAACAAATGACCGAGGCATTGGCTAAACTTTCAGAAGAAAAAAATGCATTTCTTAGAGAAAACGGACTTTCTCTGCAGGATTTTGAACCTGAATACGAATGTGAAATCTGTAAAGATTTTGGCTTTACAGACGGGAAACCTTGTAATTGCTTTAAAAAACGCATAATTGAAGAGAATTTTAAAACTTCAAATATAGGAGATTCATTAGCACACCAGAGCTTTAAAACCTTTGATTTAGAATACTATCCCAACGAAAAATGCGAAGGTTATCCGCTTACTCCAAGAGAAAATATGAAAAATAACCTTGCAAAATGCAAAGCTTTTTCTGAAAATTTTGACCTACCTTGTAAAAGTTTGCTTATGATAGGCGGAACAGGTCTTGGTAAGACTTTTCTTTCAACCTGTGTTGCAAAAGTTCTTTTGAATAAAGGAAAAAGCGTTATTTATATCAGCGCGGTTGACTTTTTCAAACGTATCGAAAAAGCAAGATTTGACAGTGAGAATACCGATGTTGATATGTTTGAAAACTGTGATTTGCTGATAATTGATGATTTGGGTACAGAAGCTCCGTCTGTTTATACTACCGCGGTTTTTTCCGATATACTTGATAAACGTATACGTTGCAGTAAAAAAATGATTTTAAGCTCCAATAACAGATTTTCTGAATTTGAAAAAATGTATGGTCAACGTGTATTTTCGCGTCTTGCAGGTGGATTTGACTGCCTTCTTTTTTACGGAAAAGATATTCGTATACAAAAATTTTTGAATAAGGAATAATATATGAAACGTTTGTTTTCGCTTTTACTTGTTTTAATATTAATTTTGTTGTGTGGTTGTGAAATCAAACCACCTGCACCTCTCAAAGAAACGTCTGTTTCGACTTCTGATGTCAATGCTCTTTCTGCCCAGATAGGTATTAAAATGTCAGTACCTGCACAGGCGCGTAACGTTAAATGCGCAATCATAAACGATTTGATAGCAGAAACAGAGTTTGCATACAACGGTATTATTTTTGTTCATAGAGCATCAAAAGCCTATTCTCAGGCGCCTCTTTACGGAATAAAAGGAAAACTGACAGAGGTTGATTCTTATGTTTTGGGTGAAGACACGGAGGTTTCTGTATGTACTTTCAAAGAGGGAGGAAGAATAGCGCTTTGGTATCAAAACGGTACGCATCATTCTCTGTATACCAAAAAAACGTTAGATACCGAAACTATCAAAAAAATAACACAAGATTTATAATCCATCAATATGATGGATTTTTTCTTTTTTAACTGCATATTATATATTAAGGTTTGTCCTTGGAGGTGTAATATGCGCTATTTTAAATATTATCTGATAGCTTTGTTTTTGGTTTTGCTTTTTGTTCCTTACGCAGTAGTGTTGATATTCAGTGTGAAGAATAATGAAAAATTAAAAAACGATGTGGGTATTCCCGAAATACTGGTTTATAGAAATGAAACCGGTAAAGTCGAAAAATTAAACTGTTATGATTATCTGTGCGCTACGGTGGCAGGAGAAATGCAGGCTAATTTTCATAAAGAAGCACTCAAATCACAAGCGATTGCTTCTTTTACATATATGATAAACAAAATGAACTATGTTAATGAAAATCCCGATACAGATGTAGGTCACAAAGGCGCCTATGTCTGCGATGACAGTACGCATTGTATGGCATATATGGATAAAGAAACCGCAAGAAAAAAATGGGGAGATGCTTTTTTTGATAAATATTACAGTAATATTGAAGAAAGCGTCAGCGCGGTTTTAGGAAAAGTTATTACATATAACGATAAACCTATCAATGCTGTTTTTCACTCTATGTCTTGCGGAGTAACCCAAAGTGCAAAAGAAGTGTGGGGAAGTGATGTAGAATATCTTGTGTCAATACAGTCTGAAAAAGACAGACTGGCAAAGGATTTTGAAACAACTGTCGTGTTTTCAAAGAAAGATTTCACCAATATTTTTGAAACAAATCTCGGGGTATCTTTTTCAAAATCTCCTGACTGCTTTTTAGGAGAGATAATAAAAACAGAATCGGGACTTGTTAAACAGATAACAGTTTCCGATACTGTTTATGCAGGTACGTATATACGTAAATTTTTGAATCTGCGAAGTGCTTGTTTTGATGCAAAAGCAGAAGGTGAAAATGTTATTTTTACTGTTTATGGTTACGGACACGGCGTGGGTCTTTCTCAGAACGGAGCAAATGAAATGGCAAAACAAGGCTATAACTATGAAGAAATATTAAAACATTACTATAGCGGTGTAATAATTAAAGATTATAAAATTTGAAAAATTGTATAAATATTCTCTGTTTGTCAAGAATATTGATAACGGAGGTAAAACAATGGAAAAGAAAAATATTTTTGAAAAAAATAAGTTTGATAAAAAGAAATTAGGGTATTATGTATTGTTATCTCTTTGTGTTGCAGTTATCGGTGCGGTAAGTTTTATTTCTTATAAATCCATACAGAAATCTTTGAGTAATCAGCCCATAGATAACTTGCCGGATAATGTGGATAAAGTTGATACTACATTGGAAAACGTAATTGAAACCGAAAAAACAGAGCAAAACGAGATAAATGTCGAAGAAAATAAAGAAGAAGTCGTAAAGCCGGAAGCAGATGCTAAACCTGTTATTGATTCAAAACCGTATATTATGCCTGTATCAGGTCAGATAAGTACAGCTTTTTCCCTTACAACACCTGTTTATTCCGAAACGCTAAAAGATTGGCGCATACACGACGGTGTGGACATTGCCGCAAATTTAGGGGATAATGTTGTGGCAATAAATGACGGTGCCGTCGAAAAAATTGAGGCAAACGACCTTTTTGGTATAACCGTTGTAATAAAACATACAGATGGCAAAAAATCTATATACTGCAATCTCGATGATAATGTAGAACTTGAAGAAGGGCAGATTATAAATCAGGGAGATATCGTAGGTAAAATCGGAAATACTGCGGTTTTTGAGATTGCTGACGGTCCTCATCTTCATCTGGAAATAACTGAAAACGGAAAGAAAATAGACCCTACAACTGTGATTAAAGTGCAAGAATAAATCTTGCACTTTAATTCTTTATTTGATATTATTTTTATGAAAGGAAGATAATATGAAAAGAATTTTTGTTGTTTTGATGTGTATTTTATGTTTGTTTACTTTTTGTGGTTGCAACAGAGTACATACGACAGTTTCGCAGTTCAGACCGGATGGAAGAGAAATAATAAAAATAGATGTTGAGCCTTTGGGTGAGAGCGTATTTTTTAAATCAAATACATATATTTCAAATATTTCAGTCAACGTAATGGAATATGACCATGGTAAAGACGAATATTCTGTTTTTAAAAAAGTGTATGAAAACGTTTGTCTTAATGTATCACAGGCTCTTGAAATTGTTTGTGACTTAAAAAGCGAAATTCCTTATGTTATGATTGAATTCGAACAAAATGGAAAAGTTTATAATCAGTATATTTATAAAAATAATAATGATGGGAAATTATGGCTTTTAGAAAGATAAATTCTGTGCATTAGCACAGAATTTTTTTCTTTTTATAATATTTTCATAGCAGCAGGTGCAAAATGTTATAAAAGGAGCTGAATTATATGAAAAAAATAATAGCATTAATTATGTCGGTAGTGATAATGTTTTCTGCAGTGTCTTGTGCAGGAAAAAAAGAAGATGCCGTTACTGTAAGATTTCTTAATTTCAAACCGGAGGTTGCGTCTGTTTACAGCGAAATTGCTCAGGCTTATAAAACCGAAACTGGAATTGAACTTATAGTTGATACTGCGGCAAATAACACGTATGAATCTACTTTGGCCGCAAGAATGGGTACAGCAGAAGCACCCACGATTTTTCAGATAAACGGTCCGAGAGGCTTTGCAAACTGGAGCGATTACTGCAGAGATTTAAAAGATACAGAACTTTATAAACATCTGACAGACAAATCAATAGCGGTAACAAAAGATGGAGCTGTTTACGGCATTCCGTATCTTGTAGAAGGCTACGGAATTATATATAACGAAGCAATAACTGATAAATATTTTGAGCTTGACAGTAAAGATACAGATTTTTCGTCAATGGATGAAATCAATAATTTTGAAAAACTGTCAGCCTTAGTTACAGATATGCAAAAAAATAAAGAAGCTCTTGGCATAAAAGGAGTTTTTGCTGCCACATCTTTAAAATCGGGTGAAGATTGGCGTTGGCAGACCCATCTTGCAAACCTTCCGATTTATTATGAATTTAAAAATAATAATATAGACTTATCATCGGATGCCACAAAAAATATACTTTTTGAATACGCTAAAAATTATAAAAATATTTTTGATTTGTATTTAAATAATTCTACAACAGACCCGAAAGTTCTCGGTTCTAAGATAGGTGATGAGTCTATGGCTGAATTTGCTCTTGGACAGTGCGCTATGGTTCAGAATGGAAACTGGGCTTGGTCTCAGATAAGCGGAATTAAAGATAATACCGTAAAAGAAGATGATATCAAATTTTTGCCTATTTATACGGGCGTTGAGGGAGAAGAAAAACAAGGTTTGTGTATAGGTACAGAAAACTATATTTGTATCAATGCCAAAGCCTCTGATGCTGAACAAAAAGCTGCGGAAGATTTTCTGTATTGGCTTTTCTCAAGTGAAACAGGTAAAAAGTTTGTAACAGAAAAACTTGATTTTATTGCGCCCTTTGATACTTTTGAAGATGATGAAATACCAAGTGATCCTTTGGCTAAGCAAGTGATTGAATGGAGTAAAAAAGCGGATGTTGAATCAGTTCCATGGAATTTTACGCTGTTTCCCAGCCAGAACTTTAAAAACGATTTCGGCGCTGCACTTTTACAGTATGCTCAGGGAACTAAAAATTGGCAGGATGTAGTTTCGCTTGTTGTGGATAAGTGGAAAACGGAGAGTGCAAATATACAGTAAACTATGAATAAAAAACTAAAAAAATATTCGGTTTTGTTTTTAGGTCCTGTGGTTTTGGCTTTTGTGACGATTTTTGTTATTCCCTTTATTATGGGAATATACCTTTCGTTTTGTAAATTCACAACAGTAGATAATGCTGTAATTACAGGATTTGAAAACTATATCAACGCATTTTCTGATAAAGATTTTTTAAACGCTCTTTGGTTTACGGTGAAATTCACTGTGGTTTCGGTTGTAACCGTAAACCTTATTGCGTTTATGATAGCTCTTATATTAACCCGTAAAATGCGAGGGTCAAATTTTTTCAGAACTGTATTTTTTATGCCCAATCTGATAGGCGGTATCGTACTTGGTTATATATGGAATCTTATAATTAACGGTGTGCTTGGCATTTTCGGACTTGATATAACCTATAGCGCTCAGTACGGATTCTGGGGACTTGTAGTTTTAATGAATTGGCAGATGATAGGTTATATGATGGTAATTTATATTGCAGGGATACAAAGCATTCCGAATTCTTTGATTGAAGCATCAAAAATAGACGGCGCATCATATTTTCAGACACTTCGTAGAATTATTGTTCCTATGATAATGCCATCTGTTACAATTTGTACTTTTTTGACTTTGTCCAATTCATTCAAACTATTTGATCAGAATCTTGCTCTTACAAACGGGGCACCCGCAAGAGAGACAACAATGCTTGCCCTTGATATATACAATACTTTTTATGCAACGGTAGGTCAGCAGGGAATGGGGCAGGCTAAAGCTGTTATATTCACAGTGATTGTTGCAATAATTGCTTTTTTGCAGATACGCTTTACAAGGTCAAAGGAGGAACAGATATGATGAAAAAACAAAAGCTTTTTGTATCGGTTGTACTTTACCTTCTTTTGATTGTTTTGACTTTGGTTTTTATCGCACCGATAGTTATTGTTGTTTATAACTCATTTAAAAGCAAACTGTATATTATGAGTTCACCTTTTGAACTCCCTAACGCAAACACTTTTGATAGCGGTAACTATATCAGAGGAATTGTAAATTCGGGTTTTTTCGGTAAATCATTAACTTCACTTCTGACTATGTCGTCACAGGAATTTTCGGCAAGTGTTGCAAGACTTGAAACTTTCGGCGCTTTCGGAAGATCTGTTTTTATAACAGTCTTTTCCGTTGTTGTAATGTTGCTTTTTTCTTCAATGTGCGCTTGGTATATAAATCGCTCAGACTCGAAATTATGCAGGATTTTTTATTACGTGCTTGTTTTCAGTATGGTAGTACCTTTTCAGATGGTTATGTATACAATGACGTCGGTTGTTACGTCAGTGAGCCTTAATAACCCTTTGGGTATTATATTTGTTTATCTTGGCTTCGGAGCGGGACTTTCTGTGTTTATGTATTCGGGATTTGTAAAAAGCGTTCCGATAGAAATTGAGGAAGCGGCAATGATAGACGGCTGTAACCCGATTCAGACTTTTTTCAGAGTGGTTTTTCCTGTACTCAAACCTATCACTGTAACTGTTGCAATTTTGCAAACAATGTGGGTGTGGAATGATTATTTGCTTCCATATCTTATATTAGGTTCAAAATATAAAACAATACCTGTTGCAGTTCAACTTGCAATGCAGGGCGCGTATGGCTCTGTTGACTGGGGTTCGTTTATGGCCCTGCTCGTTATAGCAATAATACCGATTATAATTTTCTATATTTTCGGACAGAAATATATTATAAGCGGAGTAATTGCAGGGGCTGTAAAAGGATAAATAAAAAATGACTTGGAAAAAATCCAAGTCATTTTTTGTTAGTTGTCTAAATAGAATTTAACAATTATGTGCAAAAGCTCATCGCGGTCTATTTTGCGAATCAAAGCACGTGCGTTGTTATGATTTGTAATGTAGGTGGGGTCTTCTGACAAGATGTAACCTACTATTTGATTAAGCGGATTGTAACCCTTTTCTTTAAGAGCATCATATACAGTAGTGAGAATTTCTTTCATCTGTAATTCATTTTCTTTTTTGATACTGTATTGAATTGTGTTGTAATCTTGCATTATGACAATACCGCCTTTCAAAGAAATATCTTATGAATATATTTTAAAACAAAATTCAAAGATTATCAATAGAAACTTTATAAATAATTTGTTAAGATCTTATTTTTGCACCTATTTCGTCTAATGATTTTACGATTTTCTTCATTTTACTGTCAATTTCATCATCATTAAGAGTTCTGTCAGATGCGCGGAATACAAGAGCAAACGCAAGACTTATAAAACCGTCTGGAATTTGTGAGCCGCTGTAAACGTCAAACAGTTTAACGCTTTCAAGTATACCTTTTGACTTGCTTTCGATTATTTCTGTAATCTGTGCAACTGTAAGGTCTTTGGGACAAATAAGAGCAAGATCTCTTGTTGTTGCAGGGAATTTCGGCAAGGGGGTGTACTCTTTTTCTGTACTTGCATTTTCGAAAATCCTGTCATAATCTAAGATTGCAAGATATGTTTTTGTACCAAGTCCGAATTCTTTGCATACACTTGGATGAACTTCACCGATTATGCCAAGGACAGTATCGTCTTTTATAATTTCAGCTGTTCTTCCGGGATGGAATGTTGGGTTTTCAGTCTGCGCAATGTATTTGCAACCGTAAATTCCTGCAGTTGCAAGAACACTTTCGGCAATTCCCTTAATGCTGAAGAAATCTGTATCCTGACCGTACATACCAATGCAGAATTCAACTTTTTCATAAGGCAGAGTATTTATATCACCCTGTTTAATGTATACAGTTGCAGGCTCGTACATACAAACAGATTCGTTTCTGTTGTTGTAGTTAAGAGCAAGAGTTGAAAGCATGGATGCAGCAGATGTTGTACGCATAATACTGGTATCTTCACCTAAAGGATTAGATATTATAACGCTGTCACGTCTGATGTCATCTTCTGCATAATGAAGTTTGTCGTAAATTTTAGGGCTTACAAAAGAATATGTGCATATTTCAGAAGCTCCTGCAGCTATAAGAGTTTCGTTGATTTGTTTGCTGAGTTTCTGCTTTTCTGTAAGCATACCCTGAGTTGTTTCCATTTTAACAAGTGTAGATGGAATTTCATTGTAACCGTAAAGTCTTACAATTTCTTCGGCAAGGTCAGCTTTTTCTTCAACGTCGTCTCTGAAACTTGGAACGGTAACATTAAGGTCGCTATCAACTTCAAAGTCAAGCATTTTAAGAGCATTTACCATAAAATCTGTTGAAATTTCGGTTCCTAAGAAAGTGTTTACCCAATCAACGTCAAGTTTAATGACTCTTCTTTCGCGATTGTCGTTGTTTACGTCAATAACTCCACTTACTATTTCACCTGCGCCAAGAAGCTCAATGAGTTCACAGGCTCTGTCAAGCGCAGAATCTGTCATACAAGGATCAAGACCTTTTTCAAATTTTGAAGAAGCATCGGTACGCATACCAAGTTTCTTTGTTGTATGACGTACACTTGAGCCTTTGAAGTTTGCAGATTCAAAAACTATGGTTTTTGTGTTTTCTGTAATTTCGCTGTTTGCGCCGCCCATTACACCTGCAACGGCAACACTCTTGTTAGCATCAGCAATTACAAGCATTTCACTGTCAAGTTTTCTGTCCTGATCGTCAAGAGTTTTGAATATTTCACCGTCTTTAGCATTTCTTACAACTATAGCATTTCCTTCAAGACATTTGTAATCAAATGCGTGCATAGGCTGACCGTATTCAAGCATAACGTAGTTTGTAATGTCAACAATGTTGTTGATAGGTCTTACGCCACAAGCGTGGAGACGATTGCGAATCCACATTGGTGACGGTTCAATTTTAATGTTTTTAACAACTCTTGCAGTGTATCTTGGGCAAAGCTCTTTGTTTTCAACGGTAACGCTGAGATAATTCTCAATTTTGTCATCTGTAGTTTCGCTGAATTTAGGAGCGTGTTTTTTAAAGGGAATGTTAAACGTAGCAGAAACTTCTCTTGCAAGACCGAGAACAGATAAACAGTCAGGTCTGTTAGGTGTGATTTCAAACTCAAATACATTATCGTCCATATCGATGGCATCAATGATGTTCTGGCCAAGCTCACATGGAAAATCAATTATGAAGATTCCGTCTTCTATTGCGTTTGGAAAATTGTGTGATGTAAGTCCAAGCTCACCCAAAGAACAAAGCATACCCTCAGATACAACTCCTCTGAGTTTGCCTTTTTTAATTTGTGTACCGCTTGGAAGACACGCACCGTCAAGACAAACAGGAACAATTGCGCCTTCAAAAACATTTGATGCACCTGTGACTATCTGTAATTCGCGCTCACCTGCAACGTCAAGTTGGCATACAACGAGCTTGTCAGCATCAGGATGTTTTTCAATTTTTGTGATTTTGCCCACAACAACGTTTTTGATGTGGTCTTTCATATTGTCAAAGGTTTCAACTTTTGAACCTGACATTGTCATTTTATCGGCAAATTCTTTTGCGCTTATGTTTATATCGGTATAATCGTTAAGCCATTTAGTTGATAAATTCATTGTGTTATGCCTCCTTAAAATTGGTTGAGAAAACGCTGGTCATTTTCAAATAATAAACGTAAATCGTTTATGTTGTATTTTCTCATAACTATACGTTCAAGACCAAGTCCGAAAGCAAAACCGCTATATACATCAGGATCAATGTTGCATCCTCTGAGAACTTTAGGATGAACCATACCTGCACCGAGAATTTCTATCCAACCTTCGCCTTTGCAAAGCTTACAACCTTTTCCACCGCAAGAGAAACAACAAATGTCCATTTCAGCAGAAGGCTCTGTAAACGAGAAATGATGAGGTCTGAATCTTGTAATTGTGTCTTCACCGTAAAGTCTTTTTGCAAAAAGATCAAGAGTACCTTTAAGGTCACTCATTGTTATTCCTTTGCCTACAACAAGACCCTCTACCTGATGGAAAAGAGGTGAGTGAGTAGCGTCAACTTCGTCAGCACGGTAAACTCTACCGGGAGCAATTATTTTTATAGGAAGTTCGCTTTTTTCCATAACTCTTATCTGCATAGGAGATGTCTGAGTTCTTAAAAGAATGTTTTCTGTAATGTAAAAGGTATCCTGAGTGTCTCTTGCAGGATGATCTTTTGGCATATTAAGTGCTTCAAAATTGTAATGATCGTACTCAACTTCAGGACCCGTTGCAATCTGGAATCCCATACCGATAAAGATATCTTTAATTTCATCAAGTACCTGTGTAAGAGGATGCTTTTTGCCTATAACAATATTTTTTGCAGGCATTGTTACGTCAATTTTTTCTGTTTTTAATTTAGATTCTTCAGCGGCTTTTTCAAGAGCTGATTTTTTGTTTTCAATTTCCGATTCAATGTCACTGCGAACTTCATTTGCAAGAGCACCGATAATCGGTCTTTCTTCAGCAGAAAGAGCCCCCATACCGCGAAGCACAGATGTAAGTTCACCTTTTTTTCCTAAAAATTTAATACGTATATCTTCTATGTCATTTAAAGTCTGGCAATCTTTGATATACTCTTTTGCCGCATGTCTTATCTGACTCAGCTTTTCTTTCATTTGTTCATCTCCTTTAAAAAATAAAAACCGTCCCTTGAAATCAAGGGACGGAGTAAAAATTATCCGTGTTACCACCCAAGTTCCCGCTTTATATAAAACAGGCTCTCATTATCCGCTTAACGCGCGGTACGGCTTTCGCTGCTCCCATGTGAATATAACATCTATTTTTGACTTGTTTTACCTTTCAGCCTATGAGTAAAACTCTCTTGTAAGTATAATAAATGCTTTTTCATGTTCATCGCATTTAGAATATACTAACATATTAATTTTCTAATTGCAATAGTTTTCCTTGAAAATGTTGTTATACTGTGATATAGTATATCATATATTATTTAGGAGTTGAAATTAATGGAGAATTATATAGAAATAGCCGTTTCGAGAAAAAATTCATTTAAAGATACAATTGCTTGTTTTGTTTCTTCGGTTGTTCCTCTTTTAATAGGAACTTACCTTGTTATTTTATTGTATGCATCAAGCTCAACAAGTCTGTTGTTCCTTGGAATTATTGCATGTGCTGTTTTGTACTATGTTGCATATAAGATTTTTTGCAGTTTCAATGTTGAATGGGAATATACCCTTGTGGGCACGGAACTGAGATTTTCAAAAATAATCAATAAAAATAAACGCCGTGAGCTTTTGACTGTGCCACTTGCAAAAGTTGAATGCGTTGTACCTGCAACTGAGGCTAAAACAAATCATCAGTTTAAAACCGCACAGGCAATGAAATATAATTTTACTTCGCAAACAGAAACCAAAACATACTCCATGCTTTGTATGACTGATAAAGGTAAACGCGTAATTATTGAATTTGAACCTGATAGCAGAATGATAGATAATTTCAATACAACACTCAGAGGAAAATTTTCCGAATGATTAAATTACTTAGCGGAAAAGAATATGAACAATTGTTAAAAAACCGTACAGCTGATACTCATAAAGGCTCTTTCGGAACAGCGGCATTGGTGTGCGGCTCGAAAAAGTATCAGGGAGCCGCGTATTTTTCGGTATCGTCTGCTTTGCATTGCGGTGCGGGAATTGTAGCAGCGCTTATTCCGGATTGTATATACGTTCCTTTTGCATCTAAGATAAGCGGAGCGGTTATATATCCGCTCGAAAGCGAAAACGGCGGTATATGTGACGTAAGCATCAATAGAAAAATAATTGATTGTAAAGCAGATGCAGTTCTTTGCGGTTCGGGAATAGGTCTTGATAATGGAGCTTTGAAAGCGGTTTATGCTGTTATGCAGACCGATTTGCCGGCAGTTTTTGATGCAGATGCACTTAACCTTATTTCAAAAGATATTTCTTTGATTTCGGATAGAAAAAATACTGTAATTACACCTCATATAGGGGAGTTTGCAAGACTTTGTAATGAAACACCCGAATATGTCAGGAAAAACAGAATATGTCTTGCAAAACAATTTGCTATGCAAACAGGTTGCGTTGTTGTCCTTAAAGACTATGTTACCGTTATAGCTGATAAAACAGGTGATGTATATCTTCTATCAAGACCTACTTCGGCACTGTCAAAAGGCGGTAGCGGTGATGTTCTTGCTGGAATGATAGTTTCTTTTATGGCACAGGGAATTCCTTGCATTGATGCTTCAGTGTATGCAGTTACTCTTCATAATGACTGCGGTCATTTGTGCGAGAAAAAATACGGTGCAGTTTACTCGCAACCTGAAAATATTATTGAATGTATTTCAAAATTGGTGAAAATATGAATTTTATTAAACGTTGTTGGGCTGAAATTTCAGTTGCCGACTTACTTTCCAATTTAAATTTAATAAGACAGACTGTCGGAGCTGATACAGATGTAATTTGTATAGTAAAAGCCAATGCATATGGTCACGGCGATGAACAGGTGTCTTTGCTGTTGCAACAAAACGGAGTAAAGTATTTCGCTGTTGCATCTATGTCTGAAGCTCTTCATCTCAGGCAGATAGGAGTAACTGCAGAAATAATTCTGCTTGGCGGCTGCCTTGACGACTGCTATAAGTACGCAGCTGAATATGACGTTACTCTTGCATTGTATGACCTTGACAGAGCAAGAAAACTTTCAGAGTATGCAGTTTCTGTTGGCAAAAAAGTTAAAACTCATATAAAACTCAATACCGGTATGTCAAGAATCGGCTTTGACTGTACAAATGATGAGTCTATAGAAAAAACAGCTTTTGCCGTACAGGAAATATTGAAACTTGAGGCAATATCGGTTTGCGGTGCGTTTACTCATTTTTCTGTAAGCGATGAAAAAGACGGTAATGAATTTACAGATGAACAATATAACAATTTTATCAAAATGAAAAATAAGTTTCCTGAAATTAAACTGTGGCACTGTTCAAACAGTGGCGCCATAGTTAATTATGGAAAATATAAACTTGATTTAGTCAGAGCAGGTATTCTTCTTTACGGTTTTTATAACGGATGCGGAGCTATTGATTTGTATAAACCGGCTCTTTCTTTGAAAACAGTTATAACTCAGATAAGAGAAGTTGAAGAGGGAGCTTCGGTCAGCTATGGCAGAACTTTTGTGGCTGATAAAAAAATGCGTCTTGCTGTTCTGAGCATTGGATATGCTGACGGATTTCCAAGAACGCTTTCGGGAAAGGGTAATGTTATTATTAATGGAAAACTTGCCCGTATTGTAGGAAGAGTCTGTATGGATCAAACAGTTGTAGACGTTTCTGATATTGATTGTTCTGTTGGCGATGTGGTAACAATTATAGGTAAAGACGGAAACTGTGAAATAACTGCAGATGAGATTGCTGCAATAGATGATACAATAAACTATGAAATTCTCTGTAGACTTTCTCCGAGAGTTCCGAGAGTATATTTGGAAGACGGTAAAATTATTAATGTAACAAAATATGTATAATTGAAATTATACTTCAAAATGATATGCACCTCCAAAAATGTATAACTTTTGGAGGTGCATATTTTTTATGTCAAATAAAGATTAAAAACAAAAAAAGATATAGTCCGGAATTTAAAAAGTGTGTCTCGCAAAGGGAACTATTGGAATGGTGCTATGGAAAGCTTTTTCGGTATATTAAAGTTTGAACTGTTTTATGGTTAAAAAATTGAAAGCGCTAACTCTTTTATTGATGAATTAAAGGAATATATTTATTACTACAACAATGAAAGCATTTCCTTAAAACTAAAAGGAATGAGTCCGGTACAATACCGAACTCATTCACAAGCAATTTAATATTTAATTTTGTCTATTCTTTGGGTGTACTTCGACTTTTACATTTATTTTTTGCCTTTATTTTTGAGGAATGTATTGATTTTCTCTGTAGGATCGAGAAGACTGCTGATAGAAACGTCATGGTTAAGTGTATCTATAATGTAAGATATATACTTAGAAAGGTCAACAGGCTGATACCATTCTCTTGAAAGAAGCTCTTTTGTTGCATAAACAGTATTTGTTGTGAATACTTTACTGATATATCCGTCAGCATAAGCTTTATCAAAATGATCAAGACCTTCGCAGAATAAACCGAATGTTGTACATACGTAAATATTTCTTGCATTAAGCTCTTTGAGTTTAACAGCAAGATCAAGCACACTATCACCGGATGAAATCATATCATCGATAATTATAAGGTCTTTACCTGCAACATCAGCACCGAGATATTCGTGGGCAACTATTGGGTTTCTGCCGTTTACTACTTTTGAATAGTCACGGCGTTTATAGAACATACCAAGGTCAACACCCAATACAGATGAGAAGTAAATACCGCGGTTCATTGCACCTTCGTCAGGAGATATTATCATAAGATGTTCTGTATCGATTTTTATATCCGGAACAGTATTAACCATAGATTTTATCATCTGATATGTAGGCATTACATTTTCAAAACCGTGAGTTACAATAGCATTCTGAACTCTTGGGTCATGAGCATCAAAAGTAATAATGTTGCTTACACCCATACCGATAAGTTCTTGCAAAGCAGTTGCACAGTCCAAAGACTCTCTGCTGCTTCTTTTATGCTGACGTCCTTCATAAAGCATCGGCATAATAACTGTTATTCTTTTTGCCTTGCCTGCACTTGCTGAAATAATTCTTTTAAGATCTGCATAATGATCGTCAGGGCTCATAGGAACATAACGTCCGTACATTTTGTATTCTATGCCATAGTTGAACACATCAGAGATAATGTATAAATCAAGTCCGCGAACTGATTTTCTGATAACGCCTTTAGCTTCACCGCTTCCGAAACGAGGACAAGCAACGTCTATTAAAAATGAATCTCTTTCATATCCTAAAAATGAAAGACTGTTTTTGTGTTCGCTTTCTCTTTCTTCACGCCATTTGATAAGAAAATTGTCAATTTTTTTACCAATTTCTTCGCAACCGGGCATAGCAATTATACCAAGGGGGCCTATTGGTAATGTAACAAGATTTTCTAAGTAATCCGACATTATTAAAATTCCTCCGTTTTTTAATGTATACTTACATTTTACTATAAAACATATACTTTGTAAAACATTTTTATATTTTTGTCGAAATGATGCATATTAAATAAAAAAATCAGTGGTTATTTAAGCATATTGCTAAAAATCATTTTAACGAAATTCCTTTAAAACCATTATCTGTCATCACGTAAATTTCTTTGAATCCGCAGCTTTTAATGATTTCAATAGCTAAGTCATATTTAAAATTTAAAAATTCCATATTATGACAGTCAGATGTTATTATAACGTGACCACCTATAGCATTAATTTCTTTCAGAATAACAGGTGAGGGGTAAGGAGTAGTTCTGTAGCCTCTTGATATTACCCCTGTGTTAACTTCAAAAACATTGAGCTTTTTACTTATGGTATGAATGGTTTCTAAAGCCAGTTTTTCATATTCTTTTGTATTTGGGTTTATCAGAGAGGAACGCTCAGAGTTTTTTGTCAGTATATCAATGTGAGCAATAAAATCAGCATTTACTTTATAAGGTATCTGGCAAGAAGTTTCATAGAATTTTTCTGCATATTTCAGAAAATCACCATCAAAATACTTATTGATAATACTAACGGTGGTTTCTGCATCCTGATCAATATCAATAAGTTTACCGTCAACAAAAATATGGTGGTTTGAACCTATTATGTAGTCATATCCAAGCTGACTTGTAGTACTGAACATATCATATTCAATTCCGCACAAAACTTTTATTCTGTCATTATAGATACTTTTAAGTCTTGCGATTTCTGCTTTATACTCCGGGATTTTTTCTTCGGTCACATAATAGACAATCGGAGTATCAACAGGGGAATGACCTGAAAATCCAATAGTGTCAAACCCAAGTTCAATAGCTTTTAAAACTATTTCTTCGGCGGTGCTTTTTCCGTCGCAAAAAGTTGTGTGGGTATGTAAATTCTGTAAATATTCCATTCTAATCCTCATAACAGTCATAAGCGGTTAAAATATTTTTACCAACAGTAATCGCCGCTTTTACAAATATTTTTTTATATTCAAGTTCAGGTGTTGAAACTTTTTTACTCATTGCAAATTCACGTTTTTTATAAGGCCAACCACCATTAAGAGTGTTTCCTGATTCAAAGGTGAAATAGCCGTTAAATCAGATTTCAAGCAAAGCGGTCGTAATTTCGTCAATGTTCATTGTTCCCATATAAGGCAGTAAATGCTCGTCTTTTAAACCGTTGTTGTCATTGATGTGCAAAGCTGTAAGTTTATCTGAAAGAACAAGAATATCATCATACTGCGACCCTTCAATGTTAGCGTGATCTGTGTCCCAACAAGCAGTAACGTTGGGGTGGTTTATATAGTCTAAAAATTCACGCAAATCCGCACCGCTGAAAAAATAATAAAATCTTTTGAGGTTTGCTTTGCAAGTGTTTTCAACACAGAGGTTTACATTGTGTTTTTCAAGATGTGGTATGAGCAGGTTAATATAATCGCGGTTTAATTCAAAAAAATCTTTTTTCGGCAAATCCGGCATGATAAACTGCGTTTTTTATACCGAGAATACCGCAAACTTCTATAGTGTTGATATATGATTTCAATAAATTATCGTAGTTATCATTTTTAATAAACGGATTTCCACCCGGAAGATGAGCTTGTAAATATTGAATATTACTGTCTGTTGCGTATTTTTTGACTTCGGATATTATTTCATATCTGTTGTCTGATAACATTTTAGAACCGTGAATGTGGTCTTTATAAAAGGATATGTCTATATACTTAAATCCGGCTTTGTGTAACATTTTGATTTTGTCAATATGACTCGTGCAATATTTACCGAATTCTCCTGTTGTATTAGCAATTTTCATATAATTACCTAGCCGCCATAATAATATAACACTTACTGCGTAAAAAGTAAATGATTAAAACACATTTTATGTGCAACCTATAGTTGCGAATAAATTCAAAGTTTAGTTGGTTGAATTTGAAAAAACAGCTATGTATTATTAATGTATTAAGGTACATATACTTAATATAATGAAACGAAGATTGGAGAACAAAATGACGATCGGTGAAAAGATAATTTATCTTAGAACAAGAGAGGGAATGTCTCAGGAACAACTGTCAGAAAAACTGTCAGTTTCAAGACAGTCGGTTTCAAAATGGGAGATGGATCAATCTCTTCCTCAGATAGATAAAATAATTCAGCTTTGTGATATTTTTTGCGTATCAACAGATGAACTTATAAAAGAAGACAGTGTAATTCAATCTGAACCTGAAAATATTTGCGTTGATGAACTTCTGTCAGGTAGAAAAAATAAGTATTTCGGCACAGATGGATTCAGAGGCGAAGCAAACGTTACTCTGACGTCAGAACAAGCGTACAGAGTAGGAAGATTTATAGGGTGGTTTTACGCATCAAAACTTTCAGGTAATAAAAAGTGCGGACATAAACCTAAAATTGTTATAGGAAAAGATACAAGACGCTCAAGCTATATGCTTGAATATTCTTTGGTTGCAGGCATAACTGCTTCAGGCGCCGACGCATATATGCTCCATGTAACAACAACACCCAGCGTAACTTACGTTACAAGACAGGATGGATTTGACTGTGGTGTTATGATAACTGCATCTCATAATCCTTTTTACGATAACGGAATCAAAATAGTTAATAAATATGGCGAAAAACTTGACGATAAAACTGCTGCTTTGATAGAAATGTATATAGACGGAGATCTTTTATCTTTCGGTATAGAAGGAGATGATCTTCCTCTTGCAACAGGGGAAGATCTTGGCTGTATTGTTGATTATGTTGCAGGCAGAAACAGGTATGTGGGCTATCTTATTTCACTTGCGTCGCATTCATATAAAGGGCTTAAAATAGGTCTTGACTGTGCTAACGGATCAAGTTGGATGATAGCTAAATCAGTTTTTGATGCTCTTGGTGCACAGACATATGTTATAGGAAATTCTCCAAACGGAATAAATATAAATTTAAAATGTGGTTCTACACATATAGAAAATTTATCAGCTTTCGTAAGAGAAAAACATCTTGATGTTGGCTTTGCTTTTGACGGAGACGCCGATAGGTGCATAGCTGTGGATGAAAACGGAAACGTTGTAGATGGCGATTCTATTTTATATATTCTTGCGACAAGGCTGAAAAGCAGAGGTATGCTTGATAAAGATACTGTTGTGGCAACTGTAATGTCAAATTCAGGACTTGTAAAAGCACTCGAAAAAGAATCGATTAACTGCGAAAGAACTTCTGTTGGAGACAGATTTATATATGAATGTATGCAAAAAAATGGTTACCGTCTGGGCGGAGAACAATCAGGTCACATTATTATACAAAAATATGCCACAACCGGCGACGGCATACTGACTGCGATTATGATAGCAGAACAAATGTGTGATGAAAAATCATCTTTATCTTCTCTTTCAAAATCACTTGTTCTTTTTCCTCAGTTTCAAAAAAGTTTGAGAGTGCAGAATAAGTCGGAAGTAACTTCTGATATGGATATAATAAAAAAATGTGAACAAATTCAAAATGAAATAGGAGAAAAAGGAAAAATACTACTTCGTGAAAGCGGAACCGAACCTGTTATAAGAATAATGGTTGAATGTGAAAATGCTCAGCAATGTGAAATTTATTCAAATGACCTTGCAGAATTGATAAAAAAGAAAGGATTTTGCTGTGAATAGCTTCGATATAATGACAAAATTTTTGTACGATTGTAAAGTTGAATACCTTTACGATACTTTTAAGTGTAGCAAATATCCATGGGATATACTCCCTCTCATAAAACCGCTTGCGCAAAAATTAATAAACGATGGAATTGACGGCTTTGAATATTACTCTGATGGAGTTTTGGTCGGTAAAAATGTAAAAATAGATAAAACTGCGACCATAATACCCCCTACAGTTATAGGAGAAGGATGCGAAATAAGACCGGGAGCATATATCAGAGGAAATGTTATTACAGGAAAAAATTGTGTTATAGGAAATTCTACAGAACTTAAAAATTGCATTTTACTTGACGGTGTACAAGTACCGCACTATAACTATGTCGGTGATTCGGTACTTGGGAATAAAGTGCATTTGGGTGCAGGATCAATTTGTTCAAATCTTAAAGCTGATGATCGAGAAGTGGTTATTCATGCCCAAGTGGATATAAAAACAGGAATGAGAAAAGTCGGAGCGTTGCTTTCTGATGGTGTTGATGTGGGATGTGGATGTGTTTTGAATCCCGGAACGGTTATCGGTAAAAACACTTCAGTTTATCCGCTTACATCAGTCAGAGGAGTTATACCTTCAGATTGTATTGTTAAATCACAAAAGGATATTGTTATAAAAAAGGAAGTATTATGAATGTGTGGAATAATTGGTTTTTCAGGTAAAAAACAAGTTAAAGACATATTATTAGATGGGCTTTATTCTCTTGAATACAGAGGTTATGATTCGGCAGGACTTGCAATTAAGAATAATAATTCTTTTTCAGTGGTTAAATCAAGCGGAAGAGTTGCAAAGCTTGATGAAGTGTGTAAAGCTTTAGAACTTAACGGAACTTGTGGTATTGCTCATACAAGGTGGGCAACTCATGGTGAACCATGTGAGAAAAATGCACATCCTCATTCTTCGGATATGTGTACTCTTGTTCATAACGGAATAATCGAAAACTATATTCAACTGCGTGATGAACTAAAAAAAGAGGGTTATGTTTTTAAAAGCGAAACCGATACCGAGTGTATAGTACATTTGATAGACTATGAATATAAAAGAAACAAAAATGCTTTGGAATCAATAAGAAATGCAGTTAACAGACTAAAAGGTTCGTTTGCTTTCGCTGTTATGTTCAGTGATATTGATGGGGAGATCTGGGGATGTAGAAGAGATAATCCGCTGATAATATGTAAAAATACAGACGGAACGTATATTGCATCGGATATACCTGCGATACTGCCCTATTCAAAAGAGATTTTAAGACCTAAAGATGATGAGATTATTTGTATAAACGGTAATGATATCAAGGTATATAATGAGTTTGATAAATTAATATCGTATAAAACAGAACAAATTAATTGGGATGTAGGAACTGCTCAAAAAGAAGGCTTTGAGCATTTTATGTTAAAGGAAATATATGAACAACCAAAGGCAATTTTGCGTACTGTTAAAGATTTGATAAACAGCCAAGGAATAGCTGATTTAACAAAAATAGGTCTAATATATGATAAACTTAGAAAATATGACAGTATCTCAGTTATAGCTTGCGGCTCTGCAACTCATGCTGGACTTGTCGGTAAACATATTATTGAAAAACTTGCCAAAATACCCGTTTTTGTTACAACGGCATCAGAATACAGGTATTGTCCACCTGTTACTGTAGGAAACTGCCTCACCGTTGCTGTTTCTCAATCAGGAGAAACGGCGGATACTCTTGCAGCTTTGAGACTTGCTAAAGCAAACGGATTTGAATCTTTGGGTATAATTAATTCAGTAGGCTCAGCTATTGCAAGAGAATCTGATTATGTTCTATATACAAATGCGGGACCTGAAATCGCAGTTGCTACCACTAAAGGTTATACAACTCAACTTGCAGCGTTTGTGGTTTTGGCTGTAGCTATTGCAAATGCGAGAAAAACTATTAATGAAAATGAAGGAAAAGAAATTTGTAAAGCTTTGACTAATGATATTCTTGATGCTATGCAAAAGGTGATATCGCGTAGAGAAGAAATAAAAGATATTTCCCAATACTTATGCAAATATAAAGATTTATATTTTATAGGCAGAGGCGTTGATAATTATGCAGGCGTAGAATGTTCATTGAAACTGAAAGAAATCTCTTATATTCATAGTGAAGCATACGCGGCAGGTGAGCTTAAACACGGAACATTATCGTTAGTTGAAGAAGGAACACCAGTAGTGGCACTTGCTTCTGATAGTAAATATTATGATAAAATGATAGGAAATATAAGGGAAGTGATTTCACGAGGAGGCAAAGTGATTTTAGTTTGTAAAGAAGATTTTCCATCATTTAAAGAAAATTCTTTTAAATCATTTTTATTGCCTGATGCTAATGTGATGCCAATATTATCTTCGCTTGTTTCAGTTGTTTTTGCTCAGCTTATGGCATATGAAACTGCAGTAATGTTGGGATGTGACGTTGACCATCCGAGAAACCTTGCCAAATCAGTTACTGTTGAATAAAGAAAAACCGATTCAATTTATGAATCGGTTTTTTATGTATAAAAATAAAAAAACAAGAACCTAAGTTCTTGTTTTTATGGAGCGGGTGACGAGGCTCGAACTCGCTACCTCAACCTTGGCAAGGTTGCGCTCTACCAGATGAGCTACACCCGCATCGCTTGATGCCTAAATATAATAACAGACAAAAATGAGTTTGTCAACACATTTTTTAAAAAAAATTTAAAAGACACCTTTAAAATAAAGATGTCCTTTAAATTACGCTTATTAGCTAATTACAGCAAAGCTTATTAGCCTCGCTTGGAGCGGGTGACGAGGCTCGAACTCGCTACCTCAACCTTGGCAAGGTTGCGCTCTACCAGATGAGCTACACCCGCATACGAAATGATGCTTAAATATAATATCAAACAGTGTTTTTTTTGTCAACACTTTTTATAGATAATTTTCAAAAAAATTATGTTTTAAAAATAATCAAAAAAAGTTTCAAAAAAGTGTTGACAAATGAAATGAAAATCTGTATAATAAACATCGTTATCGCGCTGGTGTGGCTCAATGGCAGAGCAGCTGATTTGTAATCAGCAGGTTGTTGGTTCGACTCCGATCACCAGCTCCATAATGTGGGAGTGTTCCCGAGCGGCCAAAGGGGGCAGACTGTAAATCTGTTGTCTACGACTACGGTGGTTCGAATCCACCCGCTCCCACCAAAACAGAAACCGACCAATAGGTCGGTTTTTTGTTTTGGTGGAACTAAGTGTTTCGCAAGCGAAACGATAAGCACCTTCGGTGTGAAGTATCCTACGGATGTGAAGTGTGCCTACGGCACGATAAGGAGGCGAAACACTTAACTTCACTTTGTGCGCAGCACAAAACTTCACTGTGGCGTAAGCCATAACTTCATGCAAGGCAAAGCCTTGCGCTTCACTAAAAACTATAGTATAATACAAATACTAAGGAGTGATAACAATGTCCGAAAGTAAATTGCGTGATATGTCATTAGATTTCGCCGTATCTATAATTAACCTCGTCAAAGAACTTAAACTAAAAAAAGAAAACATCATCTCCAATCAAATCGGCAGAAGTGGTACGTCTATCGGTGCAAATATCCGTGAAGCGCAGTATGCCCATGGCAAAGCAGACTTTGTATCAAAACTTCAAATCGCACTTAAAGAAGCCAACGAAACAGGCTATTGGCTTGAACTTTTATATAAAACAAATTATATTGACGAAGCAACCTACAAAAATCTTGATTCCGCTTGTACAAGCATTCGTGTAATGCTGATTTCATCGGTGAATACGGTTAAGTCAAAAGAATAAAACAGCACCTGATTCCAAACAGAGTCAGGTGCTATTCTTTTACAAATTCAATTATATCGCTTACGTTACAGTCAAGAGCAACGCAAATTCTTTCAAGTACAAAACTGTCATAGCGTTTCACTTTGTTTTTATGATAATTGTCTATGATTTGATATTGTATTCCCGTGCGCTTTGCAAGTTCGTAACGGCTGACATTTAATTTCTTTAAAGTTTTGTCTAAACAGATCCTAATCATCAAATCACCTCTACGATTATATTCTATTAAATATATATCCTCTTGACAATTCATTTATAAGTATATACTTATATAAAGATACAAAAGGAGGTTTAGATATGTTTATAGTTTCCATACCCATAATTTTGATTTTATTCGTTGTTATTGGTTTAGGTGCAGGAATTTGGAATGCTAATATTATGCCGATTGTTACTATTATTTCTCTACTTTCGGCAATAATTAGTATTATATTGTGTTTTAGAGAGGAGAAAAATAGATTAATTCCTATAATTGTTGCAATTATCAGTATAATTGTTTTCTTCTGTACAATAGGAGGAACTATGACAACAGGAGATATAATATCTTGGATATGGTATCATATATAAAAAATAAGACAAATTCCATTCTCTAAGGATAATTAATAAATTTGCAAAATTTGCAAGAAAGATGGAAATAGCAAAAATTCAACTCTTTCTCAAAAAATTTGGCATCTAAATAGTTCGCAACAGCCAGAAAAAAGACCTTGTCGAAAGACAAGGTCTTTTTTTTAACGATGTTTGCCCTTTTGGGCAAGTGATGTCGCTTACGCTAGTGATGTAGTCCTTTGGACAGCGATGTTGTGTCTTGCGGCACAGTTGGCAAACATCACATCACTGCGAACAATGTGAGCAGCATCATTACACCGATAGGCGTAACATCACTTTTTCGAAGCAAAATACATCACTAAAATCTCCGTCAATGTGGATTCGAACGACCGAAGCCGATTGTATCTTGTTTAATTTCTTCCCTTATGTTATATTATATAAAGGCGGTGTTTTAATGACAAAAAAAGAAGTAAACATAAAAGCTAAAGAAGTTTTTGATTGGTACTGCAACCGCTGCGAACTCATTGAAGCACAGGCAAAAAAGGATGGCGTTTGGCAAAATATTCGATTAGATTCAAACCAGTATTTATTTAAATCGCTTATGATGGAAGTCAAAAACAAACTTGACGCTATTAGAGAAAGTATTGACTAATTTAAACTTGGCATCATAATGGTTCGTATCAGCAAAAAAACGACAAGATTCGACAGAGCCTTGTCGTTTTTTACTTATTACCTCTTACTTCTTCGCTCTTCACTAAAAGAATCTTGTCGTTTTTGAAGTAATAAGTAAGAAGTAATAGTGAAGAAGTTCGATGTCTGCTTCACAGATGGATATAAAAATCCACGTTGAGATAGATTCAATCTACCGAAACCATAATACACCTTGCTTTGTTCATAATTCTGTAGTATATTAAATAAAATGGAGGTTTATTTATTCAAAAAGTAATTTTTAATGAAATTGACCGTCTAAACAACGCTTATATAGATGTTTGGGAGGATGTATGCAATATTGAAAGTTCTTCTAATGATAAAGCGCGTGTTGATCAGGTGGGGGCATATTTTCGGCGTATGGCAAAAAATTAAAATCCGACGAGAGTATACCCCGTTTATTGAAAAGTATGTTCATTACTTCAATAACGAAAGATTGTCATACAAACTTAATTACAAAACCCCTGTTCAATATAGAATGGAACAAGGGTTTGAGTAATTGGTGGTTTTTACTGTCTACTTTTACTTGACAAGTTCATATTGCCTTAGGTAGTTAATGGCGAATAAACTATCACTAAAACCCTAAGGTTTCAATATCACTTCCCGAAAGGGAAATATCACTATAAAAAGTACTACCCGAAAAAGAGTTTTCTTTTCCTCTTTTTCGGGTAGTTTTTGTCATATACTGTTACAAGCGGGGAATTTGTGAACCAAATTCCGCTTTTTTAGTAAAAAGCTGTCCTCAAGAACCTGCTCGTTTTCGTTTGATTTTTTTGTTATGCTTCGTCGGCGATGGTTTTATCCAGCACTTTTTTGGTTTTTAGGAGAAAATTTTTACATTTTTCAGGGTCGAGAATACTCTCGTTATTTTGGATGACAAGAAGTTTTTCTTCTGTTCCGCTTTGCTTTGGATGAATTCCCAGAACGAAATTCACTTTTTCTTTTTCCAGATCGTGAAGACCTTTGCGGAAAATTTCACAGCACCGGAAAGTGCTGACAGGCGTTCCGTACATCAGAAATGGTCGATATGTCCGTGAGAATGGAAAATGGCGCATATGCTTTTTGGGTCAAAGCCTAAATTTTCCATACTGTTAAGGATCTGCTCGTACATATCGGGATAGCCCGTGTCAATCAGCACAGACCAGATTCCGTTTCGATCATATGCACCGAAACCTTAGAGGAGCCGATAAAGTAAATATTGCCGTAAAGGTGAAAGGGCTGAATGTTGGAAAGAATCATAGCCTTATTTTCTCATCAGGTAAGCAGCCATACAAGAAAAGGCTTTCACACCGTTTTTTAATACGGTTTCGTCGAAGTCGTATTTTCTGTTGTGACCGTGGGCAGCCATGCTGGTCATCAGTCGAATAAAAACCGCTTTTCCACCCTTTTCCTGCACTCTCTGAAGCATATAAGCCACATCCTCACTGCCGCCGCTTTTACGGAGCAGAGGCTCTCCTGCGGGAATAAGACCTGCCTTTTCGGTGCAAACTTCACGAATGGTCTGTGCCAGATCTTCGTCGGAATGGTGGGAAATGGAAGCACCCATCAAGCGCATTTCCACGGAACAGTCGTGCATTTCAGCGGCACTTTTCAAAATCCGTTCCGCGTAAGTGCGCATATATTCGTTCAAAGCGGTGGTAGCACCGCGAACCTCGATTTCCAGTTTTGCCTCGTCACAGATTACGTTTCTGCCGCTTCCTGCAATGAGTTTGCCAACGTTGATACGGGTCACACCGTCGCTGTGACGGGGAATGGCGTAAAGGTTCAAAACGGCGGTGGCGGCGGCAAGCATAGCGTTTTTGCCCAGATGGGGAGAGCTGCCGGCGTGGGAGGCAAGACCGTGGATTACCACGTCGTATTTGCAGGTAGCAAGGCTTCCGTAGGTGCCGGGGATAAATTCGATGGGGTCTTCCTCTGCTTTTTTGGTCAGGTGAGAGCCGATAAAAAATTCAACGTCATCCAGATGCCCTTTCTCCACAATGGATTTTGAGCCTCTTACTCCTTCTTCCGCAGGCTGGAAGATCAGCTTGATGGTTCCGCAAAGCTCATCCTTTATTGCCATCAAAGCTTTTGCAACGCCGAGACCTATGGTAGCGTGACCGTCGTGTCCGCAAGCGTGCATAGAGCCGTAGTTGAGAGAGGCAAAGCCCTCCTTATGAGGTCTGTGATCTTCGTCTTCGGATTCGAAAACGCCCAGAGCATCGATGTCAAAACGGAAGGCAACCGTAGGCCCTTCGCCACAACGGAGAATACCGATAACACCCGTCATACCGCCGCGGGTACGCTCAACGAATTCGGGATCGGCGCCTTGTGAGATGGCTCTTTCATAGGCTTTTTCTAATTCTTCTTCGGAGGGAACGCCCATTCTGGCTTCTTTCAGACAAACGTCTTCTCCTGTTAAAACTTCGTATCCCATATCGGTCAGTTTTCTTGCAATGATGGAAGAGGTGCGCATTTCGAACCAGCCCGTTTCCGCGTGCTTGTGGAAATCGCGGCGGCAAGAAACTAATTCCTCCTGACTTTCTTCTGCAATTTGAATGATTTTTTCATATGTGGTCATAATAAAATCTCCTCTCTTAGAGAAATCCTTTTCATTTTCAAAATTATACCACCGAAAAGAAAAAAACGCAAGATTGCCTTGCGTTTTTCTTTTGGTTAAAGTTTGATCCATTCTCCGTGCTTTGGGGAAATGAAGGTTTTTATTATTTATCCCCGAAAATTCCCCGAATCGTAAGATAGGGGGATTTTGACAGTCTGATCATACCTTTAGGTATGTATTAAAAAGCTTCCGAAATAATGATATACAATACTTGGTATTGATTTGTAGGCAAATTTATACTATAATGTCAAAAAAGTAGTGAAATGTCTTTTAAAAAACGAAGAGGAATAAAATGTATGCACATAGGGATAAATTTTGATTCAAAGTGGCCGTTTCAGGAAGTGATAGATGCTTTTTTGGAAAACGGAATTGACAGGACCTTCGTTTGCATTGAGAATCCACAGTTTACCGAAGTTATGTCTGCACTAAAAAAAGCAAACATCACTGTAGATAATTTTCATGCCCCGTTTAAAAAGCAAAATAGCATATGGGAAGAAGGCGATGCCGGTGAGGCTATGCTGGATGAATTTTTAAAAAGCATCGATTTTTGCGTTCAATACGGGGTTCATTTAATGATAGCGCATGTCTCAAACGGTAGACCTATGCCGCGTATCAATAAAATTGGTTTAGACAGATTTGATAAATTGATGGCATATGCAAAAAGTAAAGGTATTAAGATTGCTTTTGAAAATCATAGATATGTAGAAAACGTTCAGTTTATGATGGAACGCTATCCTGATGTAGGCTTTTGTTTGGACACCTCGCACGAAAACGCATTTACACCTGGGGTACGGTATATGTCAATGTGGTCAGACCGATTGGTTGCAACACACCTTAGCGATAACGAATGTGTGTGCGATAAAGATATGCATATGATACCTTTTGACGGAAACATTGACTTTGAACAAACCGCACGGGAGATTGCAGAGTGCTCAAGAGATTTGACATTGATGCTTGAAATTAAGCCGAATAACCACCCAAGATATAAGGATATGTCAGTCAGAGATTATTATTCCGCTGCAGCCAAGAGTATTAAAAAATTTGCTTTAATGGTCGATAAATTTAAAGAGTTAAAGTGAAATATAAATTATCAAGCACAAAAACAGAAACCTGCTAATATTAGAAAAAACGTTAATATAAATAAAGTGGCATCCAAATTGGCATAATTGCACCAATATTCCTGAATTAAATCGAGATTATTTACTTATTTCGTGTTTTAAGCTCAGCGAAGAAACTGCGGATTTTATAAATAATGGTATTAAAGAAATAATTAAATCAGATACTCTTGCAATATTGACCGAAAGTGAAAAAAGATATTATAAAAACAAATTATAGTTAAAAATAATAGATAACTGCCACCGGGTAGTGAAATGCGAAAAGCATTCGTTTGCACATCGTTAGGTCTTTGAAGATGTGTGTACGGATGCTTTTTTTAAGGAGGATTTGAGTTGAAAAGATATTTTTCAAAATCAGAAATAATTTTATGGTGTTCATCAGTATCGTTAATTGTTATATCTTGTTGTATTTTTGACAGGGAAAACTATCTGACGTTAATTGCTTCGCTCATTGGTGTAACATCCCTTATTTTTAATGCCAAAGGAAACCCGTTTGGACAATTTTTGATGGTAATATTTAGTTTGTTGTATGGGATTATATCCTATACATTCTCTTATTACGGTGAAATGATTACATATCTGGGTATGACAATGCCGATGGCAGTTTTTGCATTGATATCGTGGATTAGAAACCCATACAATGATAACAAAGCGGAAGTTAAGGTTAATACCATTAGTAAAAAAGAAACAATATTTATGTGGATTGGTACAGCAATAATTACCATTTTGTTTTATTTCATATTAACTTATTTTAATAATGCAAATATTGTGCCAAGCACATTGTCTGTTACTACAAGTTTTAGTGCTGTTTATTTGACTTTCAGAAGAAGTCCACTGTTTGCGTTGGCGTATGCCTTAAATGATATTGTGCTTATAGTATTGTGGGTAATGGCAAGTGTATATGACGTTAAATATATTTCTGTTGTGGTGTGTTTTGTGGCTTTTTTGGCAAACGATATATACGGTTATATTAACTGGCAAAAAATTAAAATCCGTCAGAGTAAAAATATGTGAATAACTTCTTTTTATAAACAATTATTGCAAATATAATATGTGTGGTAGTCTGGAATCTTCAGAAGAAATGGCAGAGGTATAAAACAGGGATATATAGGTAGATAAATTTCTTGAAACAAAGTGCCATCTGATTGTTTGCGATATCTAAAAATCCTCGTTCTTTTGAACGAGGATTTTACTTTTGCTGATTTTTATTTGACTTCGCAATTATTTATTGCATAATCAAGTAATATATTTATAAGTTCATTTCTGGAACGATTAGTTTGTTCCGATAATTTATCCAATTTAATAACGGTATCATCTTTTATTCTGATAGAAAAAGTTTTGTAACCGTCTTCTCCTTTTAACGACTTTTTATTAATGATGAGTTTTTCTTTCATATAAATCACCTCACCAATATTATGCCTTGACAAATGTTATAAATATATGTTATGATTTATAACATAAAATCGAAAGGGGATTTATATGAAAAAATTTTTGTTATTGATGTTATTAATGGTATTGGTTTTGAATTTTACAGCTTGTACAAACATAACCTCTGAAAATTCTGAAAATTCCGAGTCAGTTAATGAAGAAGCAACTCAAAATTCAACCGATACAAAAGTAGAAGAGAGTGAGTCTTCTGATGTTTCTGAAAATGAGGCAAATGAAAAAGAGGAAGTTGAATTAAACTCCGAATTCAAAAGTGCTATGGATACGTATGAAAAATTTATAGATGAGTATATCGCATTTATGAAAAAATATAAAGATAATCCATCAGATTTCAGTTTGCTTACAAAATATTCAGAATACATTAGCAAGTATTCTGATTTTGTATCAAAATTTAGTGAATGGGAAAATAAAAATCTGACTTCAGATGAACTTGCATATTATATTGATGTTCAAGCAAGAGTTAGTAAAAAGTTACTCGAAGTTGCATAATAACGAGGTGAAATTTTGAATAAAAAAACGATTTTTTCAAAAATAATTATAATTATAGTCGTAGCTTTAATATGTTTTATAGCAACTGCATTGTTAGCTTTTTTATTAGGTTCTGTAAACACTGATATATTTGATTTTTCTAATTTGAATTTTTCAAATATGCTTCCGATTATTATAATTGGGGGATTTATCAGTTGTGTTATCATAGGAATACTAATTTTATTTTTAGCAAAAGATGTTTTTATTAAAATTAAGAATTATATGTTAAATTCAGAAAACGATGGGGGAAATTAAAATGAATTGTACAAATCATCCTGAAGTAGAAGCACAAGGTATGTGTGCTTACTGTGGAAAACCTTTTTGTAAAGACTGTCTTGTTGAAGTGAAAGGCAGAATGTATTGTAAAGATGATTTAGGAAATGTTTTAGATGAAGCTAAGAATACCGCTTCTTCACAGCCTACAATCAATATTACAAATACTAATGATAGTGTTAATACCAATACAAATACAAATGTTAATTCCGGTTTTATGGGTACTATTCGTAAAAAGAAAACTGTTGCACTCATTCTATGTATTATTGGATTTTTTGGATTTGGTGGTTTGCATAGAATGTATGTAGGAAAAGTTGGCAGTGGAGTGATACATTTTCTTACATATGGTCTGTGTGGTATAGGTACTATTATTGATTTGATATCTATTTTATCCGGCGGATTTAGAGATAGCTATGGTCAACCATTGGTATAACATAAAAAATAATATAAAATCAAAAAAATATTCCCTGCGTTGTATCGGCGCAGGGATTATACTTTTTATGGTTTTATATGTTTTGACAAAAGTGTATAAATGTTCGTTATGTCCTGTAAAATACTTATTTGGTATTTCATGTTTTGGTTGTGGCTTGACACGTAGCTTTATTTCTGTTTTGCATTTGGATTTTATTTCTGCAACAAAATATAATGTGATGTCTGTGCCTTTGTTTTTTAGTATAGCAATATATTTGTCAATATATTTTCTTGATGTAATTTTAAACAAAAACTACATTAAAGTTATTGATAAAATATTATCCCACAAGTACATGTATATCGTATACATAGTGTTTTTGATTTTGAATATATATTTAAACGATATAATTGTGGCTTGTAATTTTTAATATATGGGTATATAATAAGAAAAAAGATAGTTCGTTTGTGCCAGCCTATCTATAATCAAAACCAGGACTACTATATAAAATATTTTCATATATCAATTTTATAGTGGTTTTGTTTTACAAAACCACTATTTTTTTAGGAGATTATATGTTGTCAAAGTTAATTGAGAAAATAAGATTAGAACATACCGAAACCAAAATACTATTCAGGTGTATTCCCTCAACGGTTGTTTCTCTTTTCGTTGTCAGTGTTATATGTATGAATTTACTTGCAAATAAAACTCTTATTCAAAATGATTGGATTGCTTTGGACGGTGGTGTTCTCATATCCTGGCTTTCTTTTATGTGTATGGATATCATAACAAAATATTTTGGACCTAAAGCATCAAACAAAGTTGCGGTTCTTGCATCGATGATTAATCTTCTTACGTGTTTTATATTTTTTATTGCAAGTATAATTCCTTCTGATGCTAACGATTATACTGCTCTTAATAAAATTCTCGGCGGTACGTGGTTTATTTTGTTTGGCAGTACAGTTGCATTTCTTGTATCTGCAATAATAAATAATCTTTTAAATTGGCTGATAGGAAAGGCTTTCTATAAAAATCCTTATGGAAAATCCGCTTATGCAACAAGTGCCTATATTTCAACCTTAATTGGTCAGTTTGTGGACAACCTTATTTTTTCTGTAATTGTATTTATCTTTTTTGCACCGATATATTGGAACGGTTTTCATTGGACGTTTTTGCAATGTGTTATGTGCGCATTGACTGGTGCTGTTGCTGAATTGATAATGGAAATTTTATTTTCACCGTTTGGATATCATATTGTTACAAAATGGAAAGAACATAATGTTGGACAAGAGTATCTTGATTATATAAATGGAGGGAAAAAATGAAAGTTTTAATAACCGGTACGTCACAGGGAATAGGGAAAGCTATAGCAGAGATGTTTTTGAAAGAAAATTATATAGTTATAGGTATAGACAGACAAAAAACATCTGTTGAACACGATAACTATAAACATTATCAGTGTGATATACGTGATTATGAAAAACTTCCTGATATTAAAGATGTGAATATCTTGATTAATAACGCAGGAACACAAAATGAAGATGATATTGATATAAATCTCAAGGCTCTTATTTATATTACAGAAAAATACGGTGTACAGGAAAAAATCAGTTCGATATTAAATATAGGTTCTGCAAGTGCACATACAGGTTCTGAATTTCCCGAATACTGCGCAAGCAAAGGCGGAATATTAGCATATACAAAAAACGTGGCTATGCGTGTTGCTAAATTTAATGCTACCTGTAATAGTCTTGATCCGGGCGGTGTGTTAACTCCGCTTAATGAATGCGTTATAAATGATCCTGAATTATGGGCTGAGATTATGAAAGAAACTCCTCTTAAAAGATGGGCGACTCCAAAGGAAATTGCTCAATGGGCATTTTTTCTGACAGTCACCAATACTTTTTGCACAGGTCAAAGCATTGTAGTTGATGGCGGAGAATCCATAAACTATAATTTTGTATGGAAGAAATAGAACAAATATTTACATAAATAAAGTTGTATGTTAAAATATTTTCAATAAATTTCGGAGGAAAAATCTTTGGAAAAACTTACGAGAAAATACGGACTGGTTACAGCTATATGTATGGTTGTTGGTACCGTAATCGGTTCGGGCGTATTTTTTAAGGCACAAAACGTTTTAAATGCAACAGGAGGTAATATGCCTCTTGGCATAGTTGCTTGGGTAATTACAGGTTTTTTAATGATAGTTTGTTCGGCTCAGTTTTCTTTTATGGCTACAAAATATGAAAAGGTAAACGGAGTTGTGGACTATGCTGAGGCAACGTGCGGAAAAAGTTATGCATATTATCTTGCATGGTTTTTGGTTAATATGTATTATCCCGGAATGACCTCAGTTCTTTCTTGGGTTGCAGCAAGATATCTCGGTGTACTTTTTGGATGGGATATGGTAAGCCCTGAAGTTCTGACACTTGCCGGATTTTTGCTTATATCATCTTATACGCTTAACGTTTTATCACCGAAACTTGCAGGTAAATTCCAGATAAGCGCAACAGTAATCAAACTTATTCCTATAGTCCTTATGGCAGTTGTAGGTACAATAGTCGGCGCTGTTAACGGAACTTTGGGTGGGAATTTTACCACTGTTGTAAATCCGATAACAACTTCATCTGACGGCGGTCTTTTTTCTGCAATAGTTGCTACAGTTTTTGCATATGAAGGATGGATTGTTGCTACCTCAATAAATGCGGAGCTTAAAAATCCAAAAAAGAATTTGCCGATTGCCCTCGTTATTGGTTCAATTGTTGTTGTGGTTGCATATGTTTTTTATTACATAGGAGTAGCAGGGGGTGCTACAAATGCTGTACTTATGGAAGAAGGTGCAACTACAGCATTTACTAATATTTTTGGAAAAGTCGGCGGAACGTTTTTGAATATTTGTATAGTTATATCCTGTCTTGGAACCTTAAACGGTCTTATGCTGGGCGTGACAAGAGGTATGTATGCTATTGCAGCCCGAAATGAAGGACCTTCTCCTTCAATGTTCGGTCAGATAGATAAACATACAAATACAGCTACAAATTCTTCTGTTTGGGGATTGTTTATCAGCTCAGCTTGGCTTTTGTTCTTTTACGGAGCAAATCTGACTGAAGGCTGGTTTGGTCTTTTCAACTTTGATTCATCTGAACTTCCTATCGTTACAATATACGCTATGTATATACCGATTTTTATAATTTGGATAAAAAACGAAAAAGAGATGGGTGTATTCAAAAGATTTGTATTGCCGAGCATTTCAATTTTTGCTTGTTTGTTTATGATTTTTGCGGCTGTATATGCTCATGGAATAATCCCGTATTTAAACGCAAGAGAAAACGGAAAATTTTCTTTCCCGGTTTTGTTTTATTTTATTGTTTTTGCAGTAATAATGATTATCGGAAAAGTATTTAAAACATCTCGAAAAAATAAGGAGAATTAATTATGATTAAATATGAAATTGAAGGCGGAAATTTACCTGTTGTAATCTGTTATCCTAAAAACGGCGAGTCTCTTTGTACGGAAAGCGGAGCTATGAGTTGGATGTCACCTAATATGGTAATGGATACCAATACAGGTGGCGGTATAAAAAAGGTTTTTGGAAGACTTTTGTCAGGTGAATCCATATTTATAAACGAATATACCGCACAGGGTGATGGCGGAATGATTGCTTTTGCATCATCTTTTCCGGGTTCTATAATTCCGTATGAAGTGACAGAAGGTAATGGAATAATTGTTCAGAAACGCGGTTTTCTTGCAATGGAAAAAGGTTTGGAGCTTTCTGTATATTTACAGAAAAAACTTGGGCGCGGTTTTTTCGGCGGTGAAGGCTTTATTATGCAGAAAATAGTTGGAAACGGTATGGTTTTTCTGGAAATTGACGGTCATTGTAAGGAATACGAGCTTGGAATCGGTGAAAGCATAATCGTAGATACTGGGTATCTTGCCGCTATGACAGAAAGCTGTACAATGGAGATTGAAACAGTAAAAGGCGCGAAAAATATTTTCTTTGGCGGAGAAGGACTTTTCCATACCAAAATTACCGGTCCCGGCAAAGTATATATTCAGTCTATGCCTGTTATCAATACAGCAAGAGCACTTACTCCGTATCTTGAAATCAATTCTAAAAACGATAGTGATGGTGGAATAAACATTAGACTCGGTAACTAAAAACGATTATTGTAACAAGAAAGGCGGTGTTTTTATGAAAGCAATAATTAACGGAAAAATAATACTTAAAGATGAAATTTTAGAAAATAAAGCGGTGCTTTTTTCAGATACCATAGAAGATATTTGTGATAACGATAAAGTACCCGAGGGAATTGAAGTTATTGATGCAAATGGCGGTTATGTTTGTGCCGGATTTATTGATCTTCATATTCACGGGTATTTGTCAAAAGATGTCTGTGATGGGGAAGAAGAAAGTATAAAAATAATTTCAAAAGGGCTTCTTAAAAACGGTGTCACAGGATACCTTCCTACTACTATGACCGTAGATATGAAGGTTATCCGCAGAGCCCTTGAGGTTTGCAGAAATCTTAAACAAGAAAGCAAAACCTGGGACGGAAGTGTAATTTTAGGTTGTCACGCTGAAGGACCGTTTATAAGCGAAAGCAAAAAAGGCGCTCAGGATGCTAAATATATATTGAAACCTAACGTGGATTTTGTTAAAGAATATGCAGATATTATAAGTATAATTTCACTCGCACCAGAAACTGATACGGAAAACTTTGATGCGATTAAAGAGATATCTGAAAAAACAGACGTTGTAGTTTCAATGGGACATACGTCTGCTGATTACAAAACAGCAATTGATAGCACAAAATCAGGAGTAAAACACGCAACTCATTTGTTTAACGCAATGACACCGCTTACGCATCGTGAGCCGGGAGTTGTAGGCGCGGCACTTAATTCGGATGTAAGCTGTGAACTTATTGTTGATACATATCACGTAGATGCAAGTCTTTATGATATGCTTTGGAAATTAAAAGGGAGAAAACTTTGTTTTATAACAGATTGTCTCCCCGCAGGAGGTCTTGTCGAGGGTGAATATACTCTTGGAGGTCAAAAAATAATTTATAAAGGGAATTTATGCACCCTTGAAGACGGCACAATTGCAGGAAGTGTTTTAAACTTAAATAAAGGTATATGGAACGTTTATAACAATTCACAGATTCCTCTTTGGGAATGTGTCAACTGCGCATCACTTAATCCCGCAACAACTCTTGGAATAGATAAAAATAAAGGATCTATTGAAAAGGGTAAAGATGCTGATATAGCTATAGTTGATAATGAATTCAATGTAATTACTACAATTATAGGTGGTCAAGTAAAATATAACGCATAAGGAAATATTTATATTTTCACCTGTTTATGTACATAATAATTCATATTAAGAGGTGAAAATATGAATTCTATTTGGTGTGAAACGTTAAAAACTCAAAAATTTCCAAGTCTTAACGGAGATATAAAAACAGATGTGCTTGTAATAGGCGGAGGAATTACTGGTATTTTATGCGCATATATGCTTAAAAATGCCGGAGTAGATTATACTTTGGTAGAAGCAGATGAAATATGCAGTGGTATCACTAAAAACACAACTGCTAAAATTACTTCTTTACACGGACTGAATTATCATAAAATTATTGATAAATTCGGTCTTGATACAGGCAAGATGTATTTTGATGCCAACAACAAAGCAATAGATAAATTCAGAGAAATATGTAAAAATATTGACTGTGATTTTGAGAATACAGAGTCTGTTGTCTATTCGCTCGATGACAGAGGAATTATAGACAAGGAACTCTCTGCACTTCAAAGAATAGGTAGCAAAGCAGATTTACTTACAGAAATTCCTCTGCCTCTTGCTGTAAAAGGTGCTATCAAACTTGAAAATCAGGCACAGTTTCATCCGCTTAAATTCTTGTATGCCGTTTCAAAAAATCTTAATATATATGAAAATACCAAAGTCAGAGAGATAAAAGGGAATAGAGTTTATACAAATAACGGACAAATATCAGCTAACAGAGTTATAATTGCAACGCATTTTCCGTTTATTAATAAATATGGTTCGTATTTTTTAAAACTTTATCAACATAGGTCTTATGTTATTGCAATAGAAAACTACGAAAACATTAAAGGTATGTATGTTGATTATGATATAAGCGGTCTTTCTTTTAGAAATTACGGTGATTATTTGCTAATTGGCGGAGCGGGACATCGAACAGGCAAATCGGGCGGTGGATTTTCAGAACTTGAAGAGTTTGCGGCTATGAGTTTTCCTAAACATAAAGTTAAATACAGATGGGCAACACAGGATTGTATGAGTCTTGACGGAATGCCTTACGTGGGAAATTATTCATCCTCAACGCCGAATATTTATGTGGCATCAGGATTTAACAAATGGGGTATGACTTCGTCTATGGTATCGGCAATGCTTTTGACGGATCTTATTTGCGCCAGAGAAAATCCTCTTGAGTCTGTTTTTAATACATCGAGAAACATATTGACGTCTCAACTTTTAGTTAATGCGGCAGAAACAGTTTTGGGATATATAACGCCTACTGTGCCAAGATGTTCTCATATGGGATGCGCTTTGAAATATAATAAACAGGAACATTCCTGGGACTGTCCATGTCACGGTTCTCGTTTTACAAAAGATAAAAGAATTATTGATAACCCTGCTTTAAATGATATGAAAAAGTCCGAATAATCGGACTTTTTTGTTTGTAAAGGTTGACTTGAACCTATGATATTAAATATAATTAAATATATTGAGGAATATGAGGTTTATATATGGCAGTAAGACTTAACGAAAATAAAGAAGTTGTAAAAAGAATAAAAGAAGGACTTAAACAAAAAGGCGGTTATTGTCCTTGCAGATTACAGAAATCAGAAGAATATAAATGTATTTGTAAAGAATTTAAACAGCAAATAGCAGATCCGGATTTTGAGGGGTATTGCCATTGTATGCTGTATTATAAATCTAAAGACTAAGAGAGGATGATTTGAATGTCAGAATTAAAAGTAACAAAAGAAAATTTTCAGTCAGAAATTTTAAAAAGTGAAAAACCTGTACTTCTTGATTTTTGGGCAACCTGGTGCGGACCATGTATGATGATTGCGCCGACTATCGAAGAAATTGCTGCAGAAAACGACGATATTGTTGTAGGTAAAATCAACGTGGACGAACAACCCGAACTTGCACAGACTTTTGGTATTGTAAGTATCCCGACTCTTGTAGTTATTAAAGACGGAAAAGTCGCGAATCAGATAGTTGGTCTCCAACCTAAAAACAAAATTCTTGAATTGTTAAAATAAAAAAATCAGACACTTTTGATATGCACCCCAAAAGTTAGACGCTTTTGGAGGTGCATATTTTTATGTCAAAAAAAG
>JAZOSU010000003.1:0-2076 GCA_045657265.1 Eubacteriales bacterium | reverse complement strand
TACTACTCCCTCATTAACAACGAAAGTATATCACGAAAAGACACATTTGTCAATATCATATGCGCAAAAAGGCGGCTTTATTTATACAAATCTTATACAAATCTTTGTATTTTAAGTATTGACACGGCTATAATTTTATGTTAAAATTAAAAGGCTGACCTCAAGTGCAGCACTCAAGATGATATAAAGGGGTATCGCCAAGTGGTAAGGCAAGGGACTTTGACTCCCTTACTCGTAGGTTCAAATCCTGCTACCCCTGCCAACAAAAACGAGCTTTGTCTACCGGATAAAAGTTCGTTTTTTGTATTTTAGGGCGTTTATGCTGCAACAAGAAACGAAAGAAGAGCAGACAAAGGAATTTGAACGATTAAGATTTGTTTTTTCAAAAAACCATTAGAAAAACTTTCAAAAAACTATTGACAACTTATAGTTGCTATGCTATAATTGAGTTATAAAAAGGAGGTTGCATATTATGGAGTACGAAAAAATTATTCTTGATTTATTAATTCGAGTAAAGACATTAGAAGAAAAGGTAGAACAGCTTTCTGCTGAAAAGGAGGAAAATGACAGAAAGCAGTTAGGAACAGCAGAAATAAAGAAATATATTTTGGAATTAAAGAAGAGTGCCGCTGAAAAAGGTTTATCCCAAATTAATCTGAAAGCTAATGATGTTCATAGAGCCTTGAAATTAAAAAGTCGTATGCCGGCTGTTTGTAATGCGATGAAACAATGCATGAATCCCGGTGATATTGTGTTACACGAAACAGCAAGCGGATTTTCCTCAACATATGAAATACAATATATGGTGTAAAATGAATTATTGGAGCAATTACTATATTTATAAATGGATAAGGAAGGGCGACAAGGCAAGTGAACAAAGAAAAACAGAAAAGTCGCTCAACAAATTCAGGAAGAAATGTATGATATCCGATTATGGATATGAATATTACTTGCGAGATAAAACATGGGAGAGAATAAAAAACCAAAAGAAAAGAGAAACGTACGAAAGTTGGAAGCATCGGTTGGCTTTGTACGGTTTTACGGTTCAAGGGTTTGATACAAGAAGAAATGAACAGCATTTAGGAAAGCCGCTTGTTCGTGAATATAATTTTTATGATATAACAGACAGTTTCGACACATTAGGGAATGGAGATAACGTAATGCATAATTTGACTTGGGAAGAAATATTTGAGTCTTTTGATAAAAATCCGCGCGATGTAATTACACAGCAACATGGTGTATGGTTTTATACATATACTGAAGGAAAATGTATTTATGTGGAACCAGGAAGATACCATACAAATTGTTCAAAAATTACTACACGCAGAAGACTTGATAGCAAGAATTTCGAAACTATATATGATATGTATTTGAATAATGCTCCTCATAGTAAAGTTCAGAGTATTACTCACAACGCATCTTATTGGTTTGGCATATTTTCTGATTTGTTAAATTTAAAATAAGGAAATACTATTTTCAAAAGCACACCTTTTGTTCGTTTTCACTCCTGTTTAGACACCTTTCACCCGTTTATCGCAAAATAAAAGCCACTCAGTGCGAGTGGCTTTTATTATTTTTACTTATTTTACGGAATCTGAGAGCTCTTTGGCTGTTTTTTCGATACTGTCGGCCTGACGAACAGCGCCGCCGCAAAAATCGGAAAAAGTTCCTAGCACAGTCATTGCCGTTTCATTTGGCGTGCCTCCGTTCTTTATAAAAGCGTATAAATAGGGGGCCGTGTTAAGAATTTCACGGTAATCGGCTGTGTTTTGGTTAAGACGCTTTAAGAATTTCATATCTCTGTCGGGTGAAGTGTCGGCCTCGTGACGTAGACGCAGTCTCTCTTCCATCACCTCAATATCGTCGTATATATAAACCGAGCAGGCGGATACAAGCGGTGAGCGCGCGAGCGAGGCAACGCCCTCTCTGTCAAGGATTAAAAGCGGAATTTTACCCTCTGCCGAGATACGCTCTATCTCGGATAGCGGCGTGCCGTAATATGCACCCGCGTACTCGGTGTGCTCGAGCATGCTGCCGTCGGCTATGCGCGAGGCGAACTCCTCGCGCGAAAGATAG
>JAZOSU010000002.1:0-2690 GCA_045657265.1 Eubacteriales bacterium | reverse complement strand
TGGTGCCTCCGGGCGGAATCGAACCACCGACACGGGGATTTTCAGTCCCCTGCTCTACCTACTGAGCTACAGAGGCAAAAATTGGCGACCTGGATGGGGCTCGAACCCACGACCTCTAGCGTGACAGGCTAGCGTTCTAACCAACTGAACTACCAGGCCATATTTTTGCAACGGAAATAGTTTACTACAATTAATTAATAAAGTCAATAGTTTTTTTAAAAAAACTATTTATTTATTTTCAACACATAAGTAATCCGTTGCGTTTTTTCATTAGGATTACAATTATTGTAATTGTCAGCACGTTTTAAAATATCAAACCCGTATTTTCTGAACAAATCAATTAAAAACTCTTCACTGTAAAATCTTTGAATCTGTTCGTTTTCTTTTTTAAAAAACAATCCATTATCAAGTTTTTCAAAATAAGTAAGATAATGATAACATTTTTTAGTTTTCGAATCATAATTTGCCGACCAACAACAAAAAAGATCTTCCTCATCATAAATGAAATCATTATTAGCTAAGATACTTTCAAATTTGTATTCAGAATTTATATCAAAAATAAAAAGACCGTTGTAATTTAAATAATTTTTAACAAGCTTAAAAAGCTTATCAATTTTTCTTTTGTCAGTAATATAATTGAGAGTGTCTAAGGTTGAATAAATCACATCAACCGTGCCATATAATTCAAACTCTGTAATATCCTGATTTAAAAGTAAAACATTGTCGGCGCCTAATTCTTTAATGTTGTCGCCCGCCTTAGCAAGCATATCTTCATCTGAATCAATAGCTATCATATCAAATCCGGCCAAAGAAAGTTTTGAAGCAACTATTCCGGTACCACAACCAAGATCACAGACCAATTCGGAATCAGGTTTAAATTTTTTTATACAGGATACAATAAAACTTGAAATTTTATCGTAATCCGCGCCAACCATCATATCATAATATTTTGCAAAAATATCCATTAGTTTCCCTCTAAAATCATTACAACATCATCTGATACGTGTGATAATCACATCAGAAATAAATCCTGTAATCAATCCAGTAAATACTGATACTAAAAGTAAAACAGGTAAATAATTAAAAATATGCAAGCTGCCAAGCATCACAGATGCCGCTAATATTTGTCCTATGTTGTGAAACATTGCGCCGGCAACAGAAACTCCATAAATTGAAAAAAGTTTTCCGAAACGTTTTAAAACAAACATCACAACTAAAGATAGAATTCCACCAAATACAGAGTAAATCAAACTTGAAAAACCCGAAAACAGCATCGAAATAACAAAACTCTTAACAAGCATTATTGCAAAAGAATATTTTACTCCCAATTTATAAATTGAAAATAAAATGATACAATTTGCAATACCAAGTTTAACTCCCGGAAGAGGAATAATACTTTGTATAGGCACAAATTGTTCAAGTGTCCCAAGAACTATCGCAAGTGATGAAAGAATACCGCAAGTTGAAATTTTACGCATCATCCGGAAATCACATCCAAATCCATCTTGTCTCCGATAATTGTAACAATAGCCTTATTAGGCAAACAACAAATAACCTGACCGACTTTTGAAATTCTGCCTGAATGAACACAGGTTTCATCCGGACAGTCAGACTCTGTGATTGATAAAAAGCCATCTTTAATTACAATTTTATTAGTAAATTCACCACTATAAACGTATTCTTCGTTTACTGATAAATCAAAAGTCTCAACAGCTTGTCCATCTATCTCTAAAACTGCACTGAATCCTTGATTTTTGTCACAAAAAACAAGGATAAATGCCAAAGCAAGAGTAAATAAAATTATTAAAATGTCACCAATTTTAATTTTCACTATTTAACAAAATCAAATTCAAAATCATAAATACTTACTGTATCTCCGTCCTGAATTCCCATTTCTTCAAGCCTTTCGATAATTCCGTTAGTTCTGAGAACTCTATGGAAATAATTCATAGATTCATAATCATTAGGGTTAACACTTGCCATGATTTTTCCAAGCCATTCAGCTTCAATGTAGTATACCCCATTATGAACTTCGACAGTAAATTCTTTGTTAGATTTATCAATAACGTTATTTATTATTTCAATTTCAGGTTCATAAACAAGTGTCTGAGGTAACTCATCAAGCATTATCGAAGTTTGCTTGATTACCTCTTTTACGCCTTGAGTCGCAGCGGCTGATATTACGAAATACTTAAATCCGAGTTTGCCAACATATTTTTCAAGCTCATCAGAAAGAGCTGTATCAACTACAGCATCAGCTTTATTTCCTACAACAATCTGCGGAAGTGACGCAAGTCTTTCTGAGTAATTTTTAAGTTCGTTATTTATTGCGTCAAAATCCTCTATAGGATTCCTACCTTCACTTGCAGAAATATCAACCATATGAATAAGAAGTCTACATCTGTCAACGTGTCTTAAAAATGAAGTTCCGAGACCAACTCCATCAGCAGCACCTTCAATAAGACCCGGAATATCAGCTAAAACGAAGTTTTTATCTTCAAAAGCTGAAACCACACCAAGATTTGGTACAAGTGTTGTAAAGTGATAATTTGCAATTTTAGGACGCGCGGCGGTGACTTCCGAAAGAAGTGTTGATTTACCGACATTCGGGAAACCGACCAAGCCCACGTCAGCAAGCATTTTTAATTCAAGTGTTATATTGCGTTCAACGCCCTTTGTACCGCTTTTCG
>JAZOSU010000001.1:0-74145 GCA_045657265.1 Eubacteriales bacterium | reverse complement strand
AAATGTAGCCTGTTTTATTTTTACTGTGCTTTGGAAATTAAGAATTTCTCAAGTGATACAAGGTATTTATAGCAATCCATTTCAAGAGATGCAGGTCCCATAGGTGATACTTCAAAGTTAAGCGCTCCTTTAAACTCTGCTTGTTTAAGAGCGTTCATAATATCGTCCCAGTCAATACGTTTGGGTTTGAAACCGCCGACTCTGGGTGCTGACTGCACCATAAAGGGATATGTATGTAAATCGTGCATACCGTCATTGTCGTGAAGATGAACACAGGCAAGTCTTCCTGCCTTGGCAGTTTCAAGTATCATTTCAACAGGGTCGTCCTGTGTGATTACTGCGTGACCTACGTCAACACATATTTTCATACGTCTGCCCACTGCATTACATATATCAATCATTTCAGAAACTCTTGAACATATCGTTGCGCAGTAATGAGCATAGTGAGGGTCGTATGAAAACATATTTTCAGTACAGCAATATACGTCGTATTCTTCAAGCGTTCCCTGAAGCTTGTTATAAAAATCAACTGCAAGTTCAAAGTTTTCTTTCTTTTTCAGGTCGTATATTCTGCCCGGAATGCAGGGGGGATGAATTACGATATTTTTACAGCCAAGATATGAGGTTGCTTTAATCTGTGCAATTTCTCTTGCAATCGCATCTTCTTTTACATAGTCTTTACATTCAAAGACCGAATGTGTCTGAAAAATCTCTATACCTGCCTCGTCTGCTTTTGCCTTGAGGTCAGTAAATACCTCTTTGATTTTGTCGTCTGTAGCGCAGGTTATATCGGCAAACATACCGTTTTCACCAAAATAAGCACTGAGCTGAAAATCAAGCGCTTCAAAACCGCAGTCAGCAAAATATTTAAAGTCTGTACGTGATGTAGAAACAGAAGTTTTCATTATTTGTTATCCTCCGTATAGTCTGCAATGTAACGTGCGCATTTTGCGTGCCAGATAAGTCCGGATTTATTTATAGGCTGCGCACCGGGAGGACCTGCTTCCCAGAACAACGTTCCTTTATAATCTACTTCTTTAAGTGCAAGTGAGAATTTTTCCCAGTTTATCTTTTTATCGTGAGGAGTATGATGATGCGGTGTGAACGGAATTGTATGAAGGTCTTCCACACAGTTTGTATCGTGGCAATGAAGCGTTGCAAGTTTATCACCGCAGATTTTCACCATTTTAACAGGGTCGTCCTGTGTTACCTCGCCGTGACCTGTATCAAGACATATTTTCCATCTGTCACCAAGCTCGTTACAGATATCTACCATTTCCTGCGCTCTTGAACAGATTGTAGCGCAGATGTTATTGTAATAAAGGTCAACAACCCACATATTTTCAGTACAACCTATAACGTCGTATTTTTCAAGATACGGTGTAAGTCTTCTGTAAAACTCAAGAGTCTTTTCAATAGACTCTTCTTTTTTTGCCTCGTAAATTCTGCCCGGAAGTATGTATGGATGAATTACGCAGTATTTTGAACCAAGCCATGCGGTGTGCTGAATTGAATAAATCTGTCTTTCAACAATTTCGTCGAGATCAAAATTATAGTCTCTCGGATGCCCCGAAAAGTCAGAATGTGTCTGACAAATATACATTCCCGCTTCTTTTGCGGCTTCTTTTGCGGCGGTAAAATAAGCTTTTCTGTCATCTTCTGCCCATTTTTCAGTAAACATATGTCCGCCTATGCCGAAATCACAGGTATCCCATCCGCATTCTTTCAGATATTTAAAAAAATAGGGTTCTTTTTCTCTGTACTGAGCATCAGGATTTGCCCAATCGTACAAAATACCTATATCCATAGTCTTTTATCCTTTCTTTGAAGTTTTGCTAAGGTTTGCAAGATATTCCTTGGGTGGTTTTGTAACACCATAGGTAATGCCGATATCCATTAGTTTTCTTCATCCTTTCGGAGTGAAACAAGGTATCTTCCTATTTCTGCAAGATACTCAAAACCTGCTCTGTGAAGAGCCCTCGGTCCGGGTACGCCTATTTCAAAATTGAAGTTACCCTGATAGTTCACTTCGTCCAAAGCTTCCATAACTTCATACCAGTTAACTCTCATAGGTTTGAAGTTGTGTTTTGTACCTACTACCGCAAACGGATAAGTATGTAAATCGCCAACACCGTCATTATCATGAACGTGCAGACACGCCAGTTTATCACCGATAACCCTTATCATTTCTGCAGGATTCTGCTCTGCCAGTACAGAATGTCCGATATCAAGACATACTCTGAATCTGTCACCGAGTTGCTCACAAAGGGCAACCATTTCCTCTGCGTGTGAGCAGATTGTTGAACACATATGTCTGTGTTGCCAATCGCCTGCAAACATATTTTCAATACAGCAATATACATCATATTTTTCAAGAGCAGGAATAAGTTTTGAATAAAATTCTATTGTAAAATCATAGTTTTCCTGAACTTTAAGGTCATATTTTCTTCCCGGAAGAATAGGAGGGTGAATAACGCAGTATTTTGCGCCCAACCAATGCGTTGCCATTATACATTTGATTTGCTGATCAACAACAAAATCAAAGTTATGGTTAAGATCATCCGGATGACCTGCGGGATTAAAATGTCCGCCGAATGCAGAATGTGTCTGACCTATTTCAAGACCTGCCTTGTCTGCAAGGGTTTTAAGATATGTAAATCTCTCTTTTATTTCTTCGTCGGTGGCGTTTGCCATCCATCTGCCTGCGCCGAAGTGACCTCCGAGCGCGTACTCAACAGCATCAAATCCACAGGATTTATTATAAGCGAATATTTCTTTTTCTTCTTTCCAACCGCCGAGTGATACTGATATTTTTCTGTTCATAGTCGGTTTCCTCCTTATTCCTCAAAGGGCTTTCCGCCCTCGCGGAGTGATGCGAGGTATGCGCCTGTTTTCGCAAGATATTTAAGTCCTGCTTTTCTTATGCCGTTAGGTCCGGGCATACCGATTTCAAAGTTAAGGTTGCCCTGATAGCCTACTTCGTCAAGAGCTTTCATAAGTTCTTCCCAATTACACATAGGAGCGCCTTTGCTGGGATGATGCCACATAAACGGAAAAGTATGAAGATCATCTCTGCCGTTTGTACCATGACAATGCAAAACAGCAAGTTTATCTCCTGCAATACGTACCATTTCAACAGGGTCATCACCTGTTACTTCGCCGTGACCTGTATCAACGCAGATTTTAAATCTGTCACCGAGTATGTTACAAGCATCAACCATTTCCTGACAGCGTGAAAATACTGTAGGACAGATATGACGATAAACAGGATCTACCATCCACATATTTTCAACACAGCAGTATACATCATACTCTTCAAGCGTAGGAATAAGTCTTTTATAAAATTCAATAGTTTTATCGAAGTTTTCCTCAACAAGATGGTCATAACGTCTGCCGGGAAGAATTATAGGATGGATAACGCAATGCTTTGCGCCCAGCCAATGTGTTGCTTTGATAGAAACTATCTGTCTTTCAACAATTTCATCGTAGTCAAAGTTATAGCCTCTGGGATGACCTGAAAAATCAGAATGTGTCTGACCTATAACTATACCTGCTTTTTCCGCACTTTTACGGATTTTAGTACAAAGATCTTTAAGTTCTTCGTCATTCATTCCGTACAAACCGCCGAGTGAAAAATCCACTGCATCAAATCCGCATTCACGAAACAGAGCAAATTGGTTATTTTCGGGGTCGCGTGTGCTGTAAATTGCCGATATTTTCATAACTTTTGCGCCTTTCTATATAATAAATAATATATATTAATTCAAGTATAACAAAGCATTTCGTCTATTTCAACAATTTATAAAAATTTAAAAATATTTTTATAATGAATATGTCAAAAAAATCCCAACGTTTTTAAACGCTGGGATTTTTCATTATTTAAATGAGTATCTGAGTCATAATTACGGCAGATTCAGAGCGTGTAAGAAGTCCTAAAGGATTAAATTCGCCTTTTTCATTACCGTCAAAAATTCTCTGGGTTGTCGCAACTTCAACCGTTTGTTTTGCCCAATCGGGAATCAGGTTCTTATCTGCATACTCTTTTTCAAGCATCAGTCTGTCATCAACCTTTGCAATTCCGCAGGCGGCAGATGCGGCTTCTGCTCTTGTTATGTTAGCAAAAGGATTAAATGCATCTCCCGTACCCACCATTATTTTTTCGGCATATGCGGCTTTTACGTACAGAATAGCCCATTTCGGTATACTGTCAACGTCGCTGTAAGGAAGCTTGACCCCTGAATAGAGTTTTTCATCAAGTCCCGCTCTTGACACGAGCATAACACAAAATTCCGTTCTTGTTATATTGTGTGCGCCTTTGAACATAAGCTTATTCTGTTCGGGTATACCCGAAATAAATTCATTCTCAAAGCAGTATCTTATGTAGTTACTGTCCCACGTTCCTTTTTTGGTATCTTCAAAAGGCATTTCGGTTTTGTCATTTGAATAAGTAAACAAAGATATCTCTCTCGTTCTGTTTCCTACGGTATCACAGACTTCGGTAACGCCAAGACTTACCGCATTTTTTGGAATATCTTTCATATTTACTTGTATAACACCGTCTTTATAGCTATGCTCTGCCGTCTGACCGTTCACTGTAATTTCGGCGCCCTCGCCGTCAACGTCGGTTCCGTTTGCGCCGTCGGTAACAGTAGCATTATAAACATCTTTTGAATATGTACTATCAATCACGGGAGCAGTAAAGTCTACAAGGGGGAAATCTTTAGAGCCTACGATTCTGTCAAGATAAATTACTCCCGCTTTAGCTTCATTGGTTTCATTTCTTATACTGAATCCTATAAGCTCACTGGCTACGTCGGACTCAAAGTTTATATGTTTATATCCGTCAAAATCAAGTTTGCATATTTCCTGTTTCAGCTTTCCGTAAGCACTGTTATATACAGCCTCTAAAACGTTACCGCTACCGTCCGATTTAACTGCTACTGAAAGATAGGAATAATCGAAAACGTTTACAGGTTTTGAAAATTCAACCGATACAGAGCCTTCCCCTGATAGTTTATAATCAAGCATCAGAGATTGTTGTCCTGTATAAACATTTTCTTGAGCAGGCTTAGCAGTTATAAGATTCTGACCATCAAATACGTCTATGTAATCGGGGACAGGTATTTGATGTTCTTCCGTTTGCTCTTCTGTTTGCTTCGGTTGATTTTTTTCAAAATCTTCAAGTATAACGGGCTTTGCTTCCGTATGTACAAGTAAGATACAGTTTGAAACTGCTCTTTCACTTCCGTCCTGAGGCGCATTTATCATAGTTGCAGGTTTGTTTTCTCCCGCAAGAGCAAAAGACGTAGAACCGCCGCCGTCAAGATTAATTGCAGTTTCACATCCTATGTCTTCAAGAGCCTTTGCAAGAGCATCCATATATATTCCTGCGCTGTATTCGCCTTTGTTGTCTCTTTCAGACGCGAAAAACACAACGCTTCCATCTTTTTTTATACCCAGTGCAGAACGGGAAGTCATTTTTTTAGAAATATCTTTATCATAAACTGAAGGGTTTACAACTTTTCCGTCTTTGACAAGCAGATTCCCTCCGCTAAGCGCTGTTTCAACATCATCCCACTGTCCGCTTTTTTCTTTTATTTCAATAGTAGCTTCGTCACCTTTAACTTTATCTTTGGCGGCGGCAGGAAGATATTTTTTTTCGGTTTTTGACGGTTCTATAAGATAATAATATCCTTTTTGTAAAACTATCGGGTCTTTTACGTCGGTAAGATACTCTTCAAAGGTACCTACAAGCTTTGACCCAAGTTTCAGATCGCCCTCCGCTTTGATAACAAGCACGTCGTGAGCAATTTCGCTCCAATAACTTCTGTAAGAATAATCCGAACTGAGAATAACAAAATTTGCCGCAGGATAGTTATTAAGTCTTTGGGGATTAAGCATTATATCCTTGACAGTTACGTTTATTTTTATCTGAGGAATATCAACTACCGCGCTTCCGTCAGCTTTAAAACCTATTGAATACCTATGCTGACTTTTATCGTAATCAGAATTGTTTGTTGTTTTTAAAATTCCGTTTTCTATCTGCAATCCAAGAGGAATACCTGTTGCGCCAGAAAAAAAGTCACCGTTTATTGCGGCAATTACTCTTCCGTCCTCACCTGCGTCATATCCTGAAAGTTTACTTGAAAGGGTGCTTCTTCCGTATACGTAGTTTCCACCCACCACTTCAATTTTAGTTTTCATTCCGAGCTTTGCTGACACCGAATGAGCGATTTGTTTATAGCTATCCCCGTTTTTGTCATAACTGCCCTCATAAAGCGTATACACTGCTCCGTCACGGGTAAGCTCGGTTTTTGTTCTTTTGGAATAATCAACAGACTGAATATCTGCGCCAAAACAGACCGCCGTAAAATTTATTATAGTTATAAAAGCTGTAAACACAGCAAAAATTCTTCTTTTCATTTATTTCTCCTGTCTTTTTGCGGCTACAACACGCACTATATTACCGATGTCACGGCGAGTTTTGATATCACAGTATTCAAGCTCGGTAAAAAGCGTCTTTATTTCATCCGAGGTGTCATACCCCGATTCAAATATCATCTCTCCGCATGGTTTTAAGGTGTTTTTCCAGTCTATTGCAAGAGATTTGTAAAAATCCATACCGTCTGTTCCGCCGTAAAGTGCAATTTTTGGTTCGTTTCGTACTTCGGGCGACAGTTTTTTCATATCTTCCGCAGTAATATACGGGGGATTTGAAATTATAATATCAAAGCTTCCGTCTTCAAAATAATATCTTCCGCCTTTTGTAAGGTCAGCCTGTTTTATATTAACCGAAAGTCCTAAATCCTCTGCATTTTTCCGTGTCACCTCAAGAGCTTTCTCGCTTATATCACAAAGAGTTACGTCTGCATCAGGCAAAAGCTTTTTCAAAGTAAGGCCGATACATCCGCTTCCGCAACACATATCAAGAATTGAAACTTTGCCCGAATAATGCGAAAGTACGTAGTCTATGAGCGTTTCGGTATCTGCTCTTGGTATAAGCACGTTGGGATTTACCGTAAACTCAATGCCGTAAAACTCCCATTTACCTATTATGTACTGCAAGGGATAGCCCCTCGCTCTTTTTTCACAGCTTTCAATAAACAGATTTTCATTCTGCACTTGTTTGTCAGTAAATGAAAGTTCTGCCCTTGAAATTTTGCAAAAATGTTCAAAAAGAACAGAGGCGTCAAAAGCATACGCTTCGCCTCCGCTGTTTTTAAGTATTTCTTTGCCTTTTAAAAATATCTCTCTTGCTTTAGTCATCTTGTTCCACTGTTCCGTCAGCCAATACTTTAAGCTGCACGTCCATAGGGTAGTCTTCCAGAACGCCTCTTAGCGCCCAGATAGCTATTTCAAGTTGTTTTTCGTCAGGTTCTTTTGTGGTAATTCTCTGCGTCCACAGACCCGGCGCTGAAAGTATTCTTGTAAAAGCATTGTCATATTTACCTGCAAGTTTTATAAATTCATAAGCAACGCCCATAACAAGCGGCAGAAAAAGTATTTTAAGTATTGAATGGAAAAGAGCGTTTTTCCACGGAATGAGCAAAGATGCAAAAATACTGACAATAAGAGTAATTACAATAAACGAAGTTCCGCATCTGGGATGGAAACGTTTATATTCTTTTGCTTTTTCGGGCAAAAGCTCGTCTTTTGATTCGAAGCAGAATATGGTTTTATGCTCTGCGCCGTGATACATAAACACTCTGCGCATATCTTCCATTTTAGATACAAGAATCATATACACCATAAAAATCGCAATTTTAACAAGCCCCACAATTATGCGTTTTACGGCAGGACCGAGCTCAATTACGTGTTTAGAAAACAAATCAGCAAGTAAAGTCGGCAGATACATAAACATACCAACCCCAAGCACTACGCCAAGTACCATCGAAAGTACAGTAAGCACTTTGCCTGTTGTTTCAGATATACCGCCGCCTTCTTCATCTTCAATATCTGCCATTGATACGTCAGCTGAATACATAAGTGCTTTATAACTGGTCATCATAGAAAGTACAAAGTTTATAATCCCTCTGATAACCGGTATTTTCACAAAAATTGTTTTGGGGTTTTCGGATTTTTGCACTTTAAGTACAATTTCACCGTTTGCACGGCGGACAGCCATCGCCATTTTTCCGTTTCCTCTCATCATAACCCCTTCGATAAGAGCGCTTCCGCCTATGCTTGTATATTTCGTTTTTTTATCCATATCATTTCCGCCTGTAGTTTTATATTATTCAATTATACCAAACACTTATCTCAAAAACAATAGTCTCAGACCATTATTAATAATTTATTCTTTGACATAAATAGGAAACTGTGGTATAATTCCGCATAATGGGTGCAAATTTATTTTTGGAGACTTTTTTATGAAAAAACTTGTTAGTATATCGCTTATTCTGGTTATTTGTCTTGCCGTTTTATGCTCTTGCAGTTCAAGACACGCATCTAACGAAGGATATCTTCTTTACAGATCTTCTCCCATAGGTGTTGAAATTGAATATCCTGATTTTTGGGAAATTGCAGAAGATAAACAAAACCGTACCGTTGCTTTTGCAACGCCAAACGAAGGTTTTGCGGACAAATACAGAGATAACGTATCTGTCGTATGTCAGCAACTGGAAGAAAACGAAATGGCTTTTGATAACTACGTCACAGGTTACATTAATCAGCTCCCCAAATCTATTGAGGGCTACAACAAAATTTCCGAGCAGGAAATGACTGTCGGCACCTGCAGGGCATACAGAATTGTATACGAAGGCACTACAACCGATGGAAATCTCCGTCTGCAACATACTTTTGTTGAGAGCGGTAAGTACGTTTACGTTTATACTTTTATAGCCGAACCTGCAAGTTACGATTACTTTGCAAAAAATTCAGATATAATGCTTTCAACCTTTAAACCTCTTCGCAAATGATGGATACAAAAGAACTCATACAAAAATATAATATTCGCGCAAATAAGAATTTCGGTCAGAATTTTCTGCACAGACAGGACATCATAGATCTTATTGCATCTTCTGCAAAAGGTACGCCTTTTGCCATTGAAATAGGCGCAGGTCTCGGAGTTCTTTCAAGAACACTCTGTGATTTTTTTGAAAAAGTGGTGACAATAGAAATAGACAGATCACTCTCTGACGTTACGAAAGAGACTCTGTCCGACGTTTCAAATCACCTGCTTATATATCAGAATTTTCTGAAAACCGACATCAATAAGCTGTCATCGGAAATATTTGCAGAGGGTGATATTACCGTTGTGGGCAACCTGCCCTACAATATAACGGGAGATATTATTTCAAAACTGCTTAAAAATCACTCTTTTTTGACAAAAGCGGTTGTTATGATACAGAAAGAAGCAGCCGAAAAACTTGCAGCAACCCCGAAAGACGACGGATACCGAGCAATAAGTGTACTGACGCAGTATTTTTGCGATATAGAAACAGTAATTGACGTTAGCGCTGACTGTTTTATTCCCGCTCCCCACGTCACAAGCAGAGTAATAAAACTCTCGTTCAAAAAAAATCTGCCTTTGCCAATAGACAAGGAATCTGATTTTTGTATGTTTGTAAACAACGTATTTTCCCAAAGACGCAAGGTTCTTACATCACTTTTCAAAAACCCCGACATGAAACAAAAAGCGGTAAATGTACTTGAATCTATGGGATTTTCTGATAAAGCAAGAGGCGAACAGTTTACGCCAAACCAATTCACAGAATTTTATCAGAATATGTTTATGTAAATAATTTGCAAATTTATATTGCATTTTTGTTATATTGCAGATATAATTGCTATGTATAATTCAAAAACATAAGGAGAAAGACTATGACAACTAACAAAACAGTTCTCTCATGGATAGACGAGATTAAAAATCTTGTTAATCCCGACAATGTAGTATGGGTAGACGGTAGCGACAAGCAAAGAGATGAGCTTCGCGCCGAAGCTTGTTCTACAGGCGAACTTGAACAGCTTAATCAGGAAAAACTTCCCGGCTGTTATCTTCACAGAACAAAACAGAATGACGTTGCCCGTGTAGAAGACAGAACATTTATCTGTTCAAGAGAAAAAGAAAATGCAGGTCCTACAAACAACTGGTACGACCCCAAAGAAATGTACGCAAAACTTTACGACATCGCTCGTGACAGTTATAAAGGCAAGACAATGTACATCGTTCCTTTCTCAATGGGTCCGATAGGTTCACCTCTTGCTAAAATCGGTATTGAAATTACTGATTCTATCTACGTTGTTCTCAACATGATCATTATGACACGTGTTGACCTTAAAGTACTTGACGTTCTCGGCGACAGCAATGACTGGGTACGTTGCTTCCATTCAAGATGTGACATTGACCCTGAATACAGATACATCTGTCAGTTCCCCGAAGACAATACAATTATCTCTGTTAACTCAGGTTACGGCGGTAACGTTCTTCTCGGTAAAAAATGTTTTGCTCTCCGTATTGCTTCTTACCAGGGTTGGAAAGAAGGCTGGATGGCTGAGCATATGCTTATCCTCGGCGTTGAAAATCCACAGGGCGAAGTTAAATACGTAGCTGCTGCATTCCCTTCAGCTTGCGGTAAAACAAACCTCGCTATGATGATTCCGCCTAAATATCTCCGTGATAAAGGCTATAAAGTATGGACTATCGGTGATGACATTGCTTGGATGAGAATAGGTCCCGACGGCAGACTTTACGCTATTAACCCCGAAAACGGTTTCTTCGGCGTTGCTCCCGGTACTAACGAAAAATCAAACTTCAATGCTCTTGCATCAACAAAGAAAAACACCATCTTTACAAACGTTGCTCATGACCTTTCAGACAACACAGTATGGTGGGAAGGCCTTAACAAAGATCTTCCTCAGAATGCAATTGATTGGACAGGCAAAGACTGGGATGCTTCTAAATTCGACAAAGCTGACAAATCAACTTGCGCTGCTAACCCCAACTCAAGATTTACAGCTCCTGCTGAAAACTGTCCTTGCATTTCAGACGAATTCAACAAAGGCGCAGGCGTACCGATCTCTGCTATCATCTTCGGCGGTAGACGTGCTAAATGTACTCCACTTGTATATCAGTCAAAGAGCTGGGAGAACGGTGTATTCATCGGTTCTGCTATGGCTTCTGAAACAACTGCAGCTGCTGCTGGTGCAGTAGGTGTTGTTCGTCGCGATCCTATGGCTATGCTTCCATTCTGCGGATACCATATGGGTGACTATTTTGCTCACTGGCTTGAAATGGGCAAAAAACTCGGTGACAAAGCTCCTAAGATCTTTAACGTTAACTGGTTCAGAACAGATGACGATGGTAACTTCCTCTGGCCCGGTTTCGGCGATAATATGAGAGTTCTTAACTGGATTATCGACCGTTGCGAAGGCAAAGCTGATGCAGTTGAAACAGCTATCGGTTACGTACCACGTCCTGAAGATATCGACCTTACAGATCTTGATATGGACATCGAAGTTCTCAAAGGCATTCTTGCTGTTGACAAAGACATCTGGGCAAAAGAAGCTGCTGAAATCGAAGAACACTACAAGAAATTCGGCGACAGACTTCCTTCTGAACTTAAAGCACAGCTTGAAACTCTTAAAGCAAACGTTAAATAATTAAAAATGGGGATGTAAAATTTCTCCAAAACGCAAAAAGCGGGAAAATCAAGGAGAAATAAATTTTCCTATCTATCAAAAAAATAAGATGCACGAATTTTTTCGTGCATCTTTTTTATTTTATGAAACAAGTACAGGGAAGAAAAGATATCCTATATTAAGAAAATGAAATACTGCTATTGCAAGTGCAGGAATTATCAGAGTAATTACAACAAACAGAATTTTTGAAAATCCGTATTCTTTTACGTTTTTTCTGTACTCAATCTGCTGTTCTACCGACATATCATTAAACAATTCTCCCCTTATCCGTCTTATATCTTTATTAAGTCCGAAAATGCCCATGCGTTCTTCTTCGCCTGATTCTTTAACCTCTCTTGCTGTTGTAAACGCGTAAATCAGAGACATTACCGTACAAAGAAAAACCGCCCAATACCAATACAGAAAAGTACAGAACATCACGTTTACCACACTGCAGCAGATATATGCAAAAATCACGCTGACGGGCGCTCTATGCAAAGTCATTGAATTTTTAAAAATTATTTGTTTTACAACAAGAGTGAAAACAAAAACTAAAAAAGTAACAATAAGCAGTCTTGTTGTTACTGTGATATCAAGAAACGGTAACACTGTGTAATCTGAATTCATTTTTTACCTCCGCGTAATTATATTATTAAAATATAACATATAATTATTTATGTCAAGAAATATCACAAAAATTAACATACTTGACTTTAAGTGTGCTTGGATATAATATATTATATATAATGAATTGAATGTTGAAGGTGGTCTTTACAAATGCCAAACGATAATTCTTCAAATAAAAAACGTAATATTACGGGTAGTTATCCGGGAGTTACGGGCAGTTACAAGCCTCAAAGCAGAAATATTATCTTTGACGATATCAAAAAACCTGATACCGTAAGCTCAGATACTATAATCACTCCCGCTGTAAAAAATACAGATTCAGTCACTTCAGATACAATAGTTTCTCCTAAAGTAAGCTCAGATACCATTGTTACTCCAAACATCAGAAAACAGGCATCTGACAAAACGAGAATTATCGAAGAAACTATTATTTCAGACCCCGTAAACGTTCATAAAACAAAAAAATCCGAAACAATCAAAAAAGAAATTTACCCGAAAAAGAATTTCAACTGGAAAATGTGGTTTTCTCAGGAAAACGTAAAAGGATATATGAAACACGTGAGATTTTACGGAATCTGTGTCCTTGTTGCACTTTTTCTCACTTTCGGAATTGTAAATATAAGTAATGATATTTTTGCATTTATAAAACCCGACGAGAATATAGTTGTTACAATTCCTGAGGGAAGCACAACACCTGCTATTTCAAAAATACTTAAAGAATCAGGTGTTATAAAACACCCTACAGTTTTTGCTCTTTACAGTAAATTCATCAAAAAAGCTGACGGAAAATTCCAGTTTGGTGATTACACTTTAAATTCAAGGCTTGATTATAATCAGATAATTTCAAAGCTAAAACGTACATCCGCACAGGCTGAAATGTTAAAGCTGACCATTCCAGAAGGCGCAACTCAGGACGATATAACAGAAATTCTCACAGCAGGAAAATATGCAAACATAACCGAGCTTGATTCGGCGCTCAATTCATACGACTATGAAAAATTTGAGTTTGTCCGTAATCTACCCGACCGACGTTGCAGACTTGAAGGGTATCTGCCTGCAGGCGATTACGAAATAGCAAAAGGCGAAAGTGCAATTTCTATCGTTTCAAAAATGCTTGAGCGATTTGAGCAGACTGTTCTTACCGAAGAAAACAAACTTCTTATTGAAAAAACAGGCAAAAGTCTTGACGAGATTATAACAACGGCTTCTCTTGTTTATGCAGAATGTGACAATGCGGACAGCTATAAAACCGTCGCTTCAGTTCTTGCAAACAGACTTTCAAACCCTGTTGAAAATTATCTTCAGCTTACGTCGACCATAAACTACGTACTTGCGCAAAGCAAAAAAGTTTTAAATTCTGACGACAAATTAACTGACAGTTCTTATAATACGTATATTTATACGGGTCTGCCCACAGGTCCCGTATGTACACCGAGTCTCGCGGCAATTCAGGCTGTAATAAACCCCGAAAGCTCAGGATATATGTATTTCATAAGTGACGGAACAAAAACAACCTTTTCGGTAACTGCCGAAGAACACAAAAAGCATCTTGCAAACGCCTCGGAAACCGCAAAAGGAACCGATGTTATCAGATAAAATCTAAAAGCTCCTTGAAATAATTTTTCAAGGAGCTTTTTTTAATGTATTCTTTTGTCAGGGGAATATGTGGGCACAAGTTGTTCAAGCTGTTTTATAACGTTGACCGAATCGTTATTTTCTGCATACTCACGCAGTTTTTCAAGCTTAGTCTCAAAATCCTTCGCCAATGCAATATGGCTTCCGATAAATATTTTCTTGTTATAGGTAGGCATTGTTTCTTCTTCGTCAAGACAAAGTTCTTCATAAAGTTTTTCGCCTTCGCGAAGACCTATAAATTCTATCTTAATATCTTTATACGGACGGAATCCGCAAAGCTTGATAAGGTTTTCGGCAAGAGTTACTATTTTAACAGGTTTACCCATATCAAGAACAAAAATCTGGCCTGAAAGCGCCATGGTTTCTGCCTGAAGTACCAAAGACACTGCTTCGGGTATAGTCATAAAATAACGTGTGATTTCAGGATGGGTAATAGTTATAGGTCCGCCTTTCTGAATCTGTTTTTCAAAAAGCGGGACAACTGAACCGTTTGACCCAAGTACGTTACCGAATCTTACTGTTACAAATACAGTTTCTTTCTGTATATTTGAAAAATGTTTGATAACCATTTCACAGCATCTTTTTGACGCACCCATGACGTTTGTAGGGTTAACCGCTTTGTCAGTTGAAATAAGCAAAAATCTGTCAACTTTATGTTTAACCGCAAGATTTGCCATATTATAAGTGCCGAACACGTTGTTTTTCACCGCTTCTTCTGCGGCATATTCCATAAGCGGAACATGTTTATGCGCAGCTGCGTGAAAAACAAGATTCGGTTTGTATTTTTTAAATAGAACTTCCATCTTGTCAAGATCACGCACAGAAGCGATTTCTATCGAAAGAGGAACGTATGCACCGTATTTGAGTCTGAGTTCCTGCTGTATATCGTACGCATTGTTTTCATAAATATCAACAATAACAAGTTTTTTTGGTTTATATGAAATTATCTGTCTGCAAAGCTCTGAACCAATAGATCCGCCGCCACCTGTTACCATACACACCTTATTTTGTACCATTTCCTGTACCTTGGAGGTATCTACGGTAATAGGCTCTCTGCTCAGCAGGTCTTCCATTGCAATATCTTTCATTGAAGTAAGACATTTTCTGTTATGTTCAATAAGCTCGGATACAGAGGGAAGCGTTCTTATAAAACAATGGGTATTTGTGCATTTTTCAATTATTCTGTTCATAGATTCCACTTCGGCAGAAGGTATTGAAATAATAATTGTATGTATATTCCTCTTTTCAACTATAGCAGGTATATCATCAATAGTACCTACAATAGGAACGCCCATAAGCTTGGTATGAAGTTTCGCAACGTCGTCATCTACAAGACATTCGGGGTAGTATTTGGAATTTATCGCTTCAAGCTCACCTAAAAGCAAACGGGTTGCAGTTCCCGCTCCTACAATAAGCGTAGGATGTTTAACTTCTTTTGCGAGTTGTTTTTTATACTCGTGAATATAGTAGCTATACATAGCGCGAATAATATAAATAACAAGCAACGCAATAATATCCGGCACAAAAAATTCACATGCAAGTTCAGGTTTTATAATATCACAAAGAAGAAATACCGAAAGTGATACTCCCGACGTTACAAATACGGTAATTACACTCCTTATAAGCGTTTCAAAACCGCTGTCAATATTATTGTGAAGCCTGAAAACGATAGCCGATATCATAAATAATGCAAATCTGAGTGCAATTATGGTAAAAGCAATTTTCACTCCGAAAGTGTTTAGTATAAGAATTGCAATAAGGCAAATGATCGCATGACAGAGAGCGTCAAATGCAAAAATAAAAGTGCGTGTTTTACTGTTCAGCAGATTTTTCAGATATTTCATAACAAATCTCCGTTTCATTATACTTACTGACTATATACGCAAAAACATCTATCTATATAATAGTACACCAACCTCACATAATAGTCAACCTCAAAAATCCATTTTGAATTATTGACATTGTATACATAAAATTATATAATTACTGTATATAACTATGTTTAGGAGTAAATAAAATGGTAGATAAGAAAAATGCGCTGGAAACAGCTCTTGCTCAGATAAAAAAACAGTACGGTGACGGCGCTGTTATGAAACTGGGTGATAATACAAATATGAAAGTTGATATTATTCCCACAGGTTCACTGGCACTCGATGCAGCCCTCGGTATAGGCGGCGTTCCAAAGGGCAGAATAGTTGAAATTTACGGCCCCGAATCTTCAGGTAAAACTACCGTTGCTCTTCACGTTATTGCAGAAGCTCAAAAACGCGGCGGCGAAGTCGCTTTTATAGATGCGGAACACGCTCTTGACCCTGTTTATGCAGAGGCTCTTGGTGTTGACGTTGACAACGTGCTTGTTTCTCAGCCCGACACAGGTGAACAGGCTCTTGAAATCACAGAAGCTCTTGTACGTTCCGGTGCTATTGACGTTGTTGTAGTTGACTCTGTTGCAGCTCTTGTTCCCAAAGCAGAAATCGAGGGTGATATGGGTGCATCTCACGTTGGTCTTCAGGCAAGACTTATGTCACAGGCTCTGCGTAAACTTGCAGGTGTAATTTCAAAAAGTAACTGTGTTGCTATTTTCATCAACCAGCTTCGTGAAAAAGTCGGTGTTCTTTACGGCAACCCTGAAACAACAACAGGCGGACGCGCTCTCAAGTTCTATGCATCTGTACGTATTGACATCAGAAAAACTGACGTTATCAAAAACGGTGCTGACATTGTCGGTAACACTGTAAAATGTAAAATTGTTAAAAATAAAGTTGCTCCGCCTTTCAAGGTAGCTACTTTTGACATTATGTACGGCGAAGGTATTTCCAAATACTCAGAGCTTGTTGACCTTGGCGTTGAATTCGGTATTATCAAAAAAAGCGGTACATGGTTCTCATACGGTGAGACAAGAATTGGTCAGGGTAAAGAAGTTGCCAAGAAATTCCTCAGAGACAATGCTGATATTTCTGACGAGGTTGAAGCAAGAATCCGTGAATGTCTTGCAAATGCAGATGCAAAAACAGATGACAAAAAAGCTACGGCAAAACCTGCCGCAAAAGCTGAAACCGCAAAATCTGCTGCTTCTGCAAGTATTGACGTTTCCGCTGATGATTTTGAGTAATATAACGGAAATTCTGCCCGTTCCCGATAAAAAAGGTTATTTTGACATATATGCAGACGGAGAACTTATACTTACCATTTCCGAGGATGCAGTTATTGAATCGGGTATTCGGGTGGGAGATGAAATTGACAGTGAGAGACTGTCTGAAATTGAGTCTGCCGTTTCCCTTACAAAAGCTAAAGCTAAAGCTTACAACTATTTGTCCTACGGTGATTTGTCAAAGAATGCTCTTTTCAAGAAATTAAACCGATTCGGGTTTGATGCGGATATCTGTAAGACTGTCTGCCATGACCTTGAAAAGTCGGGATATATAAATGACGAGCGGTATGCTAAAGCTTTTGCATCATATCTTGCGTCGTCTAAATTATACGGACCCAGAAGAATACTTCAGGAGCTTTGCATCAAAGGTATATCAAAAGACCTTGCAGAAAACTGTATAGCAGAACTTGAAACCGATTTTGACGGTAATATCAAAGTTTTGTGTGACAAAAAATTCAGATATGACCAATCGGACAGAAAAGGCGTTTCAAAATTAATTTCCGCTCTTATAAGATACGGCTACGACTACGACTCTATAACAACTATACTTTCCGATTCGGAGGAAGATTATGAATAAAGATATTACAGTAGGTTTTATATCTCTGGGCTGTGCAAAAAATCAGATAAACACAGAGCATATGATAGCCGCTGTTGTTAATGCAGGATATAAAATAACGGGCGAGGCGGAAAAATCCGACGTTACCGTTATAAACACCTGCGGATTTATTGAAGATGCAAAAAGAGAAGCCCTTGATACTATTTTTGAAGTTGCAGCGCTTAAAAACGAAAAGAAACTTTCAAAAATAATCGTCTGCGGATGTCTTGCCCAAAGATACAGTGACAACATAGCCGAAGAACTTTACGAGGTTGACGGTTTTGTAGGTGTGGGCAGTTTTGACAAAATAGTCACTGCCATAGAAAAAGTTATGGCAGGTGAAAGAGTTATGATGTTTGATGACCTTTCAAACATTCAGCTTGAGGGTGACAGATATCTCATAACTCCAAACTACAGCGCATACCTTAAAATAGCAGACGGTTGTTCCAACCGTTGCAGTTACTGCGCAATACCCGATATACGCGGTCCTTTCAAATCAAGACACATGGAAAACATTGTTGCAGAAGCTAAAAAACTTGTCGGTGGCGGCGCAAAAGAGCTTATTGTAATTGCACAGGATACATCAAACTACGGTATAGACATATACGGCGAGAGAAAACTCCCTGAGCTTTTAACAAAACTTTGCGAAATTGAGGGACTTTGTTGGCTGAGAGTTATGTACCTGTATCCCGATAAAATCACAGACGAGCTTATCGAAGTTTTTAAAACTCAGGATAAAATAGTCAAATATATTGAAATGCCGGTCCAGCACGCAAGCGGAAACGTTCTTTCAAAAATGAACAGACCGGGAAATGACAAATCTCTGCTTGAGCTTATAGAAAAACTCAGACGTGAAATAAAAGACGTTGAGCTTCGCACAACCATTATGGTAGGATTTCCGCAGGAAACAGAAGAAGATTTTGAAATACTCTGTAATTTCCTGAAAAAAGCAAAGTTCGATAAATTAGGCGTCTTCACATATTCACCCGAAGAAGAAACACCCGCATATGATATGGAAGGTCAGATTGCAGATGATATAAAAGCGTCAAGAGCAGAAGCTATTGAGCTTTTACAGTCGGAAATTGCTCTTGAAAAACAGCAAAACCTTATATCAACAGTTGTTCCTGTTATTGTGGAAGGGTTTGACAGATATGCAGAATGTTTCTTTGGCAGAAGTCCCAAGGAAGCTCCCGACATTGACGGAAAAATTTTCTTTACATCTGACAGAAACCTTATAGCAGGAGAAATAATAAAAGTAAAAATCACAGAATGTATGGATTTTGAATTGATTGGAGAAATAGTAAAGTGAATACACCAAACAAGCTGACAGTTCTCAGAATATTTATGACACCGCTTTTTATGGCGGCAATGCTTATAAATTTCCCACATCATTATCTTGTAGCTCTCGTACTTTTTGCCGCAGCTTCCATCACAGATTTGATTGACGGTAAAATGGCAAGAAAATACAATTTAATTACCGATTTCGGAAAGTTTCTCGATCCCCTTGCAGATAAAATGCTGACAACAGCCGCGTATCTTGCGTTTATCAGCCTCGGTATCGGCAAGGGAATTACCTGGATAACATTCATTGTTCTTATCCGTGAATTTCTCATAACCTCACTCCGTCTTATATCTTCAGGCAAAGGCGTAGTTATTGCGGCTAATATGTGGGGCAAAGCAAAAACAGTCAGCCAGATGTCCGCTATAATCTACGTACTTGCAACTCAGTACTTTTTAAGTATAATTTCAGTACCCGAAACTGTAACGATTATAGTTTCAATAGTTACAAACGTTGTACTATGGATAAGCGCAGTGCTTACAATAATAAGCGGCGCAGTATATGTAAACCAGAACAAAAATTTCATCGACCCTACTAAATAAAGCTATGTTTAACAAATACAGATACGAAATTGATTTTATAAAACAGCGCGACCCTGCCGCAAGAAGTGATATAGAAATATACCTTCTTTATAAGGGATTCCGTGCGCTCAGATACTACAGACGCGCTCACAAGCACCAGCTTAAAGGCAGATATTTTATTGCCCGTTGGCTTAGCGAACGAGCAAAATTCAAAACAGGAATAGAAATACATCCCGGCGCCACAATAGGAAAAGGATTTTTCATCGACCACGGCACAGGAGTTGTAATAGGCGAGACTGCAGAGATAGGTGACAACTGCATTATCTATCAGGGTGTAACTCTCGGCGGTACAGGTAAAGACACAGGAAAACGTCACCCTACCCTCGGCAACAACGTAATGGTAGGCGCAGGCGCAAAAGTGCTTGGGCCTGTCAATATAGGCAACAACGTTAAGATTGCCGCAGGTGCCGTTGTGCTGACTGATATTCCCGACGACTGTACTGCAGTAGGCGTACCTGCAAGAGTTGTCAGAAAAGGCGGACGTCCTGTTTCCGAGCTTGACCAGATTCATATTCCCGACCCTGTTTCGCAAGAACTTTGCAGATTACAGGCAAGGCTTGATAAACTTGAAAAGAAATTAGAGGACAATCAAAATGAAGCTTTATAACACACTTACAAGACAAAAAGAAGAATTTAAAGAAATCAAAACCGGTACCGTTACAATGTATGCCTGCGGTCCTACAGTTTACGATTTCTTTCATATAGGAAACGCAAGACCTTTTATTACCTTTGACGTACTTCGCAGATACTTTGAATTTTGCGGTAAAAAAGTCCGTTTTGTGCAGAATTTTACCGACATTGACGATAAAATGATTAAAAGGGCAAACGCTGAGGGTATCACAGTAAAAGAGCTCGGTGACAGATTTATCGAAGAATACTACAAAGATGCAGGTGCTCTTGGCGTAGGAAAAGCAACAGTTCACCCAAGAGCTACAGAATGTATTGACGATATTATCAGACTTGTTTCAACTCTTGTTGAAAAAGGTATGGCATACGAGGTTGACGGTGACGTATTCTATCGCACAACCAAGTTCCCCGATTACGGTAAACTCTCACACTATGATATTGAAGAGCTTAAAAGCGGCGCCCGTATTGAAGTAAACGACAAAAAAGAAGATCCTCTTGATTTCGTTATATGGAAAGCCGCAAAACCCGGCGAACCTTCTTGGACGTCTCCCTGGGGCGAGGGCAGACCGGGATGGCATATCGAATGTTCTGCAATGGCAACAAAATACCTCGGCAAAACAATTGATATCCATTGTGGAGGTGTTGACCTTGTTTTTCCACATCACGAAAATGAAATTGCTCAGTCGGAAGCTGCACACGGTGTAGAGTTTGCACATTACTGGCTCCACAACGGACACATCAACGTTGACAGCAAAAAAATGAGCAAATCTCTCGGCAACTTCTTTACCGTCCGCGAAGCCGCTGACGTATACGGATATGAGACTATCAGATTTTTTATGCTCTCATCTCACTACAGAAGCCCAATAAACTACAGTGTTGACGTACTTAATGCGGCAAAAGGCGGACTTGAACGTCTTTACACCGCAAAGAACAACCTTGAATTTGCAATTAAAAGTGCTAAAACACAGAAAATTACCGAAAATGAAACAGAATTACTTGCGCAGTATGACAGTTTCAAAACTTTATTCTGCGAGAAAATGGACGATGACCTTAATACCGCAGATGCCGTTTCTGTTATATTTGATATGGTACGTAAAATAAACAGCGAAAAAGAAGGCGGTTCGGCTGAATTTTATACAGGACTTCTCGGAAAACTCAAAGAACTCTGCAACGTTCTTAATATTCTTACCAAAGATATTCCCGCAGAAGTACCGCAGGAAATACAGGAACTTGTCGATATGCGTACACAGGCTCGAAAAGACAAGGATTTTGCAAAAGCAGACGAAATCCGTAATCAACTTGCCAATATGGGTGTAATTCTTGAAGACACCAAAGACGGAGTAAAAATACTCATTAAAAAATAAATAAAAAACTAAATATTAAATTGCTTGTGAATGAGTTTGGTATTGCACCGGACTCATTCTTTTTAGTTTTAAGGAAATACGTTCATTGTTGTAGTAATGAATATATTTCTTTAATTCATCAACGAAAGCGTTAACGCTTTCAAATTTTTCGCCGTAATACATTTCCTGCTTTAATATTCCAAAGAAATTTTCCGTTAGAGAGTTATCTTTTGATGAGGGAAAGAGGTGTTAAAACGGCGGTTAATTCTGTTAGGAGCTATTTTAACATGCAAAAACCGACCTCCCTATCGTTAGACCAAAAATCTAACGATAGGGAGGTCGGTTCAAATTCCATCACTTTTTATTATAATTTATATTCGCCTGAGTGTTTGGCGCGGATTCTTGAAAGAGCTTTTGCAATTTTTGTTTCTGCATCTTTGTGGTCACGAAGACTCTGCTTGTGAAGGTATGCCTCACGTGCAATTTCAAGTTGTTCTTTTGCGCGCATTTCGTCAATTTCTTCAGGACTTTCTACTGTTTCGGATAAAACAAGCACGTCTCCGTTTTCAACCTTTACTATACCGCCTGAAATAGCGGCATATTTTTCAGTTCCGTCACAGAGAGTATATTTCATAACGCCCGGTAGTGTTGCAGAAACTACATTGGTGTGATTCGCCTGTATACCGTACTGTCCGTCCCATATGGGCAGGATAACAGAAACCGATTCGCCCTCAAAAAATATTTTATCAGCGGCATATATGCTCAGCTTAAAGCTTTTCATTAAGAATCGCCTCCGCTTTTGCTTTTGCATCGTCAATAGTACCTACGTTGAAAAATGCGGCTTCGGGGAGGCCATCAACCTCACCTTTGATAATCATATCAAAACCTCTGAGTGTTTCTGAGATAGGTACGTATGCGCCGGGTACACCTGAGAATTTTTCTGCCATAAAGGTAGGCTGTGATAAAAATCTTTGGATTTTTCTTGCGCGGTTTACTGTAAGTCTGTCTTTTTCAGAAAGCTCTTCCATACCGAGAATTGCTATTATATCCTGAAGCTCGGCATATTTTTGCAGTATTTCCTGAACGGTTCTTGCAATTCTGTAATGCTCTTTACCCACTATTGTCTCTTCGAGTATACGTGAAGTTGATTCGAGAGGGTCAATAGCAGGATAAAGACCTTGTTCTGCAATTTTTCTGCTCAGAACGGTTGTGGCATCAAGATGTGAAAATGTAGTTGCAGGAGCAGGGTCTGTAAGGTCATCTGCAGGAACGTAAACCGCCTGAACAGATGTAACAGAACCGTTTTTGGTAGAAGTGATTCGTTCCTGCAGAGCGCCCATTTCTTCTGCAAGGGTAGGCTGATAACCAACTGCAGAGGGCATTCTGCCCAGAAGTGTTGAAACTTCACTTCCTGCCTGTACAAATCTGAAAATGTTATCTATAAACAAAAGTACGTCTTTGTGTTCGGTATCGCGGAAATATTCAGCCATTGTAAGTCCCGAAAGCGCAACGCGCATACGTACACCCGGAACTTCGTTCATCTGACCGAATACCAGAGCAGTTTTGTCTGCTATACCGCTTGTTGACATTTCGTTCCACAAATCGTTACCTTCACGGCTTCGTTCACCGACACCTGCAAAAACCGAATATCCGCCCTGTTTCATAGCAACGTTGTGTATAAGTTCCTGAATAAGAACTGTTTTACCTACACCTGCGCCGCCGAAAAGACCTATTTTACCGCCTCTTGGATATGGCTCTAAAAGGTCGATAACCTTAATGCCTGTTTCGAGAATTTCAACGGCGGGACTGAGTTTTGAAAATGATGGCGGATTTTTGTGTATACAGTCGCGTCTTGCATTTTCATCAACGGGACCTAAATTATCAATGGGGTCACCTAAAACGTTAAACATTCTGCCAAGTGTACAAGGCCCCACAGGAACAGCAATGCCGTTTCCTGTTGCTGTAACTTCCATTGAACAGGAAAGACCGTCAGAGTCTGAAAGCATTATACATCTTACTGTGTTTTCCCCTACGTGAGATGCAACTTCCATTACACGTTTGCGACCCTGTACGTATACTTCGAGAGCTTCTTTTATACGAGGCAGGGGAGCAGAGTTAAAATGCACGTCTACAACCGAACCTGAAATCTGTGAAATTTTACCTTTTTGCATTTTCTTGCTCCTCCTTTTTAAGTAATTGATATTTTGCGCCTGAGGCGACTTCCGTGATTTCTTGTGTTATTACTTTCTGTCTTGTGTAGTTATATTGTCTGCCGAGGTCATTTAAAATTTCCTCAGCATTTCTGTTTGCACTATTCATAGCATTCATACGAGCGTTCTGCTCACAACAGAAACTGTCAACCAACGCGGCATAAATAAATCCTGTAATATAGCTTGGTACAAGGTAATCAAGAGCTGCATTTGCATCGGGGTTAAATTCAAAAGGCTGCTGAACCTTTTTTTCATCTGCCGGCGGTTTGAACTGCGACTGATGAAAGGGGAGCAGTCTTGTATCCTGAGCTTTAGTTGTCATACCGTTCACAAAATCTGTATAGATAATATAAATTTTTTCAATTTCTCCTTTATCATACAAATTAAGAAGGTAAGAAGAAATTTCTCGCGCTCTGTGTAGAGTAGGATTCTGGGCGGTATAAGTGAAATTTTCGTCAATTGGAATATTGTGATTTCTAAAATATCGTCTGCCGTATTCACCTATTACAAAAACCTTCGCATCAGAATGAGCCTGAACCATTGTGACGGCTTTTTTGATAACGCTTTGGTTGTATGAACCGGCAAGACCTTTGTCGGCAGTTATAACAAGATACCCGTAAGTGCCGTCAAGAGGCTCGTCATCTTCGTCGGGATAAAAATATTTACCGTCAATTTCACTGTCAACAGTACGGAAAACTCTTTTTATCTCGTGGGAAAGCGCATCAAAATAAGGTCTTGTTTTATCAAGCTCTGCTTTTGCTTTCTGCATTTTCGTAGAAGCAATAAGATGCATAGCCCCTGTGATTTTCTGGGTTTCTTTTATGCTGTCTATATGATTTTTTATTTCTTTCAGGCTCGGCATAAGAAATCACCTGATATTTTAAGTATTTCCTGTTTTTCCTGATCGCTGAGTTTACCTGTGCTATCTATTTTGGTACAAATAGCAGAGTGTTCTTTGCTAAAATGTTCAAGAAGCGCTTCTGCTTTGTCGCAGATATCATCCTCGGCAATGTTTTCAAAAAGATGCGCAGTTCCTGCAAGAAGCAGAATGACCTGCTGATGCTGAGCGTATGGTTTATATCTGCCCTGACGTAAAAGCTGCATAAGACCGCCGCCGTAAATCAGCTGACGTTTTACAGACTCGTCAAGGTCGCTTGAAAACTGTGTGAATATCTTCATTTCTCTGTACTGTGCAAGGTCAAGACGAAGTGTACCCCCTGATTTTTTCATAGCACTTGTCTGAGCATCCTTGCCCACACGGGAAACAGAAAGCCCGATATTTACGGCAGGACGCTGACCTGCAAAGAAAAGGTCACTTTCAAGGAATATCTGACCGTCAGTAATTGAGATTATATTAGTTGGTATATACGCAGATACGTCACCTGCCTGAGTTTCAACGATAGGAAGAGCAGTCATACTGCCACCGCCGTTTTCGTCTGAAAGCTGTGCGGAACGTTCTAAAAGACGTGAATGAAGATAGAATACGTCACCTGGATATGCCTCTCTGCCGGGAGAACGACCAAGCAAAAGACTCAGTGAGCGGTAAGCTACTGCGTGTTTTGAAAGATCATCATATACAATAAGTACATCCTGACCTTTTTCCATAAAATATTCGCCAATTGCACAACCTGCAAAGGGCGCAATATATTGAAGCGCAGGACTTTCAGCGGCAGATGCGCACACTACCACTGTATAATCCATAGCGCCTTTTTGTTTAAGTGTTGAAACGATTTGGGCAACTGAACTTGCTTTCTGACCTATTGCGACGTAAATACAGATAACGTCTTTGCCTTTCTGATTAAGAATAGTATCAAGGGCAATAGCAGTTTTACCTGTCTGACGGTCTCCTATAATAAGTTCCCTCTGACCTCTTCCGATAGGAAACATGGAATCAATAGCAAGAATTCCTGTTTCCATAGGTCTTTTAACGGGGCTTCTGTCAGTAATGCCCGGAGCGGATTGTTCTATTTTGCGATAACCCTCGCAATGTATTTCTCCGCCTCCGTCAATTGCATTTCCGAGCGGACCGATTACTCTTCCGAGCAGTTTTTCATCTACTGCAATACCTGCTACTTTTCCTGTACGTTTAACTTTGGTTCCTTCGGAAATTTCGTCGTTATCGTCGAATAATATGCAGTCGGCATTTTTCAGAGTAATATTCTGAACCATACCGCGTACACCGCCGTGAAACATAAGAATTTCACCGTATGTAGCGTTGTGAAGCCCTTCAACAGTTGCAATTCCGTCAGAAATAGCGGTAACTGTACCGATTTCTTCTGCAAGAACTTTCGGTGTCCAGTTTTTTGCAGTTGATTTAAGAAGAGGTACGATATCTTCTTTTACACCGAGAGATTCTATATGTGTTTTAAGTTGTTCAAGTCTGCCAGTTATAGAAAAGTCATAGATATCCGTTTCTACTTCAAGACGAAAACCGCCTATTACGGTTTCATCTCTATGAAACGAAAGCTTTATTTTCTCACCGTATTTTTTAGTGAGAAAACTTTTAATTTTTGCGCTTTGCTCTTCTGTTGGAGCAATTTTTGCATAGATTATTGCATTAAGCATCTTTATTACCTCTTTCGGCGGAAGAAATAAACTGGTTATATGTGTCAAGGATACTCTGAGCAACAATTTTTTCTGCCATTTCAGATGCAGATTCTGCTATTTCTTTTCTTGAAGATTCAATTAACTGAATGCGTTCTTTTTCTGCTTCTGCTTCTGCTTTCAAAATGATTTTTTCGGCATCGGATTTAGCTTGTTTGCAAATCTCCTGAGCCTGTTTTTCTGCTTCTGCTTCAGCAAGTGCAAGTTTTTTGGCAATTTCATTGTCAGCGTTTTCGAGTTTTTTCTCATACTCGGCTTTAGTCTGATTTGCATCTTCAAGTTTTTTGTTTATCTGGTCATCAATATCTTTATAGGTCTGTGAGCGGGTGTCCATAAACTTTTTAACAGGACCGTACAGCAAAAAATATAATATGCCAAATAAAATAACAAAGTTCAGCATATGCAAAAGAACTTGTTGAAAATCAATATTAAGCGGCATTTAAAGACACTCCTTAAAGAACAAATATAATGAGAATAGCAACGATAAGAGCGTAGATGATCGCAGTTTCGATAAATACGAGACCAAGCATCATATTTGATTTGATAGAACCCTCAGCTTCAGGCTGACGTGCAATGCTCTCATTTGATTTGCATATTGCTATTGCCATACCGATAGCACCTGCAACAGCAGCAAGAGCAACGCAGATACCTGCGGCATATGCTTTGTGTGATTTTGTCATATCTTCTGCCTGTGTTTCAACAGTAGCGGCATCTTCGGTCTGTGCATTTGCTTCGTTTGCAAAAACAGGCATTGCAAGAGCAGCTATCATCATAATAATTACAAATAAGAATATTGCTTTTTTCATTTTATTTTTTCTCCTTTTTATGTGTTTTATGTGGTTTGGTACATTCTCCGAAAAACAGTGCTGTAAGCATCGTAAGTACGTATGCCTGAACAACTGCGTGTATAAGTGTAAACAGTACTCCGACTATAACCGGCAGTACAAAACTCAGCGACATATAATGATATACAAGCTCTGTTACCAAAGCACCGCTGAGCATAGCTCCGAAAAGACGGAAGCTCATAGATATGGGTAGTGAAAAATCTTTCAGAGCGTGTCCTGCTCCGCTTAGTCCGTTTGTGACAATTCCGCCTATGAGAATTATGCCGTATGACATAATGCCCATTGCAATTGCTCCGTTTATATCAGCAAGAGGAGCGGGAAGTGTCTGGGATGTTCCAAGGGTGTTTACTGCTTGAAATCCAAAAAGCTCGAATATTGTGCTTATAAAAATATAAACACCTGCCGCAAACACGTAAGCACCGATAAAGCCGCTGTTATGAGGACTGTTGGATTTTGCAAGTCCGTCAAACAGACCTACCGCTTGTTCCAGAAGTAGCTGAAATTTATTCGGGATAATAGTAAATTTAGGTATTACGAATATTCGCACTATCAGCGCAAACAGGAATATCATTCCTGTCACAACAAAAGCTGAAATAAGACCGGGGTTTACATCCATTAAACCAAATAGGCTTATTTTGTGAGTTTCGTGCAAAACCTCGTTTTGCATAACTTCCTGAATGGAAGCATGTCCGCCTTTTGACGGCAGTGCAAAAATACCTATAAGCAAAAGTACCATTACCGAAATAAAAACGATAATACTTATAAGTTTTTGTTTTTTGCTCATATTTCTTTTAATATTCACTCCTTTTAAAAAAAGGTATTGTATCTAACTACAAATTATACTCTTTCATTAATAAAAAGTAAATAGATTATTAATAGAAAAGTAGGTTGTTAACATTGTCGTAAGGTAACAAGAATAATCCGAACTTATTTATAAAAGACAAATTTTCGCCGTTTCTATGTTAAAAGCCTCGTGAATACAAGCAGTATTCACTGCGTTTTGTGTCTTTACTATCACTTTATTATTTGCTATAATATATAAAAATGAAATAATATCCAATACAAATTACTTTTACTAATAGTTTGGTTATATGTACTAAATTTAAAGTCCTTTTTTTGTTGAAACATACAAACTTAAAATTATTTTGTCACAAAATGCCGCTCTCGGTTGTTATATATTATAGAGTTGTTATATATTATAGAGGGGAAAATATATTTTTTCCTTGAGGGAGAAATATACACTTTTTCCTTGACAATAAAAAATGGGGGATGATTCCAATGGTTAGTATGCCTTTTTGGTTGAAAACAAAATTTTTAAAAAATAATTGAGAGGAAACAAAAAATGAAAAACACAAAAATATTTACTTTAATTATTTGTATAGTTTTACCAGTTGTTTTGGTTTCGGGTTGCTTGGCTAATAAAAAAGAAAAGCTATTCTCCGACTGGAATGCAGATGACATAGAGGAAATTCAAATTGCGAAAATGCAGTATAGAGAAAATATAACGGATAAAGACGAAATAAAAGAATTTGTAGATTATTTGCAAGGCGCAACTATTATTAGCAGTGAAGAAACAGGCACATCAGACGGCTGGACATATGGGTTTGATGTCAAATTTAAAGACGGCGAATATAAATCATATGACTTTGGCTCTTCTACAATATGGTGGCAGACAAAGGAGTACAAATACATATATACAGTCGACACAGACTATTTTAGACCTCTTACCGATAAGTTAGATGTTCTTTATGACGAAAATATGTAATAACAAGGTTTAGAAAAGAAATAGGAATATGAAAAAATCAAATAAATTTTTAACAGCTATCATTATGGTTATATTGTTTATTTGCACCATGTCAATCTTTGTATCAGCAGCTTTCGAGACAAAAACTTTGAGAAACAGCTATTCTATACCGATAGACTCCTCGAAGTTTAATGCTGATAAACAGATAAGTTACGCGTTAGATGATGTAGAAACACGTTTGAATATTTCTGTAGATAATCCGGAGAGCTGTACAGTTACTGCTAAAGTTTACCAATGGAGAAAGTATCAAAAAGATCAGCTTGTACTTACTGTTAATCATACAGGAAATACATATAATTCAGGATATTTTGTACCTGACGCTGCATATCCTTATTATGTTGTTATAACTACTGATACAACTGACGGTGTTGACGGACATTACAGCTTTGATCAAATTAAGCATCCTTAAATCAAGGGGTTAAGCAAATAAAAAAATCAGACCCAAGGGGTTGTATCCGTAAGGATACAACCCCAGTTTTATTCGCCTTGCGGCGAGTTCTATTGCTACGCAGTGATATTTGGACTAAAGTCCAAGTGATATTGCCTTCGGCAGTTATGGGCGAACAAAATACCACTGAAACCGCAAGGTTTCAATAACACTATTGCCGCAAGGCAATAATATCACTCCGACAAAGTCGGAATATAACTTGAAAGACTATCAGCTTTTATGTATAATAAATTTAGAGGTGATAACTATGGCTGATAGTATTTTAAGAGATAAAGCAAAAGAGTTTGCAAAGAAAAATGTTTTTCTTTGCCGTGATATGAAATCAACTCATAAAGAATCAGTTTTAATTAATCAACTGCTTCGTTCTTCAACTTCTATCGGTGCAAATTTACATGAAGCACAATACGCTCAAGGAACCAAAGATTTTATTTCAAAACTTGAAATAGCTCAAAAAGAATGTTATGAAACGGAATATTGGTTAGAACTTCTTTTTGAGACAGGATGTATGACTGAAGAAACTTATAAAGATATTCAAAACGATTGTGGTGCCATTCGCAGAATGTTAATTTCATCACTTAAAACAGTAAAATCAAAAAGGTGTGAATTATGAGAAAGAAATTGTTTTCAGTAATTGAGCCGGTAGACAATGGCAGTAAGTTGAGTAATATTTACGATTTTATAATGATGGCAACTATCGTTATAAGTGTTGTTCCACTGGCTTTTAAAGAAACAAACACTGTTTTTCGGTGGATAGATTACATAACTGTAAGCATTTTTATCTTAGATTATTTTTTGCGGTTGATAACCGCAGATTACAAACTTAAAAAATCAGCGGTTTCTTTCTTTATCTACCCGATTACACCAATGGCAATTATTGATTTGGTTTCAATATTGCCTTCTGTTTCCATCTTAAACAGTGGCTTTAGATTGTTGAAGCTATTTAGACTGTTAAGAACTTTAAAGGTGTTACGTGCTTTCAAATTTTTGAGATATTCAAAAAGTTTTGACATTATAACAAGTGTGTTTAAAAAGCAGAGAAAAGTTTTATCTGCAGTTGCAACAATGGCAATTGCCTATATTTTGGTTTCTGCACTTGTAATATATAATGTTGAGCCGGAATCATTTGAGACTTTTTTTGATGCTATTTACTGGGCAACCATCTCGCTAACAACTGTTGGCTATGGCGATATTTATCCAGTGACAACAATCGGCAGAATTGTTACAATGGTATCTTCTGCTTTTGGCATTGCAATAATTGCACTGCCATCTGGTGTTATTACAGCTGGTTATCTCGCAGAGATTAACAAAGAAGAGTGATAGTTGCAAATAGGTTGAAATATAAAAAATGTTATAAAGGGTTTTAGGTTCTCGTAACGAGTGACATTTGGGCGCCAAAATGTCCTGCTTGTTACAGTATAAGACAAAATTAAAAGCTGTGTAGAAATTTTCTACACAGCTTTTTTACTGTCCTTAAGAGTACGGCTCAAATGGGTCTGATTTTTTATTGTAATCACAACAAGGTTCCGGGGTACCCGCTCGCAATTTCAATTGCGCAGTGAGGGTCGGGTTCTTATTTTGTTATATATTTTTTATGAAAATCTGTAAATATTGTAGCACAGGCGGCTCTTGAAGCCTCTGCTTTGGGTTCAAAGCTTCCGTTTCCTGTACCGTCAATAAGTTCGGCTCTGCGACATACATATACACTATAACGCGCCCATTCGCTTATTTCCTTGTCATCATTGAAAGGAATAATTGCGGATGTACCCTGAAAACTCTGTCCAAGGAAGTTTTCTACGTAGTTTACAAGCATAACGCACATCTGTTCTCTTGTTACAGGGTCGTTTGGTTCAAAGGTATAATCACTTGTACCTTCTGCAACTTTATTTTCTGCTGCCCAGATTACAGCTGCAGTATACCATTTATCTTTTTCAACGTCAGTAAATCTGGATTCTTTGCTGTTATCAGAAGTGTCAACTCCTGCGATATTTGCAAAAACCTGTACTATCTGAGCTCTCGTCATTGTCATATCAGGAGAAAACTGATTTTTGTCAGTACCTTCAAACAACTTATTGGAGACAGCATAGTCTACGTATTCTTTGTACCAGGCATCATCTGCCACGTCTTCAAAAGTAATTTCAGTAGTTTCAGGCTGCCCCTCTGTATCCTCTTCAGGCTGATTTTCTTCTGGAACTTCAGCCGAAACATCGGTTTCTGTTTTTTCTTCCGTCTGCTCTGCAAATATGTTTACAGAAAAAGTGCAAATCAACAGTGTAATTACACAAAATGCAGCAATAAACTTTTTCACTTTAAATCACCTCATTATTTTCCTACGCAGAACTTTGCAAAAATATCATCAATAATTTTTTCTGCAACGCTCATACCGGTAATCTGACCTATTTCACTTGCCGCTTCGGTAATATCAATACTTGCAAGGTCAGGAGTAAATCCGTTTTCAATAGTTGAAATTGCCATCTGAGTTTTTTCACGGGCTTTGACAACTCTTTCAAAATGTCTTGAATTAGTTATAAGCATACTGTTTTCTACAGAAATGTCTCCGCCTAAGAATAATTGTCTCACAATGTCCGCTATTTTGTCAACACCCAAATTTTTGGATGCAGATATATCAACTACGTGTACAAAATTATCTTCTATATACGTTCTGTCAATTTTTTGTGTCAGGTCGGATTTGTTTATTATGGCTATTGCGTTTTTATTTTTCGCAAGAGAAACTATATTCATATCGTCATCCGAAAGAGCTCTTGAACTGTCAAACACGACAAAAACAAGGTCTGCATCTTCAAGGGATTTTGTGGCAATATCAATACCTATTTTTTCTATTTCTTCTGCTTTACTTCTTATTCCTGCAGTATCGCAAAGATTTAATGTAACACCGCCCATAATTGCTTTTTCAGATACCATATCTCGTGTTGTACCTGCGGTACTTGATACAATAGCTCTGTCATAACCGAGAATCGCGTTGAGAAGAGTGCTTTTTCCAACGTTTGGCGCACCTAAAATAATTGTTTTTGCGCCTTCTTTGATAATTGAACCTATTTCAAAACTCTTTTCAAGTTTTTCAAGTTTTTGTTCAATAGATTTCAGGGTATCAAGCACAGTTTTGTCTTCAACGTCAACAAGTCCTTCATCGGGAAAGTCAATATAAGCAAGAATGTCTGTGTTCAGAGAGGTAAGACTTTCAAAAATCTCATTGAAACATTTTGACAGTCTTCCTGACATACGGTCAAGAGCCAAAGACGCATCAAGGGCTGAGGTTGAATTAATAAGGTCACATACGGCTTCTGCCTGAATGAGATCTACTTTTCCGTTTAAGAACGCACGTTTTGTAAACTCACCGCCACTTGCTGTGCGGGCGCCGTTTTTTATAAGCAGTTTCATTACTCTGTCAATGATAGAAACACCGCCGTGGCAGTTTATTTCCACCATATTTTCTCCTGTATATGAAGCAGGGGCATTGAATACAACGCACAAAACCTCATCAATATCAGTTTTGCCGTCAGTAACTCTTGCAAGACGCATAGCGCCTGTTTTGCTTTCAGAAAGAGTACCTTTTTTAAGTTTTATAATTTTATCGCATATTTCAATAGCATTCGGTCCGCTGACTCTGATTACTCCGATAGCAGATGCGGCTCTGGCTGTTGCGATAGCACAAATAGTATCCATTTATGTCGGTTCCTTTCAAAAAAACGGGGAAAAGTAATCCCCTTTCCCCGTTTTTATTAACCTTTATAAGAAATAACAACTTTTCTTTTTGGCTCTGTGCCTACAGAATAGGTTGAAATATTCTCCCTGTCTGCAAGAGCTGTATGAATGATTCTTCTTTCATAAGCGCTCATAGGCTCAAGGGACTGGTTCTTTTTGTATTTGATTGCTTTGTCTGCTGTTTTGTTTGCAAGATTTACTATTGTAGTAATTCTTTTTGCCCTGTAGTTTTCACTGTCAAGAACAACTTTTTTGTCAAGACCGCGTGTTACAACAAGGTTTGTAAGATACTGAACAGCATCAAGGGTTTCACCGCGTCTTCCGATTACAACGCCCATTTTAGAACCTGCAACGTCAACAAAATAATCACCGTTTTCGTCAAGGTTTACGGTAACGCTTCCGTCTTCGATTTCAAGTTTTTCAAGAAGACCTAAAATAAAGTCCTTGATTTTCTGAACGTTTTCGTCATTTTCGTCTACCGGTGAAAGTTTTCTTTCAATTATGATAGGATCCGATTTTTCTTTCTTTTCTGCTACAGGCTTTTCAGCTTTTGCAGGTTTCTGTTTTTTGGAGATTTTCTCCGGTTCAAATTTAGGCATCTGTGGTTTTTCGATAGGTTTTTCGTCTTCAACTTCACGCTCAATTTTGATTTTTGCGGGAGTTGCGCCTAAGCCGAAAATGCCTTTTGTTGCAGCCTGGATAAGTTCATAACTCAAAAGGTCTTTGTCCTCGCCAAACTGTGCGGCTGCGGCTTCGAGAGCGGCATCAATGGTTTTGCCCTCGAAAAAGAATTCTTTAATTGCCATTTTCGTTTGTCTCCTGTTTATTTTCAGTATCAATAACGCCTTCTTCTGATTTTTTCTCAGATGCGGCGTACTGTGCATTCATAGCGCGTTTTTTCTTGCTGTTTTTGCTTCCGGCAAGAGCGCGTTTTTCAGCGGCAAGTCTGCGTTTTTCTTTTTCGGCATCTTTTTCACGCTGAATTTTGTCCTGTACTTCCTGCAGAGCTTTGGCAGGGGAATACATTTTATTAAGAAGGAATATCTGACCGATAGCTACAATGTTTGATGCTATCCAGTAAAGACCGAGAGCTGATGTGTAGCTCCATGAAAACCATACTGAGATAAGGGGCATCATTATGTTCATCATTTTCATTGAACCCTGTGTTGACGGGTCTGCCATCGAAGGATTGAGTTTCTGGGAAATCCAGCTTGTAAGATAAGATGTAGCACCTGCAAGAATAGGTATAAGGATAAGCCAGAATTTACCGTCTTGTAAAAACTGAGAGGGTTTTGATGCAAGGTCAAAAATTCCGAGAAATTTTGCATTTATATCAATTTCTCCTGCATTTGAAAGCGCAGAGAATAACTGGAGCTCAAATTGATGGAAGTTTTCTTTTGTTGCGCCTTTGCAAACTGTATCAACGTATGGCTGCATTTTTGTCCATATCTCTGTAAGAGAAAAACCTGCAAGGTATGTCAAAGGACGGCGCACGATGGTATAAATAAGCATAATTACAGGGAGCTGTATGAAAGTGGGGAGACAGCTTGCAGTAGGGTTATAACCCTCGCGCTGATACAAATTCATAAGTTCCTGCTGATATTTCTGTTTGTTACCGCCGTATTTTTTCATAAGCTCTTCCTGATACGGACGGAGCCTTATCATACTGAGCTGTGACTTTTGCTGTTTTATTGAAAGAGGCAAAAGAATTATTTTAGTAATGATAGCGTATAGAAAAAGCGCTATGCCGTAACTGTTAAACAGTCCGTAACAAAAACGCATAATGTAACCGAAAGGCGTTACAAGAAGATTCCACATATTTATTTTCTCCTTTTGAAGTTATTTTTAAAAAGATGTTCCGGCACAGGGTCAATTCCGCCTTTTGACCATGGATTACAACGTAAAATACGCCATATGGCAAGAACGGAGCCGATTATTATACCGTATCTTTTAATTGCTGTTACTGCATATTGAGAGCAGGTGGGGTAAAATTTGCATCTGGCAGGAAATGCAGGTGAAATAAATTTCTGATAAAACAGCACAGGCAAAAGAAAAAGTTTCCTTATATATTTAATTATTACCGAAATGAATACGAAGCTCTTTTTCAACATCTGTACTTTTAAGGTCTTTTATTGAAGAACGTGCAACAACTATAATATCTCTGTTATCAGGAAGTATATCCCTGCAGTTATAAAACGCGGCACGAATTATACGTCTTATACGGTTTCGAACAGGAGAACATCCTATTTTTTTTGAAACAGTTATGCCAAGACGCATTTTGCCCTGTTGGTTGCGAAGCAGATATATACTCATAACAGGCGTATGTACCGCCCGTCCTTTATGATACGCTCTTCTGAATGTTACGTTTTCTTTGACACTGTCGATTTTCATTTTGTTACCTGCAATTAAACAAAAAGGGACTCCTATGATAGAGCCCCTCTGTTATTTAGTGAGTTAATCTTACTCTGCCCTTTGCACGTCTTCTTGCTAAGACTTTTCTGCCGTTAGCTGTTCTCATTCTTTTTCTGAAGCCGTGAACTTTGCTTCTCTGTCTTTTTTTAGGCTGATAAGTACGAACCATTATTTTTCCCTCCTTATAAAATTGGGTAAAATCCCATCATCATTCAATTAGCATTTGATATTATATATAATCTTCTGCCTTTTGTCAACAAAAATTTTTAAAACTTAATTTTTGCTGCGATGTAATCTTTAAGGTCTTCGATTTTAACACGTTCCTGAACCATTGTATCTCTGTCACGAACGGTAACACATCCGTCTTCTTCACTTTCAAAGTCGTAAGTGATACAAAGAGGTGTACCGATTTCGTCCTGACGGCGATAACGTTTACCGATAGAACCTGCATCGTCAAACTCAACGCTGAATTCTTTTGCAAGGTCGTTATAAATTTCTGATGCTTTATCTGAAAGCTTTTTAGAAAGAGGAAGTATAGCTGCTTTGTAAGGCGCAAGTGCAGGATGGAAATGCATTACTATACGGATATCTTCTTTATCGGGATCTTTTGAAATGTTTTCTTCGTCGTATGCTTCGCAAAGGAAAGCAAGAACAACACGGTCTGCGCCAAGTGACGGCTCAACAACGTAAGGAACATATTTCTCGTTTGTTTCGGGATCGAAATATTCCATAGGCTCGTGTGAGTGATTAGCGTGCTGTGTAAGGTCGTAGTCTGTTCTGTCAGCAATACCCCAGAGTTCGCCCCAACCGAACGGGAACATAAACTCAAAGTCGGTAGTAGCTTTGGAATAGAATGAAAGTTCTTCGGGATCGTGGTCACGAAGACGGAGATTTTCCTGTTTCATATTGAGACCTAAAAGCCAATCGCGGCAATATGCTCTCCAGAACTCAAACCATTCAAGGTCTGTACCGGGTTTGCAGAAAAATTCAAGTTCCATCTGTTCAAACTCACGTGTACGGAATGTAAAGTTACCGGGAGTGATTTCATTTCGGAATGATTTACCTATCTGGCAAACACCGAAAGGAACTTTTTTACGTGTTGTACGCTGAATGTTTTTGAAGTTTACAAAAATACCCTGAGCGGTTTCAGGACGAAGATAAAGAGTTGATTTTGAATCTTCTGTTACGCCCTGGAACGTTTTGAACATAAGATTGAATTTACGTATATCTGTAAAATCATTTGATCCGCAAGAAGGACATGAAATGCCGTTTTCTTTGATGTATTCAAGCATTTTTTCATCAGTCCAGCCTGCAGGGTTGTCCGAAAGATTATTCTGTGCAACATAGTCTTCGATAAGTTTATCTGCTCTGTGACGCGCTTTACAAACTTTACAGTCCATAAGTGGATCAGAAAAGCTGCCAAGATGTCCTGATGCAACCCATGTTTCAGGGTTCATAATAATTGCACTGTCAAGACCTACGTTGTGTGGGCATTCCTGAACGAATTTTTTCCACCACGCACGTTTTACGTTGTTTTTGAGTTCAACACCTAAAGGACCGTAGTCCCAGCTGTTAGCAAGACCGCCGTATATTTCGCTGCCTGCATAAACAAAACCTCTGTTTTTACAAAGGGCAACGATTTTCTCCATTGTCTTTTCCGTATTGTTCATTTTGTTTTTCTCCGAAATTTATAATTTTCCTAACATTATATAAAAATTATTCTATTCCGTCAAGAGTTTCCATTACATAATCAGCAAATTCGTTACAGGAAGCGCCTGTGTTTCTGCCGGTAATAACAAGTTTTTTCTCTGTTTCAAGACAAATTCGCATAGCTTTTGCCAGTCTGTCAGCTTTATCTGCTTTTGCAATATGACGTAAAAGCATTTCGGAAGCTTTAAGCATACTTGAAGGATTCGCATAATCACCGTCACCGCGCTCTATCATTCTGGGAGCAGAACCGTGGATAGCTTCAAACATAGCGTATTTGTCACCGATGTTTGCAGAACCTGCGGTGCCTACGCCGCCTTGAATCTGAGCGGCTTCGTCTGTAATAATGTCACCGTAAAGATTAGGCAGAACAAATACCTGAAACTTTGAACGGTTGTTTTCATTAATGAGATTAGCGGTCATTATGTCAATGTACCAGTCATCTGCAGTAATGTCGGGATAATCTTTTGCGACCTCGTGGCAAAGCTCTGAAAACTTACCGTCAGTCTTTTTCATAATATTGGCTTTGGTTACGATTGCAACGTTGTCTTTGCCGTTGTTTTTTGCATATTCAAAAGCGGCTCTTGCAATTCTTTTTGTACCTGCATCTGTTGTAACTTTGAAATCCATTGCAAGTTTGTTTGGGATTTCAACGCCTCTGCTTCCGAGAACGTATTCACCCTCTGTGTTTTCACGGTAGAATGTCCAGTCAATTCCCAGTTCAGGTACGCTTACAGGTCTTACGTTGGCATAAAGATCAAGCTCACGTCTCATTGCAACGTTGGCACTTTCCATTGTACCGCCTTTTGGTGTGGTTGTAGGTCCTTTAAGGATAACGTCACATTTTTTAAGCTCTGCAAGTACGTCATCGGGAATTGCTTTTTTACAAGCTTCACGGTTTTCGATGGTAAGTCCGTCGATAACCTTCATTTCGATTTTGCCTTCTTTTATTTCGTCGGCAAGAAGGTATTCAAGTACTCTTTGTGAAGCAGCTGAAATAATCGGACCTATGCCGTCACCGCCGCAAACACCTATAACAATTTTATCTGCGTTTGCAAAATCTTTTACTGCCGCACCTTTTTCCATTTCATTCTGTCTTTCAAGCTGCTCGGTAATAAGTGTTCTGAACTGTTCTACTGCGCTGTCTATATATTTCTGCATTGTCTTTTCTCCTTATCCATTAATTTTAGTGTAACTTAAAAGTCCGCCGGCTTTTAAAATATCTTTTTGTCTCTGTGTGAAGTTGCACACAAGCGGAATTCTGTCGCCTGTTGTTTCGTTGACAAGTATCATCTCACCTTTTTCCATTCCCTCAAAAACACCGTCTATTGAAAGCATATCATTCTGAGAAAGCTTGTCATAATCATCGGCATTTTTGAATGTAAGAGGCATAATACCTGCGTTTATAAGATTTGCAACGTGTATTCTTGCAAAGCTTTTTGTTATAACTGCTCTTATTCCGAGATAAAGCGGAACGAGAGCTGCGTGTTCTCTTGAAGAACCCTGACCGTAGTTGGCACCGCCTACGATAATGCTCTGACCTGCCTGTTTTGCTCTTTCGGGAAAAGTTTTGTCACAAACACCGAAACAGAACTGTGAAAGGTAAGGAATGTTTGAACGGTAAGGAAGTATTTTTGCACCTGCAGGCATAATATGGTCTGTTGTTATGTTGTCTTCAACTTTAAGTACCAGAGGAGCTTTGAGAAAATCGCTCTGGGGCTTGCTTGCAGGGAATTCTTTGATGTTTGGTCCGCGGAGAATTTCAAGGTCTTTTGCATCTTCCGGATTTGCAGGAGCAATTACTGCGCTGTCATCAATTTTGAAGCTTTCCGGGAAGTCTATTGTAATGTCGCAGTCTAAAGTTGTAGGATCTGTTATATATCCTGTGAGAGCGGCTGCAACTGCAGTTTCGGGAGAAACAAGATAAACTTTACCGTCGGCAGTACCGCTTCTTCCCTCAAAGTTACGGTTAAAAGTACGAAGGCTTACACCGCCTGAATTGGGAGAAAAGCCCATGCCGATACAAGGACCGCATGCACATTCTAAAACTCTTGCGCCGCTTGCGAGAATATCCGAAAGAGCGCCGCAGTCTGCAAGCATTGACAATACCTGTTTTGAACCGGGTGAGATAGAAAGGCTTACAGAAGGGTCAATTACTTTGCCCTTGAGCATTGCCGCTACTTTAAGCATATCAAGAAGTGATGAGTTTGTACATGATCCGATACAAACCTGATCAACTTTAGTACCTTTGAGACTTGAAACGGTAACTACGTTGTCGGGCATATGGGGTTTTGCAATAAGAGGCTCAAGTGTTGAAAGATTTATGTCGATTATACGGTCGTACTGCGCATCGTCGTCACTTGCAAGAGCAACCCAGTCGTTTTCTCTGCCTTCTGCTTTTAAAAACTCACGTGTAATTTCGTCAGAAGGGAAAATTGAAGTTGTTGCTCCAAGCTCTGTACCCATATTGGTAATAGTAGCGCGTTCGGGAACAGAAAGTGTTTTGACACCTTCGCCGCCCCATTCAATAATGTTGCCAACACCGCCTTTTACAGATAAGATGCGGAGTATTTCAAGGCTGACGTCTTTTGCTGTTACGAAAGAACGGAGTTTGCCTGTAAGATTTACTTTAATCATTTTAGGCATTGTAATGTAATATGCGCCGCCACCCATGGCAACTGCAACGTCCAGACCGCCTGCGCCGAATGCAAGCATTCCTATACCGCCGCCTGTAGGGGTATGACTGTCAGAACCGATAAGGGTTTTGCCGGGGATACCGAAACGTTCAAGATGTACCTGATGGCATATTCCGTTTCCGGGACGTGAAAAATAGATACCGTGTTTTTTACATACAGATTGAATGTAGCGGTGGTCGTCTGCATTTTCAAAACCTGACTGAAGTGTGTTGTGGTCGATATATGCAACGGAACGTTCAGTTTTGACTCTGTCAATACCCATTGTCTCAAATTCAAGGTATGCCATTGTTCCTGTTGCATCCTGAGTAAGTGTCTGATCTATACGCAGGGCGATTTCCGAACCTGCTACCATCTCGCCGCTAACAAGGTGAGATTTAATGATTTTCTGTGCTATGGTAAGTCCCATTTTATATCTCCTTTTCGGTTATGTTATTCTTTGCATTATTTAAATGATATAACGTAAGTTCTTCGGCAAGAACAGGATCGTGAGCGCGAAGAGCCTGATAAATAGCTTCGTGCTCTGTCTCTGATGTTTTTGCTCTGCCGTGTTTTTTTACAGAAGCTTTACGGTATTTGATAAGCTTTCTGTGTATCGGTAAAAGAGTTTGTACAAGTACGTTGCTTCCGCTTGAACGGTAAAGCATTTCGTGAAACTGAGAATCAAGATCTTTGATTTTATCTGAATTATCACCATCGGTTTTTTCGGCGTAATACTTCTGCAAATCAAGAACGTCACGCATTTCTCCCAGTTCTTCGTCAGTTATTCGCATTGCGGCTCTTTTGGCGGCTTCACCCTCGAGGCATTTTCTTATTTCATACATATCTTCAATATCATCGGGTGAGATGCCTATAACTACCGAACCTCGTTTTGTTTCTTCAATGAGGTGTTCCTGTTCAAGTCGGCGAAGAGCCTCCCTGATAGGTGTACGGCTGACGCCGAGAGCTTCTGTGAGTTTAAGCTCGGTGAGGATTTCTCCGCGGGCATATTTGCCGTTGAGTATATCCTGTTCAAGTTGTTCAAAAACCTGACCGGAAATTGATATAGGTCTATGTTCTATCATTTTATAATCTCCTAAGCTTTCCATTTGACAGCTGTTCTATCTTTGCTTCCAACTCGTCGGTTGAAAGTGAAGCGGTTCTGCCGTCTTCGTATTCTTTGTCAACCCATTCCTTGACTGCAATTACAAGGGAGTCTTTTTTACTTACCTGTTCGCTTTCGGTAAGATTGTAGTTTTGATTAATCCAGTAAGCAATTCCTGCAAGACCTGACGTTTTGCTTATCATTACAGATGCAGGTCTGCCAAGAATCTTTTTAGTATTAAATATGTTGTATATTTCTTCGTCTTTAAGAAGACCGTCAGCGTGGATACCTGCGCGAGTCACGTTGAAGTTTTTGCCTACAAAAGGTGTCATGGGCGGAATGTCATAACCCATATTATGTTTGAAATATTCAGCTATTTCTGTTATTGCCTGTGGGTCCATACCGTCAAGACTTCCTCTTAATGAAGCATATTCAAATACCATAGCTTCAAGAGGTACGTTACCTGTTCTTTCACCGATGCCCAGAAGTGAACAGTTAACTGCAGATGCGCCGTATAACCACGCAGTTGATGCGTTTGCAACAGCTTTGTAAAAATCGTTGTGTCCGTGCCATTCAAGAAGTTCTGAGGGCACACCCGAATAGTGCTGAAGACCGTAGATTATTCCTGCAACGCTTCGTGGAATAGCAACTTCGGTGTAAGGAACACCGTAACCCATAGTATCACATGCTCTGATTTTAACAGGAATACCTGCCTGCTGTGAGAGTTTTGTAAGTTCGTTTACGAAAGGTACTACAAATCCGTAAAAATCTGCTCTTGTAATATCTTCCAGGTGACATCTTGGCATAACGCCTGCCTCAAAAGCATCTTTTACTGTTGCAAGGTAGTGTTCCATTGCCTGTTTTCTTGTCATTTTCAGTTTTTTGAAGATGTGATAATCACTGCAGCTGACAAGAATACCTGTTTCGCGGATACCTAAATCTTTAACAAGCTTAAAATCTTCTCTGCTTGCTCTTATCCAGGTGGTTATCTCGGGAAATTTAAGACCCAGATCCATACATCTTTCTATAGCTTCTCTGTCTTTTTTACTGTATATAAAAAATTCTGTCTGACGGATAATACCGTACGGTCCGCCAAGCTTTGACATAAGCTTGTATAAATCAACTATCTGATCTACGGTATAAGGATTTACAGACTGCTGACCGTCTCTGAAAGAGGTGTCTGTTATCCATATATCCTCAGGCATTGCCATAGGCACTCTTCTGTGGTTGAATGCAACTTTAGGCACATCGTCGTAGCTGTATATATCACGGTAAAGATTAGGCTCTGCAACATCCTGTAAAGAATATTTGTACGTTGCCTGCTCCAATAAATTCGTCTTAGATGATATTTCGAGCATATTGTTCTCCTTTTGTATAATTGTATTAGTGTATACAATTATACATATCTCCTTTCCGTCGTTAAGTATTATCAGTATTTTATATTGAAAATAAAGAGAAATTTGTTATAATATTTAATATCCAATAAAAATTAAAGGAAGAAACAATGATTAATATCGTACTTTTAGAGCCGGAAATACCGCAGAACACAGGGAATATTGCAAGAACCTGTGCAGCAACCGGAATGAGACTTCATATAATTGAACCTATTGCTTTTGATATTTCCGAAAAAGCAGTCAGAAGAGCGGGACTTGATTACTGGCAGTATCTTGATCTTAAAGTTTATAAAAACTATGATGAATTTTTATCTCAAAACAGCGGTGATTTTTATTTTTGCACGACAAAAGGCAAAAAAATATATTCCGAGGCTGACCTGACGGATGAAAATCTTTATCTTGTGTTCGGAAAAGAAACAAAAGGGCTGCCTGAAACTCTTCTTGCGGAAAATTATGATAAGTGTATACGCATACCTATGATTGATGAGGCAAGAAGTCTCAATCTTTCAAATTCTGTAGCGATTATCGCCTATGAAGCTTTGTCACAGAGCGGATTTAAAGGTCTGAAAACGGAAGGACAACTTACTACAATATGAAAAAAATTCTGATATGTACAATTACGGTTTTATCGTTAATTTTCAATATGATAACCGCAACAGGTTTTTCTGCAAAAGAAAGTGCTTTTTTGATGCCTAAAAGTTCAGGAAAATCTTATTACAGCCTACTTAAAGGCAAGGGGAATTTTCCTGAAAAATACAGTTCGGCAGAGAGGGGATTTGTGTCGGGCGTTGATGACCAGCTTGGCACTGCGGCTTGTTGGGCTTTTGTTCATAATGAACTTATAGAAACATATGTTGCGAAAAATACAGGAGAAAAATTTGATTTGTCAGAACAGACAATGAAATTTGAAACTTCCGAAGATACGAACGAAAAATATGGTTATGTGAGAACTCCCAACGAGGGCGGTAACGAATATATTTCGACGGCTTATATTTCAAGAGCGGGAGTTACTCTGGAAGAAGATGAGAAGTTTTCCGAATCGGAAATTCGTCTTATAGATACGGACGATCTGAATTTTCAGGGGATTCTCACAAGTGTTCCGATGGTTGAGTTCGGCAAAGGATATCAGCCACAAGCTATAGAGTTAATTAAAAAATGGGTGATGGAATACGGCGCGGTAGGAAGTTCTATGTATTTTGAAAGAGGCGGAGAATATCAGAATGAAGACCGCAGCAGTTATTACTATAACGGCAATATGGCATCTCCTGACCACGCAGTAACTATAATAGGTTGGGATGATACTTACAGTGCAGAGAATTTCTCGAAAACTCCGGACGGTGACGGTGCATTTATTGTAAAAAACAGTTGGGGAAAGTATCATGCAGATAAAACTACCGACCTTGTGTACGTATCGTACTACGATATGTTTATAAACTATCAGCTTTTTGCAACCACTTTTGAAATGAACAACGATATATCGGATGTTGTGTACCAATATGACCAATTCGGTTGGACAAGCAACGGCAGTTTTGATACCGAAAGTTTGATTTATGCAACGAGATACACCAAAAAAACACCTGCAGAAACTCTAAGCGCAGTAAGTACTTACGTGGCATCTGCAGGGGCGATTTTAGAGGTTTATGTAAACACGGCGGACGGTGATGTGAGCGACAAATCAAAGTTTGTGAGAGTACATCGTGAGAGCACAGAATACAGCGGATACTACTTAATGGATTTTGACGATGTTGAAATTACAGGCAGGGAATTTGTCGTTGCAATAAAAGTCACAATGCCGAAAAACACAGGTAAAGCGTTTTTCCCTGTTCAGTCAAATCTCGGAACTTTAATAAAAGGCGCAACCCAGATTGAAGATACCTGTTATATAAGCGGTCAGGATTTTTCTTCTCTTACTGCTCTTGAGGACTGTCACATAGATTTTTCTATGCATAAGGCAATGCTTTGTATGAAGGCATTTACCAAAAAACAGGATTTTGAGTATATTGATTCTTCAAAACAGTTCAGAGATGTGAAAGAAAATGCGTGGTATAAAACCTACGTAGATTCTGCTGTGACTTTCGGAATGTTTTCAGGCACGGGAGATAATAAGTTTTCACCCGATATGGATATGAGCAGAGCCCAGTTTGTACAGGTTCTTGCCAACGTTTCGGGCGCTAATATGTACGGCGATGAAAATTTTGAAGAATTTGTAGACGTAACTTCTGATAAATGGTTTTACCAAGCGGTAAAATGGGCGTGGCAAAACGATATAGTTTCGGGTACGGCTAAAGGTGTGTTTTCACCTGATTTATCGGTGACGAGAGAACAGATGTGCGTAATGCTTGCAAATTATATAGAAAATTATATGGGAGAAACCCTTACTGAAGAACAGTCAAAATTCAAAGACGATAAAAATATAAGTTCCTGGGCAAAAACCGAAGTATATAAATGTTTCGGAGCGGGTCTTATAAGCGGCACGGGAAACAATATGTTTGAACCGGCAATAACAGCAAACCGTGCGGTAGGAGCTACAATTTTTACTGATTTTTACAAAAATTACATTTTGGAATAAAAAAATCTTTATTTTGGGATATATATGTGATATACTATTTTGGTGAGATAATTTTATTTTTCAAAAGGAGGCGGACAGGTGAGAAAAATCGTTATAAACGGCCCTTGTAAACTCGAAGGCGAAGTTGAAATAAGCGGCGGTAAAAATGCCATTGTTGCTATTCTTCCTGCTACTGTTATGGTAAAGGGTAAATGCACCATCGAAAATGTTCCGCAAATAAGCGACGTTACCAATATTCTTGAAATTCTCAGACATATGGGTGCGTCGATAAAACATATAAATTCTAAAACTCTTGAGATAGACTGTACAAATATAAAATCCTGCGAAATACCTTATGACCTTGCCAGAAGACTCCGCGCATCATATTATTTTCTCAGTGCTATGCTTGGAAGATGGAATGAGGCAACTGTTGCAATGCCGGGAGGATGTTCCATAGGTCTTCGTCCTATTGACCAGCATATAAAAGGTTTTGAAAGACTTGGCGCAAAGGTTGATTTTGAACGTGGTAATGTTCACGCAAGATGCGAAGGCGGACTTAAGGCTAATCATATATACTTTGACGTTGTGTCTGTCGGAGCTACAATAAACGTTATGATGGCCGCCGCAACAGCTGACGGTATGACAGTTATGGAAAACGTTGCAAAAGAACCTCATATTGTTGACGTGGCAAACTTTCTCAATTCTATGGGTGCCAATATTTCGGGTGCAGGAACAGATGTTATAAAAGTACGCGGTGTGCCGGAACTTTATGGCGGAACCTATGCTGTGATACCGGATCAGATAGAAGCAGGTACTTTTATGGTTGCTGCCGCCGCCACAAGAGGCGACGTGACTATTAAAAACGTAATTCCTAAACATCTTGAATGTATTTCGAGAAAACTTACCGAAATGAATATCGGTGTTGTGGAATTTGATGATTACATCCGTATAATCGGAACTGACAAAATTGAAAGTGCATCAATAAAAACTATGCCTTATCCGGGATTTCCTACCGATATGCAACCGCAGATGGCTGTGCTTATGGCAATGGCTGACGGTACAAGCAGAATTACCGAAAACATCTGGGAGAGCAGATTCAAATATGTGGACGAGCTTCGCAAGATGGGTGCTGCAATATCTGTAACAGGTAATGTTGCTACAATTGAAGGCGGAGCGGAGCTTCTCGGATCGCCTATACGTTCTTGTGATTTGAGAGCAGGCGCGGCAATGATAATTGCGGGACTTGTAGCAGGGGGAACAACCGAAATAGAAGAAATTGAATATATTGAACGAGGATATGAAAACATTATAGAAAAATTCAGAAACCTCGGCGCTGATATACGAATAGCAGAAAGGTAAAAACAATGATAGTAATTGAACTTGAAAACGGAAAGAAAATAGAAATCGAGCTTTATCCCGACAAAGCTCCCATAACATGTGAAAACTTTACAAAACTTGTTGAAGACGGTTTTTATGACGGACTTATTTTCCACCGTGTTATAAAAGGTTTTATGATTCAGGGCGGTTGTCCCCACGGAACAGGAACAGGCGGTCCCGGTCATACAATTAAAGGTGAATTTGAAGCAAACGGTGTTCATAACGACATAAAACATACACGCGGTGTTATTTCAATGGCGCGTTCAATGATGCCAAACAGCGCAGGCAGTCAGTTCTTCATTATGCATCAGGATGCACCTCATCTTGATGGTCAGTATGCCGCATTTGGTAAGGTTGTATCGGGTATGGATGCAGTCGATGGAATTGCAGAGTGTGATACTGATATGAGAGACAGACCTCTTGAGGATCAGATAATCAAAAACGTATATGTCAAATAAGGAAAGATTTAGATGAAATACGATGTCATTATAATCGGAGCAGGTCCGGGCGGGATATTTTCCTGCTACGAACTTGTTAAATTAAATCCGGCTCTTAAAATTCTCGTTTTGGAAGCGGGTAATCCACTTTCTAAAAGAAAATGTCCTATTGACGGTAAAAAAATCAAAAGTTGTATAGGTTGTAAACCCTGTTCTATTATGAACGGTTTTGGCGGTGCGGGAGCATTTTCTGACGGTAAATACAATATTACAAATCAATTCGGCGGTACTCTTTACGAATATATCGGAAGAGAAACAGCACTTTCTCTTATGCACTATGTAGATGAAATTAATATTTCGCACGGCGGAGAGGGAACAAAACTTTATTCCACTGAAAATACTGCATTGAAAAAGAAATGTCTTCAGAGCGGACTTCATCTGCTTGATGCTTCGGTAAGACATCTGGGTACTGATATAAACTACGTGGTTCTTGAAAACATATATAACGAACTTAAAGAAAAAGCGGAGTTTAAATTTAACACAGCGGTTGAAAAAGTTGACAAGACCGAATCGGGATATAAAGTTATTGCAAACGGCGATACATATGAATCCGATAAGTGTATTATTTCTGCAGGAAGAAGCGGCAGTAAATGGATGGAAAGCGTTTGCGAAAATCTTGAAATTCCCACAAAGAGTAACCGAGTTGATATAGGCGTCAGAGTAGAGCTTCCTGCGGCGGTTTTTGACCATCTTACAGACGAACTTTACGAAAGTAAGATAGTATACCGCACAGAAAAATACGGTGACCTTGTGCGTACTTTCTGTATGAACCCCAAAGGTGCCGTTGTTAATGAAAACACAAACGGAATTGTTACCGTTAACGGACACAGCTATGAAGACCCTGCAAAACAGACTGAAAACACAAACTTTGCTCTTCTTGTTGCTAAACATTTTTCCGAACCGTTTAAAGACAGTAACGGTTACGGTGAGAGTGTTGCCAGACTTTCTAATATGCTCGGCGGCGGAGTCATAGTTCAGCGTTTCGGCGATCTTATACAGGGAAGAAGAAGTACCCCTGACAGAATCAGAGATTCTTTCACAATTCCGACACTTGCGGCAACACCGGGAGACCTTAGTCTTGTAATTCCCAAACGAATACTTGACGGTATAATCGAAATGATTTATGCTCTTGATAAAGTGGCACCCGGTACGGCTAATGTTGATACATTGCTGTACGGTGTTGAAGTCAAGTTTTATAATATGGAAGTTGCTATAGACGAAAATCTCGAAACAAAACACAAAGGGCTTTTCGTTATAGGTGACTGTAGCGGAATAACACATTCACTGTCTCACGCATCGGCAAGCGGAGTTCACGTGGCAAGATATATTGCCGGAAATAATTAAAGTAAAAAAACTTAAAGGAGTTTAAAAATATGAAAAAAGTTTACCAAGGCAAAACCAAAGACGTATATGAACTTGATAACGGTAACGTTATGCTTAAATTCAAAGATGACTGTACCGGTAAAGACGGCGTGTTTGATCCCGGCGAAAACACAGTAGGTCTTACAATTGAAGGTATAGGTAAAGCCAATCTTGAAACATCTGTTTATTATTTTGAGCTTTTGAAAAAAGCAGGAATCAAGACTCACTACGTATCAGCAAATATAGACGATGCTACAATGGAAGTTCTTCCCGGCAAAGTTTTCGGACACGGTCTTGAAGTAATTTGCAGACTTGTTGCAACAAGCAGCTTTATCCGCAGATACGGCGAATATATTGAAGACGGTACCGTTTTAGAAGGCGGTTACGTTGAATGCACCTTTAAAAATGACGAAAAAGGCGATCCTCTTGTAACAGGCGAAGGTCTTGCAGCTCTCGGCGTTATGTCACTTGATATGTTTGAAAGCATGAAAGAGCAGACACTTAAAATCACAAAGATAGTTGCAGATGACCTTAAAACCATCGGACTCGATCTCTGGGATATCAAATTTGAGTTCGGTTACAATGGAAATGAAGTAATTCTTATAGACGAAATCGCATCAGGTAATATGCGTGTTTATAAAGACGGCAAAATCGTTGAACCTGTAGAACTTACAAAACTTATCCTTAACAGATAATAGAAACTTAAAGATAGTTCCACGCTCAAAAAACAACAAGGCTATGAAAATTAATTGTTTTTATAGCCTTGCTTTTTTTGTTGACAAAGTGTACTTATTAATAGTATAATGTTGTAAAGTGGAGTGGAATATCCACTATATTGCGAAATGAGGTTTGTATTATGAAGAGATTTTTAGCAATACTTCTTACATTTGTTTTAATTCTTTCATCCTTTACATGTTTTGCTTCGGCTGCCACAGCGATAAATATCCTGACTAATCCGGCAGTTTTTGTCGGCGGTGAAATATATAATGTTGTTTGGACGACAGATGTAGCAGGTACAGGTTACGTAGAGTATACATATAACGGAACCCTTTATCGTGTATATGATGAAGAAAACGGTATTGTGCGTACTGATGATACTATGCATAGTGTACAGGTTCCCAAAGAGCATCTCGACGGTGCAGGAAGTTATACTGTAAAATCAACAGCGGTGACAGACCGTGTGGGCTATTCGGCAGTTTATGGTAATACCTGTTCTGTAACACGTTCATTCAAAGGATATCATAATCAGCAAGAAATCAATATCTGGACAGTTACCGATACTCACGGTATCGATATGAATATAGTAAAAACAGCAGTAAATAACCTTCCTGCCAAAACTGCCGATATGTTGTTTATGCTTGGTGATATTACTACATACACTCATGGCAAAATGATGTCACAAGACACTCATTCTATTGAGTATATTATCAAACTGGCAGAGCTTCTTACAGGGGGTACTATCCCTGTAGCATATACAAGAGGTAACCACGAAACACGTTCTAAATATTCTACATATATAAAAGAATATCTTGCAGGTGATACAGGCGAATTGTATTTTACTTTTGATTACGGTCCCCTTTCTTCCATTGTTGTAGACTATGGTGAAGATAAAGTTGATACACACCATGAGTATACAGGCTTTGCAAGCTTCGATAACTACCGTAAAGAACAGACATATTGGCTTTCAGGTCTGGACGGTTATAACAATAAAGATTCTCAGTATAAAATAGTCCTCAGCCACGGCGGAGATACAAACAAACATTACGGCAATGACTGGACAAAATTCTTCTCAGAATACGGCACAGACTATCTGGTTTCAGGCCATACTCATTACCTTCAGATGTGTACTCCTACAGGATATAAGCTTATTTCAAAAACATTAGACAAAGACTTTGAAGCATTGATAGCTGAATCAGTAAATGATGATGGAACAGCATATGCCAAGTTTGATCAGTATGTTGAAGGACATTCCTATTGTACAACTTTTCCTGTATGGGTAGGCGGATTTCACTATAAGCATAAAGGTGCAAAACAATTTGTTGCCAGCCAGTTTACTCTTAAAAACGGTGTTATCACAACAACTGCCGCAACAAGTGAAGGTCCTATTTCAACAAAATTCGAAATACAGGCAGGACTTAATGAACAAAATATAATTGAAGGATACGTAGAAGACATTAAACCTGCTGACTATAGAAATCCTGATTACTATAAAGCAAACGACGATAATAAAGTCGGTTTAACAACAGTAGCTAACGATACTTCTTTCAAATTCCTTTCAAAACCCGTAGTTTTTGATGTAGGAAATAAATACTACAACGTAGTATGGTCTACAACTCATGGAGAGTCTGCAACAGGCGAGGTGAGAGTTAATGTAGACGGTAAAATTTATAAATTCTCTGATTCAGCATCAGGTTATTACAGAATAAACTCAAATAAACTTGAGTTGCTTTCAGCAAACGCAGGTAATAAAAACATACACTCTGTAATTGTTCCTAAGAAATATCTTGAGATGGGCAAATACGAATGTGTATCACGTCACATAATGAACGTTGAATACACAACGAATATGGAACTTGGTATTGAAATTTCAACAGGTCTTATTGACTTTGACGGTTATGACGACGGCGAAGACGTTGAAATGCTGGTTGTTTCTCAGTGGGAAGAATCAGATAAAATGTATACCAAAGTACGTAATATGGCAAAAACCGCTGACGTTATCGTAATGAACGGAAGCGTTGCTCAGAATATGCAGTCACCTACAGACTTTGTAGAAATGCTTTATGGTATGGGCATTGTTTCAAACGGTAAAAAACCTGTATACTTTGTTCGTGGTAACTCTGAAATACAGGGTGATTTTGCACCTTACGTTATAAATGACATACAGGTCAGAACAGGTCAGTTCTACAATAAAGTTGAGTTTGGTCCGGTATCAACAATAATTCTTGACACTGCGTCAAAAATTGCTGATGATGCAGTATACTATAACGGACTTGCAGTTTTTGAAAATGTACGTGTAAAACAACTTGGCTGGCTTAAAGGTCAGTCATATGGAGACAGCACATATAATCTTGTGTTCTCAGAAAGCGCAGAACTTTATAATAACCTTGGTACAGATTATAACAAAGTGCTTAATACATTAGGTACAGACCTTGCAGTATTTTCAGATTCAGAAACCTCATACTTCAATGCAAGAGATTACCGAGCTCAGAGCTATGCAATTGCAGGTAACGGTTCATACAAAGGCGACGGTACAGTTGCAACAAAACTTAATTTTGCAGACGGTATAATCACAGTTACTGCTCTAAGCCAGAGCGGTAGCGCTATAAAAACCAATACAGTTGATACAACTGTTACCAAAACTGATTATACAGACGTAGATGACGATGCTTGGTACAGCGATGCTGTAGACTATACAACAGAGCAGAACCTTATGGTTGGTGTAGGCGATGATAAATTTGCTCCCGAAGATAAAGTAACTCGCGCTCAGGCTGCGGTTGTACTTGCAAACCTTGAAAATGCTGATCTTTCAAAAGCAGACATTAAAGCGACTCCTTTCAAGGACGTAGATGAAAAGGCTTACTATGCTGCAGCTGTTGCTTGGTGCTATGAAAACAAAGTTACATACGGCACGTCAGAGACAACATTCTCACCCGATATGGAACTTACACGTGAACAGCTTTGTACACTTATCTGCAATATGTACCCTGAAAAATTCCCCGTAGAAGAAAAATGTGATTTTGTAGATTTTGCGGATGTAAGTGACTGGGCTAAAACATCAGTTGCTGCAATGGCAAAAGCAGGAGTTGTTTCAGGTACAGGCAACGGTAAATTTGAACCGAAAACAGTAATTACACGTGCATCTTTGGCACAGATTCTTTACGCTGCTGATATTTAATGAAAAGACTTATAATAATTGCATCGGGCAGTAAAAATAATGCTGCTCTTATAGAAAATAACGGCAAAACAATTCTTATAGACTGCGGAGTATCACTCCGCAGTCTTTGTACTGTTTTAGACCGTTTCGGGCTTGATAAATTGTCGCTTAAGGCTGTTTTTGTAACCCATTCTCATTCTGACCATACTAAAAACCTTGCAACCCTTAAAAGAAACCTCGATATTCCTTTTTATTCAGGTGTATGCGTTGATATGTGCGAGAACTTTTGCTCACCTGTTTGTATTGACGGCTTTAAAGTTGAGGCTTTTAAACTGTCTCACGATGTTCCTTGTTGCGGATATAAGATATCTTTCGGGGATACTTCGGTTTGTATTGCTACCGATACAGGTATTGTAAGTGACGAGATACTTGAAAATCTTGTGGGCGCAGATACTGTTGTTCTGGAAAGTAACCACGATGAACAGATGCTCAAATACGGACCCTATCCGCCAAATCTTAAGGCGAGAATACTGTCGGAGTGCGGTCATCTTTGTAATAAAGACTGTGCAAAAACACTTGCGTATCTTGCATCAAAAGGAATGAAAAAAGCGGTACTTGCTCATATAAGTGAACATAATAATACACCGCTTCTGGCAAAATCTACGGCTATGGACGAACTTTTAAAATACGGTTTTGACAGTGTAGAAGTTTATACTGCAGAACCTGATATGGAGATAGAATTATGAAAATAATGTTTGCAGGAGATATTCACGGCTCGGCGTACTACTGTGAGAAAATGCTTGAACTTGCAAAAAAACAGGCAGTTGATAAAATTGTTCTTATGGGAGATATACTTTATCATGGACCGAGAAACGAGCTTCCGAAAGAATATGCGCCTAAAAAAGTAATAGAACTTCTTAATAACTGCGCAGAAAAACTGCTTTGCGTAAGAGGTAACTGTGAAGCAGAAGTTGACCAGATGGTGCTTTCTTTCCCTTGCCTTGCGGAATATATTATGATTTATGACGGAAATAACAGTTTCTTTGTAACTCACGGACATAAATATAATCCGCAGAATCTTCCGCCTTTCGTAAAGGGAAGTATACTTGTTAACGGTCATACACACATACCTGCCTTTGACAGAAACGACGGATTTATATATCTTAATCCAGGCTCAGTTTCGATACCTAAAGAAAGTTCAGAACATAGCTGTATTATACTTGAAAATGATACGGTTACATTCTATACGGTGGATGGAAGAATTTATAAACAAGAAAACTTATAACATAAAAAATGGCTTTAGTTTTGTACTAAAGCCATTTTTGTAGACTGTCAAAAAACCACTGTTTTCAAAGCAATAAAGCAGTGGTTTTTATACAGTTCTTTGGTGTACTGCGGTAAGTCCGTTTTCCTTCTCTGTTTGTGGTTGTATGACGAAGTGGTTGGCCTTGTGGACAAATATATTGATCGTTTGCTTCATCATAGATATATTCCCATGGTTTGTATCTTCCTTCAACCACTCATAATCCATTACTCTTTCCGCTTTGCGTAGCAGGTGATTTTGAGGCGCCAACCCCTCTATATCTACGATCATCACTTCGTTTCTTGCGTCTTTTTTCACGCTTCCATAAACACACCCCCGTTTCTGGTATAATAGAAGAAACGGGGGGCATTTATATAGTTTTTTGACAGTCTGAAAAGAGATGAGATTTTAAAAATCTCATCTCTTTTTGTATATTATAATAATTCTTTTCTGAGGTCAGAGGCCGATTTAGGAGAGATATATGCAGGAGGAACGTCCAATACTGTTTTACAACCTGTCATACCCTCTTTGTTCATTCTGTATGTTGCTCTTGCGTATGCTACAATAACAGATGCGGTGAATTCGGGATTTGAATCAAGCTTAAGACTGTATTCAATTATGTGTTTGTGTTCAAGATTAAATCCTGTTTTTCCGCTACGGATTACAAATCCGCCGTGTGGAATACCGCTGTGTTTCTCATTAAGTTCTCTCTGACTTATGAAGTTTACCGTTGTATCATAATCAGCAAAGTAGTTTGGCATTGTCTTTATTTCGTTTTCGATTCTTTCAAGGTCAGCTCCGTCTTGTGCAACAACGTAACATTCGCGTGTGTGTTTTTCTCTTGTTGAAAGATTTGGCGCATCACCTGCGCGAACAGATTCAAGAGCTTTATCCACAGGGACTGTATACTGTTTGGCATCTTTGACACCCTCGATTCTGCGGATGGCATCTGAGTGGCCCTGACTTACACCTTTGCCCCAGAAAGTATAGTCTTCTCCATCAGGAAGAACTGCTCCTGCATACATTCTGTTCAGAGAAAACATACCGGGATCCCAGCCTACAGAAATCATAGCTGTATGACCGTTTTGTTTTGCGGCTTTATCAACGTTTTCAAAATGCTCAGGTATTTTTGCATGAGTGTCAAATGAATCAATTACGTTAAAAAGCTTTGCAAGTGATGGAGTTTGCTCGGGAAGATCTGTTGCACTTCCTCCGCATATTATCATAACGTCTATTTTATCTGTATATTTTTTTATATCAGCTACGTTTACAACGGGAACAGCATCGGTGTTTATTTTAAGTGAATCGGGGTTTCTACGGGTAAAAACTGCGCAAAGTTCCATATCGTCATTCTGACGGATAGCAGATTCAACGCCGCGACCCAGATTGCCGTAACCGTATATACCAACTCTTATCATAAATAATACCTCTGTAATAAAATTATTAAAAAAATTTTATTACAGAGGCAGTCTGTTGTCAATATATTTTTGTTAAATGTAAATGATTTTAAGATCCTTTTTTTCTGCATATTTCACAGTATATGCAGTGCCGCCCGTATCTTTTGTGCAGTAGGCAATACACACAGAACTGCTGTCTGCCATTTTTCTGTTGCGATTGTGCATACAACCTCTCAGATAACGTTCGCTCAGTACAGGCGCGGAATCGGCACTGGCAAGAATCAGGTTGTATTCATTTTTTTGTTGTTCGGTGAAATATTTAGCCTGTTCTCTGCAGGGAATAAATATATGAAGCTTTATATCAAGAGTTTTACGCATTTCTATAACGGCATTGGCTGCAAGAGTGTCAAACCCTATTGCGCCTCCCGTTATAAAATCACGGTATCCGTGTTTATATAAAAGCGCAATATTATCGCAGACTTTACGGAACATATTCTCATATTCATTTTCGGGTATTTCTCTGTGTCCTGTGAAAAAACAGGTAAAATTTTTATCCATAGTTAAAACTCCAGTATAAATTCGGTGTATTCATCGGGAATACTTTTAGCGATAAGATTTGCACCGATTATATCGGCGCTTTGCTTTGCAATGGCAAGACCAAGCCCTGTTCCGCCTGTCTCTCTGTTTCTCGCAGGGTCAGTGCGGTAGAATCTGTCAAAAATATGAGGTAGGTCGTCTTTTTCAATTCCTGCGCCGTAATTTTTTACGCCTACGTATTTTTCTGTTATGGTTATTTCTATTTCGCTTAATTCATTGCAGTATTTAACTGCATTTGAAATAACGTTTGTAAGTATCGTTTCAAGCTTTTCTTTGTCGGTGTGAACTTTGGCCTGTCCGTTTATATTAAATGAAACGGATTTTTTGTCAGCCTCAAACTTTAAGTTATCTGTTATCTGTTTGCAAAGGAATTTAAGCTCAATATCTGTTTTTGATAAAACGGCATTGGTTTCAAGGCCGGATAGTTTGAGAAGCTGACTTACGATATCGGTCATTCTGTCCGCCTCTGAGTCAATGACAGATAAAAACTGATTTGCAGTTTGTTTGTCTACGTCCATATTTTTAAGTGTTTCGCTGTAGCTTTTTATTACAGTCAGAGGAGTTTTCATTTCGTGCGAAACGTTTGCAACAAATTCTCTTTGGGCGTTTTCCGCTTTTTCAAACTGGTCGTAGTCTTTTTGTATTTGTCTGCCCATTTCGTTAAATACAGTGCAAAGACTGCCTATCTCGTCAGACGATTTAACGGGTATTTCGCAAAACTGTCCCTCTGACATTAAAATTGCGCCCGATTCTAATTCTTTTATTGAACGGGTAAGTTTTTTTGATGCAAAAAAACTTATTATTGCCGCAAGTATTACTGCGAAAACGATAGCTTGTAAAAACAGAAACGTAATATCTAAAATACTGTCTCTGAGCTGTTCTTTTGTATCTAATATGTATATAAAACTGCTGTCTGATATTGTTTTAGTACAGTCAAGAGCGTCTGCTTTGTCACTGTTTTCTATTGCCAAAGCCGATGCGAGATTGTCTGATAAATTCAAAAGGCCGCCTGTTGTTGAAGAATAAACTATATTTCCGTTATCGAAAATATAATAATCACAGCATTCGTGAAAAAGTGGCATTTTGCTTTCAAGATAGGTTGATACCTGCTCATTTGAATCTTTTGAAAAATCTTTATCAAGAACGGTAGACGAGGCTTTGTCAAATTCACGGTAGTAGTTTACCGTCATATTGAATATAAGAAGACCGCCTACAAAAGCAAGTGTCAGCACGGTAATAGAAAGCATAGCAATATTAAGTTTTGTGCTTATCTTTTTCACTGTATAAAATATCCTGCCCCTCTGCGACTTAAAATAATCTCGGGTTTTGACGGCATAAGCTCGATTTTTGCCCGAAGTCTGCCTATTGCCACATCAACTGTGTGAAGGTCACCTAAATATCCGCTGTAGCCCCATACTTTTTCAAGAATATCTTCTCTTGTGAGTACAGCGCCTCTGTTTTGTAAAAGCAAAACGAGTATTTCAAACTCTTTTTTGCTGACAGATATAGGTGTGTCCTGTCTGCAAACTGTCATAGCTCTCGGGTTTACTGTTATATCTCCTACTTTATAGATTATATCCTGCACGGTGGTTTTTTCGTATCTTGCAAGATTTACTTTTATTCTTGCAATAAGCTCGTTTACCGAAAACGGTTTTGTCATATAATCATCAGCCATCAGAGAAAGACCTAAAATCTTGTCCTGCTCGTCAGTACGTGCGCTGAGAATAATAACGGGAATGTCAGAGGTTTTGCGAAGTTCTTTCAGAACTGAAAAACCATCCATTGACGGCAACATAAGATCAAGCACCAAAAGGTCGTAGCTTTCATTTTTAAGTCGTTCAAGACCCGAAAGACCATCATATTCACAAGTAACCTCAAAGCCCTGGACTTTGAGGTTAAATGCAATTATTGAGGATATGTTATTGTCATCTTCAAGAACAAATATTTTTTTCATCAGTCGTCCCTTTTGACCATAGCTTCCTGATATTCTGACATAGTCATTATAACCTGACGGGGTTTTGCGCCCTCGTATGGTCCTATGATGCCTTTTTCTTCCATTGTATCAATAATACGCGCGGCTCTTGCGTAACCAAGCTTGAATTTACGCTGAAGATTTGAAGTGGATGCTTTTCCACTTTCAATAACAAATTCAACCGCAGGCCAGAACATTTCATCCGTGTCGTCGTCATCACTACCCTGAGAATCTCCTGACGGAGCGCCGTCTTTTTGTGAATAGTTTTCCATAGCCGCGTTTGCCGACTCGTCATACTGCACATCTCCTGCGTGCTTTTTAATGAAATCTACAACAGATTCAACTTCAGAGTCGCTTACAAAACAGCATTGTATACGCTGAGCGGTTCCCATTGTTCTGCCTTTGAACAGCATATCGCCTTTTCCTAAAAGTTTCTCAGCGCCCGAACCATCAAGTATAACCCTTGAATCTATCTGTGAGGTAACCGCAAAAGCTATTCTTGAGGGAACGTTTGCTTTGATAAGACCTGTAACTACGTTAACTGACGGACGCTGAGTTGCAATTATAAGATAAATACCTGCCGCACGGGCTTTCTGACAAAGTCTTACAATGTAGTCTTCAACTTCCTTGGCACAGGTCATCATAAGATCGGCAAGCTCGTCGATTATAATTACTATCTGAGGCATTTTTTCACAAACGTCAGCGTGTTTTGAAGCATAATCGTTGTAACCTTTGACGTTACGTACGTTTACTCCGAAAAACAGGTTGTATCTGCGTTCCATTTCGTTTACTGCCCACTGCAGAGCTCCGGCTGCTTTTTTGGGGTTTGATACAACAGGAACAATAAGATGTGGGATTTTATTGTATACTTCCAGTTCTACAACTTTAGGGTCGATAAGTATAAGTTTAACTTCGTCAGGCTTTGCCTTGTAAAGAAGTGACATAAGTATTGTGTTGATGCATACGGATTTACCTGAACCTGTAGCACCTGCTACAAGAAGATGAGGCATATCTGAAAGATCACCGTATACAAGATTACCCGATATGTCTTTGCCGAGAGCTACGGTAAGGGGATTTTTGGCTTTTACGAATTCTTCCGAATCCAGAAGCTCTTTTATATATACCATACTCTTTTTCTTGTTAGGCACTTCAATACCTACTGCTGCTTTGCCGGGAATAGGGGCTTCAATACGAATCGAGGTTGCCGCAAGTGAAAGAGCAATATCGTCAGAAAGGGATGTAATTTTAGATACGCGTACGCCTTTGCTTGGCGCTATTTCGTATCTTGTGACAATAGGACCTACAGATGCTCCTACCATTTTAGCTTCAATGCCGAAATCGCTGAGAGTCTGTAAAAGTGTATTTTCAGTCTGCTCAAGCTCACTTCTTGTTATGCCGCCTGATGCTTTAGGAGTTTCAAGAAGTGATTTTGGTGGAAATACATATGAATCTTCAAAAATATCTTCTTCGGGATTAGGTTTGATTTCTACAGGAGTTTTTGGTTTTCTTGTACGTTTGACAGGGGGAGTTTCCGGTTGATTTGCGGTTGTTATATACTCGCCTTTGTCAATATCATCATGTACAAAAAACGGAATGCTTGAAAAAGGTTTTATTTCAATATCGTCACCGTCAACTATTATTTCAGGTTCGGGTTCTTTGTCCGGCTCTACGTCAATAACAGGTTCATCGTCTACAAAAACGTCAATGCTCTTTTTACGGGCGGGTTTTTGCAAAACTTCGGGACGGACTTTTTCAACGGTTTCTGTTTCTTGCTCATCGTCTTCTTTCTGCGGAAAAAACGACTTGATTGCAAGCCATATCTGATAAAGTGTAAGATCAAAAAATGTCAGTGCACATATAATGCAAACTGCAATAACGAAAATTGAAAATCCGATTTTTGTAATAGCTGAAATAAGCGGATATGCGATTATTCCGCCAACAAGACCGCCGCTTCTGGTTATCATATCAGAAAGACCCTTAGTGAAGAAGGTGCCGAAATTATACATTTCATAAAAATCAGAACCCTCAAACAAATAACAAAGGGAAGACAGAGACAGTGTCAGTACAAGCCCTGTCCAGAGTCTTACTTTTGAATCAACCCTGCGGTCTGAGCGGAGAAAATCTATTCCGAGCCACAGAGTGAACAACGGAAGCAGATAAGATGCCCAGCCAAAAAGCCCGTGCAAAATGGAATGTATCATACTTCCTATAAAACCGAGGGAGTTTTTGTATACAGAAAGGGCAAGTATAAGAGTCAGTGCAAAAAACACTACTGACATTACGTTGTCCATAACTTCCTGTCTTACTGTTTTTTTCTGATTTTTGATTTGTTTTTTTGTGTTTGTCTTTTTCTTTGTCGTCTTAGGCATATTATCACCTTATAAAGTTAAGTATTATTGCGGTGGCACCTGCAACTGTGCAGTATACGGTAAACCAACCGAATTTGTCTTTTTTTGTTATATATTGTACCATTTTCATTGCGGCAATTCCTGCGAAAACGGCAACAGTTATACCTAAAATATACGGACCGATAAGGTCTTTGTTAATTCCTGTTTCAACTATATCTTTTACGTTTAAAATATTAGCGCCGATTACTGCAGGGATTCCGAGAATAAATGAAAATTCAACCGCTGTCTGCCGTGTAAATCCCATATTTATGGCGGCAGAAATGGTAGATCCGCTTCTTGAAAGACCGGGGATTGTGGCAATCATCTGGAAAAGACCTATTTTAAGGGCTTGATGGGGTTTCATATCTTTGATTTCTTTTGTGCCGCATACACTGTGGTCAGCAATGAATAAAAGACCGGCAGTAACAAACAACATTATGCCTACCGACAAAAGATTTGTCATAGAGGCTTCAATGCGGTCATTTACAAAAACTACAGCCAAAAGAGGCAGCGTTGCAATAATAACGTAAATTACCATAAGCTGATATTTGTTGGCTTTACTGAATTTAAACTTTCCTTTGAAGATATCACTTATCATTCTGAAAAATTCAACTATCATATTGCCGATGGTTTTACGGTAAACAACAAATACCGCAATAAGCGTACCCAGATGAAGCAGAATATCAAGAGTCATATCACCCTCAAGCTCACCAAGATTTGGTAAAAAGGTTTTAAAAATAACAAGGTGACCTGAGCTTGAAATGGGTAAAAATTCCGCAAGTCCCTGAATAAGACCGAGAATGAGTGTACTCAGATAAATCATTAAAATCCTCCCAATAACTCGTATTGATATATTATAACACAGTTTTTCTGATTTTACTACTATTAATTTTATTAAGGTTGCCCTTGACACCATTTGCGTTTAGTTGTATAATTTATTAGGTGAAAAATTTTAAATCCAAAGGAGGATGGCACAAGTGGATATTATAATCCCTGTTGTCGCTGCCCTTGTTACCGGATTTATTGCTTTTATAGGTGGTTTCTTTTACAGGAAATCGGTATCGGAAAAACAGATTGGTTCTGCCAATGCAGAAGCAACCAGAATAATCAATGAAGCGATAAAAACAGCCGACACTAAGAAAAAAGAGGCACTTCTTGAGGCTCGTGAACAGTTACATAAAGAAAGAACTGAACAGGAACAGGAACTCAAGGAGCGCAGAGTCGAGGTAACCAGACAGGAAAAGCGACTTTTACAAAGAGAAGAGAGTCTTGATAAAAAACACGACAATCTTGACAAAAAAGAAGAAATTTTAAACGAGAAACTCAAAAACGCTGAAGATCTTCAAAAAGAAATTGAAGACACAAAACGTACGCAGATTGCTGTTCTTGAAAGAATTTCAGGATATACGGCAGAGGCTGCCAAAGCTGAACTTATGAACATTATAGAACAGCGTTTACAGCATGATTATGCAGTTAAAATTTCTGAGTATGAAGACAGATATAAAGAAAATGCTGATGAAAAAGCAAGAAATCTTTTGTCACTTGCAATTCAGAAATGCGCTGCAGACCACGTTGTTGAGTCTACAGTATCGGTAGTATCTCTTCCTAATGACGAAATGAAAGGAAGAATCATCGGCCGTGAGGGAAGAAACATCCGTTCTCTTGAGACTATCACGGGGGTTGACCTTATTATTGACGATACTCCCGAAGCGATTACTCTTTCAAGCTTTGATCCTATCCGTCGTGAAGTTGCAAGACTTACTCTTGAAAAACTCATTTCTGACGGACGTATACATCCTGCAAGAATCGAAGAGACAGTTGAAAAAGTCAAACGTGATCTTGACGTTACAATCAAAAAAGAAGGCGAAAAAGCTGTATTTGAAACAGGAGTTCACGGACTTCATCCTGAAGTTATCAAACTTCTCGGAAGACTTAAATACAGAACAAGCTACGGACAGAACGTGCTTAATCATTCTATCGAAGTTGCTCAGCTTTGCGGTGTAATGGCTGCAGAAATGGGCGAAGACGTTCAACTTGCAAAAAGAGCAGGTCTTCTTCATGACCTCGGTAAGAGTGTTGACTTTGAAATGGAAGGCTCACATATCCAGATAGGTGTTGACCTTGCTAAAAAATACAAAGAAGCATTCGGTGTTATTCACGCAATTGAAGCGCATCACGGTGAAGTTGAAACAAAAACAAACATTGCGGCTCTTGTACAGGCGGCAGACGCTATTTCAGCGGCTCGTCCCGGCGCACGTCGTGAAAACCTTGAAAACTATATCAAACGTCTTGAAAAACTTGAAGAAATTGCAAATTCTTTTGACGGTGTTGAAAAAACATTTGCAATTCAGGCAGGACGTGAAATACGTATTATGGTTAATCCCGAAGACGTATCTGACGATCAGCTTGTACTTCTTTCGCACGATATTTGTAAAAAGATTGAAGATCAGCTTGAATATCCAGGTCAGATCAAAGTACATCTTATCAGAGAAAACAGAGCTATCAATTATGCAAAATAAAAAATTTACCTTGGGCGATTTTAACGCTCAAGGTAATTTTTTGTTGTTGTAATAAACGATTTTGTGTGTTATACTTGATTCATAAAAAAGAAAAGGAGAATAAATATGAAAAGAATATTTTCAATATTATTATGTCTGATACTTGTACTTCAGATGATATCTGTGGTGCCTGTAATGGCTACAAAAAATGATGACGGAATAAAGCTTCCTGATATGCCGACTCATACCGAAGAAGAGACTCAGAAACCTGAAGATACTCAGAAACCCGAAGATACTCAGAAACCTGAAGACACTGAGAAACCCGAAGGTACTCAGAAACCTGAGGATACTCAGAAGCCTGAGGATACTCAGAAACCTGAAGACACTGAGAAACCCGAAGGTACTCAGAAGCCTGAAGACACTCAGAAGCCTGAAGATGATAACGAAGAAGACGAGCAGACACCGCAGGAACCCGAGTTTAATGACGTGCCTGAGAAATCTTGGTATAAAGGTTATGTTGATTACGCTGTAACAAGCGGACTTTTCAAAGGCACGGGTGAAAAAACCTTTGAACCTTTGAAAACAATTACAAGAGCAGAGTTTGTGCAGGTGTTTGCAAATATCTGCGGAGTAGATACAGACACACCTGTAGAAAAATCAAAGTTCTCTGATGTTGACGTTAAAATGTGGTACGCTCCGGCGGTTGAGTGGGCAGCTAAAAACGGTATCGTAGACGGTACAAGTGATACTACCTTTGCTCCCACGGCAGTTATTACACGTGAACAGATGTGTGTTATGATTGTTAATTTTGCAAACTACAAAAATATGGAACTTAAAAAAATCGTAGATGAAAAAGTATTTCCCGATGATGCTAAAATACACGATTGGGCAAAAGAGTCTGTATATGCATGTCAGATGGCAGGTGTTATAGTAGGTAAAGACACGGGATTTGCTCCTCTTGATACGGCAACAAGAGCAGAAGCCTCAACTATATTCTCAGAATTTCATATGTCATATCTTGTAGAATAATAAAAAGCTTTGGAAACGTTTGTTTCCAAAGCTTTTTTTATATACACAGTATAACCATACAAACAATAGCAAGTATTAATCCTGCGACTTTAAGTGTGGATAAATTTTCTTTAAAAATCAATACGGAATAGATAGTTGACAGAACAAGTATTCCACCTGTCTGTATTGAAAAGAGTACAGAAGAGCTTATGTAAGGAATGATAAACATTATGAGGTTTGCTCCGAGTCCTGCTGATATTATTGCAATAGCAATAAACAGCCAGACTTTTTACTCATTTTAAATGCTTTGAAAGTATCTTTTTTCTGTTTAAGAGCGAGTTGGGTAAAGGCTACGATACCTAAAGAACAATATGCAATAATAAGCATTTCTTTACTTTCCGATGATTTGTATTCTGACTGAACGTTAAGAAATACACCGTACAGACCGTTTGTGAGAAACAGTAAAACACAGAATATGTAGTAAGACAGTTTTGTACCGCCAAGACTTATACTTTCTATGTTCATAAGAAGCATTGCCACTAAAACGAAAAATATAGCTATAAACTGATAAATTTTAATGCTTTCTCCGAGAAAAATACATTCGTGAAGCATAAGAAGAACAATCTCGCCAAGCATAAGCGCTGCATTTAAACCTGCAGAAAGTGAGCATTGTAATAATCAAAACAGGTAAAAGCACATTTTATATCAGCCGATGAGCTGTTCCTCCTTTGAAACAATTAAATTTGATGTTTTATCTTTGAAATATTCATCAAACACAGCTTTGGCTACAGTGCCAACGTAGTTTCCGTGAGCGCCGTGTTCAACTACAACGCAGATTGCAATTTCGGGGTCTTCGTATGGAGCAAAAGCAACGAAAATACCATTGGCGGTACCGCTTGGAACAGATGCAGTTCCTGTTTTTGCGCCAACGCCGACTTTGTAATTTGAAAAAAGATTAGATGCAGTACCGCTCTGAGCGGCAAGTTTCATTCCGTACATTACAGCGTGGTAATTTTCATCTTTCATTTCCAATGTTTCTACAACCTCAGGAGTGGTTTCTTTTACGTTGTCACCTGTTGCAGAATCATTTATTGATTTTACAAGATGCGTTTTGTAACGTGTACCTCCGTTTACTATTGTAGCAACGTAATTTGCGAGTTGAAGCGGTGTAAAAAGATTGTAAGACTGTCCGATAGAAGCTTGTAGAGTATCGCCTGGAAACCAGGAATACTCGGTTGCTTTAAGCTTGTATTCAGGAGATGCAAGTACACCTGACGATTCGGGTATCTCAACACCCGTTTTTTCACCGAGACCTAATTTTTTACAGTAGGCATTGAGCACGTCAATTCCCATATTATCGGATATTTCATAAAAGAAATAGTTACAGGATTTTTCAAGGGCTTTGGATACGTTTATAGCGCCGTGAGTTGTTCCGTAATCATCATAAACCCAGCACTGCGGTTTGTAGTCGCTGTATTTGGTGTAAACACCTTTGTCAACTATTGTTGTTGACGGTGTTATAAATCCTTCTTCAAGTCCTGTTATTCCCGTTGCCATTTTAAAGGTAGAACCGGGAGCATAGGTACCCGAAAACGCACGGTTAAAAAGGGGCAAGAGCTTGTCTTTGGCAAGTACGTTATATACCTGCGAATAGGTTGTCAGGTCATAGTTCGGTGCCGAAACCGATGCGAGAATTTCTCCGCTGTCCACATCCAGTACGACAGCCGCGCCTGCACAGGCATCTGCACCCTCTCCATTTGCCTTGTTTCTTCCGCCTGCGGCAATGTTTTTTATGGTATCCTCCAGTGAAGTCTGTGCGACTTGCTGAAGGTCTTTATCAATTGTAAGAACAATACTGTTTCCCGATACGGGTTCTTCTACGGTGGTAACTCCTAAAACTTTTCCTGCAGAGTCACGCTCAATTACCTTGGTTCCGTCAGAGCCTTTCAGGTAATCTTCCATTGCTTTTTCAATTCCGTCTTTACCTACATAATCGTTCATTTTATAGCCTTTTTCGGCAAGGTCTTTGTATTCTTCTGCGTATATCTTCCCTATTTTACCCAAAAGATGTGATGCAAGGTAGGGAGTTGTATATACTCTTTTACTTTCGGTATCAATATCAACTCCCGGAAACTCTTCGTTGAGTTCTTCAATGGTAGTTACTGTACTTATTGATATATCACTTGCGAAAACAAAAGGGTTTGATGCCGAAAAAGAACTGCGTTCCATTTCGTAGCGAACGCCGATTACAGTACGTTTTTCGTCAGTTGAAAGACCTTCATCAACCTTATATTTTTTGTAAAGAGCCGACATAATTTCTTTGACGGTGGCATCAGACTCTAATTTCAGTTGTTCTTTGAGACTTGCTATTTGTTTTTCTGAATTCTCTTGTTCGGTAAAAGCAAATGGACGGGTTTTGGTTATGGGCAGAGAATCGTAGTATTCTTCGTTTTTGCTCTCCATAAGTTTGCAAAGATTAAGAATTATTTCGTTCTGACGATCGGCAGGCAGAAGCGTTCTTGAAAATTTAATGGTATAAACAGTTTCGTTGGTGACAAGAAGCTGACCGTTTCTATCGTATATGTTGCCTCTTGAAGCAGTAATGCTTTCAGTAGAATAAATTCGTTTTTGTGACTGCTCTTTGTAGTAGTCACCGTCAATTATCTGCATTTTAAAAAGTACGAATGCATATGACACAAAAATAAACGCAGTTACGATTATCAGCACTGCGTATCTTACGATCCCGTTTTTCATATTCATAAGCTTTGTTCACCTCCCGACCAAAGCTTTTCTTTGAAGAATTTCACTCCGAAATAAAGCGGATAAGCTATAACTCCCGTGAAAAAGAATTTTGGAAGTATTATTTTCAAAAGAGCCAGACCAAAGGGAATAGGCTCAAAAAACATACAAGTAAATACGTATTCGATAATTAAAAAGCTAATCACTGTAACCAGTACTGTAAATATGTATGTCAGAAAAAAAGTGCGCAGAAGAGTTTTGAGAAGTATAGATATTATAAATGCGGCAAACATAAACAAAACGGCGCTTTTACCTACAATGTTGTCGGTTATTATATCGTTAAGCAGTCCTGCGGCAAGACCGAAAAATGCAGAAAAAGTCTCACTTTCGTTATAGGCAACACAAATACAGAGCACAAGAAGAAGTTCAGGTGATGTGCTCATAAATTGAAAGCCCAGAGCGGGTACGCTTTGAAGCAGATAACATACCACTAAAAACGCTCCGTAGACTGTTATTTTAATTGGTGTATACTGTTTTGAAAACATTAATTATCCTCAGTAGTTTCAGACTCTGTGTTTTCTGTAAAATCGGTTATTACAAAAACGTTTTTGAGTTTGCTAAAATCAACAGCAGGTTCTAAAACCGCATACTGCGATATTCCGTGACTTTCGGGTTTGATTTCTACTATATTACCTATCATAATTCTTGACGGAAACACACCGCCAATGCCTGATGTTACAACGCTGTCACCTGCATTGAGAGAAACGTCGTTTCCAAGATATGAAACTTTGCAGTTTCCGTTTGTTGAAAGAGCATAATCACCTTCAAGAACGCCTATATCCTGAGTTCTTGGTATAAGTGCGCCTATTTCACAGGAAGAATCAAGCACGGTTGTGATTTTGCACCAGGTAGTGCCAAGCTCGCTGACGTAACCTACAAGTCCATCAGCGGTAATAACAACGTCACGCTTTTTGATGTTACTCAGACTGCCTTTATTGAGAGTCAGAGTATGAGAATATCCTGTGTGCTCGTTTGCAACAATAAGAGCAGATTCAAAAACGAAATCCTGACGAGCCTGTTTGATATCAAGCATCTGTTTGAGACTGTCATTTTCAAGCTTGTATTCCTGAGCATCCCTGAGGGCGCGACTAACTGAGGCAAGTTCATTTTTCAGTTTGTCGTTTTCTTCCGTAAGTTTATCGTGCTGAGTGAAAATTTTAATAAAATCACCCGACTCGGAAGAAACGGTTGTGCAAAAATTCTGCAAAGGTGTGATAAACATACCTACAAAATCCTCGAAAACTGTCACTTTGCCTCTGTCTACTGCGCTCACTACCATCATTCCTATAAGCAAGACGGCAATTATGCACATCGCTATAAAAGTTTTTGAAGTAAAAATATCTCTCATCTTGAAATTGTATTCCAGAGTTCAGGACTTTCAAGTGATTTACCTGTACCCAGAGCAACACATTCGAGAGGTTTGTCTGCTATATGAACAGGTATGCCGGTTTCTTTTGATATAAGTTGATCAAGACCGCGAAGAAGAGCGCCGCCGCCTGAAAGAGTTATTCCGTGGTCTATAATATCAGCTGAGAGTTCAGGGGGAGTCTGTTCGAGAGTCTGTTTGATAGAATCTATTATTACCGAAACGGGTTCTTCTATTGCTTTGCAGATATCTTCAGCAGTTATGGTGATGTTTTTGGGAAGACCTGTAATCATGTCTCTGCCGCGTATTTCCATTGAGCCTTTGTAACCGTAAGCATTGCCTATTTCAAGTTTGATTTCTTCGGCGGTTCTATCACCGATATAAAGAGAAAACGTTTTTCTGATATGCTCAATAATGGCTGCATCAATAGCATCACCTGCAACGCGTACAGACTGACTTGCAACGATACCGCCAAGAGAAATTACGGCAACTTCACTTGTGCCGCCGCCGATATCAACTATCATACTACCGGTAGGTTCACTTACCGGTAGACCTGCGCCTATAGCTGCCGCAAGGGGTTCTTCAATTATTCTTACGTCACGTGCTCCTGTGTAAGAAGCGGCTTCTTCAACTGCACGGCGTTCAACATCGGTAACTCCGTAAGGAATACAGATAAGAATTCTGTTTTTAGTAAACAGAGCTTTACCCATTACTTTCTTTATAAAGTATTTAAGCATAACTGCTGTTGATTCATAGTCGGCCACAACGCCTTCTTTCAAAGGACGGATAGCTTCTATACTGCGAGGTGTTCTGCCTATCATTTCTTTAGCCTCTGCGCCTACTGCTACGGGGCGTTTGAGGTCAGTATCAATAGCTACAACGGAAGGCTCGCGTAGAACTATTCCTTTGCCTGTTTTGTAAACGATAGTGTTTGCAGTACCAAGGTCGATACCGATATCGTTATAACCTATGATTTTAAAAAACTTTTTTATTTTTTTGGTGTTTAATTTCATTTAATTATCCTCTCGATTTCAGCGATAACTCTGCCCATGGGCAGACCTATCACGTTACTTATTTCACCTTCGACAGATCTGACGAAGAATATTCCCATATCATCCTGAATGCCGTAACTCCCTGCTTTGTCAAACGGCGATCCAGTTTTTATATATTCCTGTATCTGATAATCGCTGAGCTTGTAAAAGGTGACTTTGCTCTCTTCACAAAAAACGTGATTTTGTCCTTTATATGAAATGCAGACTCCTGTATAAACACTGTGGGTATTTCCCGAAAGGGTAGATAACATTTCATAGGCGCTGTCATAGTTTTCGGGTTTACCCAGTACCTGACCGTCAATTGCAACCACTGTATCTGCAGACAAAGTAAGAGAGCTATTTGTTTCTATACTGCTCATTTTACCTGATGCCAAAGCCATAACAAGCTTTGCAGGGTCAGCTTCGTTTATTTGACTTTCGTCAAAATCAGGTTTTATAACAGATACTTCAAATCCGTAATTTTTAAGTAAAGACTGTCTTCTGGGAGAACCTGATGCCAATAGTATTTTCATATTACTTTTTACCTGTAGACCCGAATCCGCCGTCGGCTCTTGCAGTTTCCGAAAGACTGTCTGCACATTCAAACTCGGCGATTTCAACCGGCATTATAACAAGCTGTGCGATTCTCTCAAAAGGCTCAACTGTATACGCATCTTCCGACGTGTTGAGTAAAGCTATTTTGATTTCGCCTCTGTAGTCACTGTCAACAACTCCCACGCTATTTGCAAGACATATACCTTTTTTTGAAGCAAGTCCGCTTCTTGCAAAAATGAAAGCCCCAAATCCGCTTCTTTCCATTTCGATTGCAATGCCTGCGGGAATAAGCGCTCTCTGATGCGGTGATATAGTTATAGGCTCGTCAATACAGGCGCAAAGATCTGCACCTGCTGAAAACTCACTCTGATATTTAGGCATATCTACGGTTTTTCCGTAAGGAGTCGGTATTTTTTTGATTTTAATTCTCATTTTACTGTCCGTTTCTGCGGCGAAGTATAGCTACTTCTTGTTCAAGAGAAGCCACTTTATCTTCAAGCTCTGCGTTGAGTTCGTAGTAATTTTTGATTTCATCACGCATTCTTGCTGCTGCGGCTTTGGCTTTTTCATTTTCGTCGCAAAGGTCAAGACAGGTAAGTATACAAGCCATAGGAGTTGTGACCTTACTGCTTGACGCAAGAAGTTCTCTGATTTTTTTATCTACTGTATTTGCAAGCATTGTGGTATATTCTCTTGATTCTTCTGTCATTACCACAAGTTCACTGCCTGCGATGGATATAATTATTTTATTTTTACTCATTTTTATACCTCCCCAAGTCGTTAATGGGCAAAATAATCCTTATATATTATAAAATATATATGGTTATATTTCAAGTACAATTTACCAATATTATTGACATAAGTTGAGCTTTGTAATATACTTGACAAATAAAATCACAGGAGATCTGCCAATATGTCGTTTTTAACAAATATGTATACTGTTTTTATGCAGGTTTTGACTCTTGCTGTTATGATAGCGGTGGGATTCACAGCGGATAAATGCGGATTTTTTACCGAAAAGACCGCAAAACTTTGTAACAACCTGCTTTTCTATGTAATTAATCCTTGCGTTATTGTTAATTCATTTCTCAACGTGGACTATACTCCTGAAAATGCAAATGGATTTTTTATTTCATTTGCCTGTTCCGCTTCTTTGCACGTTGTGGGAATGATATTGGTGAGATTTCTGTTTAATAAAGGTGATAAAAAACGCACTTCTGTGTTCAAGTATGCAACAATGTATGCAAATATGGGATATATGGGTCTGCCTCTTTCAAGAGCGGTGGTTGACGCGGTAAGCGGCGGCGGTGACATGGGTGTGTTTTACTGTTCGGCGGCTATTACCTGTTTTAACATTTTTGCTTTTACTCACGGAGTTTATACTATGTCGGGCGACGGCAATAAATTTGACCTGAAAAAAATTATTATCAATCCCGGTGCTTTGTCAGTGCTTGTGGGTATGCCGTTGTTTTTGCTTGATGTTCAGCTTCCGTCTGTTATTACAACTCCTATTTCAAGCATAGGGTCTATGAATACGCCTTTGGCTATGATGATGCTGGGTACTTATCTTGCCAATGCCAATGTAAAATCTGCGTTCAAGGAAAAGAATATGTATCTTGTGGCTTTTCTCAAACTGCTTGTTCTTCCTTTGATTCTTATAGCTCTTTTCAGTCTGTGCGGTGTTAAAGGGGATATCCTGATAGTCGCCTCTGTTTTTGTCAGTGCTCCGACAGCGACAAATACTGCCATGTTTGCCGCTAAATTTGACAAAGATACAGCACTCGCATCCCAGATTTGCGGTTTTTCAACAATTCTTTCAATTATTACAATGCCGGTTTGCGTAGCTCTCGGAGTTATGCTTTCGTAACCTTTTTTTAAACACTTTGTAACTTGACTTATTCCTATATAGGCTTTAAAATTGTATTTAGAGTATTATTGTCACCTTAAGGAGATGAGAATCTTGAATAAATTATTTGAAAAAATGACAGCGTTTTTGAAAGAATACGGACATAGAATATTCACCTTTATGGTAGGTCTTACTTTTATAGGTGCAGTTTTCTTTTGTATTGGTTTTGCCGCTGTTAAAGTTTACAGAATATTTGTACCCAATAATATATACTCAAGCGAAGTTTTTGAAACTTCTGTTTATGGCGGTTCTGTTTACGAAGCTCAGACTGAAGATGCTCCAAAAGAAGGCACACCTGAGTTTTTCGAGGATTATATTCAGAATCTGATAAGACAGGATATGCCTGATTTTGACGATCCGCTTAAACTCAATGACGAGTATATAATTTCATTTGGTCTGTGGCAGGCTATAAAACTTAATAATTCGCAAGGCGTTTATACATATGATTCAAAAGGCAATTTCAGAGTACCTGCATCAGATGTTGAGATGTTCTCGCTGTATTGTTTTGATTTCACAAGAAAGATGGAACACCGTTCTGTTGAATTGTGCGGAGAGTTTTCATATAACAGAATCAATAAAACCTATAAAATCCGCTCTGCAGGAGGACAGACCTATCTGATTCCCGACGTTATTGAAGTGGAAGAGGGAGAAAACGATACCTACATTCTTACGGTAGACTGCTATAAGGAAAGCATGATATCGGTTGAAGATCCTACAAATGACCCGTCTAATCTCTATAAACGTGTCAAAGTAACTCTTCAGGACTTGGGTATACAGGATTATACAGCAGTCGGAAATCCTGTTCACAGATATATTATTCTGTCTATGGATACGGTAGATGCCGATACACAAGTGGATGACTCCCAGGAAGTAGAACTTAATTAATAAACAAAATCAAAGCGGAGACACTTTAAGGTCTCCGTTTATTTTTGGAGGGAAAATGTACGATTTTCTGAAATTCAGAGATGCCGCTTTTAAAAATAAATACGAAATAGCTTTTGAAACAGAAAAAAAGCGGATGACGTATGCGGAACTTTATGATAAAGTAAATGCAATTTATAATTCGCTGTATAATATGGGCGTAGAAGGAAGTGCGGTTGTTGCATTGTCAGATCCGATAAAAGCTTCCATAGCTGCTCTTGCGCTTTCAAAACGGGGCATGAAAAGAATTTTCACTAACAGTAAAGTTTCCAAAACCGAACTGTCAATACTCGTAAAAAAACATTCCCCGTCTGTTATATTTGCAGAAGGAAGTGAACTTTCAAGACTATTTGAGTGTCTTGAACAAACAGGGGTAAAAACCGCGGTTTTTACAGGGAAATCAGAACAAATTTTTCCGTCTCAGTTTGATTTTGATCAGCTGGTTGTTCTTGGGGATTATACTTTGGTAAAAGAGTATGAGTCAACAAATAAAATTGTATTTTCCGATAATACTTTAGTAACTTTAAAGCCCTCGTGTTATGACTCTTTGAAACAGGGTGTGTGCGTTGATGTCCCTGTGTATTGTAAGTTGTCTGCCAAAGTGATTTCAGAAATTTTATACAGAGGCGGAAGATGTGTGTTTTTTGATGAAACAAATGCAAAAAAACTCAAAAAACGAAAAGCTCAATTTGTAGTAACCGATACAAATAATATTGAAAATTACAAAGGTTTTAAAGGACAGATTTTCGGGGTGGATATCGGTATCCGTAAAATAGGCGACAGCTTTTTTGACGGTGATAAAATATCGGGATATATCTCAAAAATTTCAGGTCTTGATGTTCGTGTTATATACAACGGAGCAGTTATATGTGTTTCGGTAATGCTTAGCGAAAAAGACGATTTGAATAATCCTAAAACTAATAAATCGGTACAGATTGCAAAGCAATGCGCTCTTGATGTTTTGTATCCTTTCAATTCAAAGAAAACTTTTGCGGTAAAACAAAAACAGTGAATATATAAAACAGGCGGTGAAATGGCGTTGTATCCGTAAGGATACAACGCCAGTTTTATTCGCCTTGCGGCGAGTTCTATTGCTTCGCAGTGATATTCTTTTGGAATACTTCGCCAATGGCGAAATATTTCAAAAGAGTGATATTGCCTGCGGCAGTTTATAGGGCGAATAAAATACCACTGAAACCGTAAGGTTTCAATATCACTATTGCCATAAGGCAATAATATCACTCCGACAAAGTCGGAATATAACTTGAAAAACCATCAGTTTTTATGTATAATAAATTTAGAGGTGATAACTATGGCTGATAGTATTTTAAGAGATAAAGCAAAAGAGTTTGCAAAGAATATCGTTTTTCTTTGCCGTGCCATGAAATCAACTCATAACGAATCAGTTTTAATAAATCAGTTACTCCGCTCTGCGACCTCTATTGGAGCAAATCTGCACGAAGCTCAATATGCACAAGGAACCAAAGATTTTATTTCAAAGCTTGAAATAGCTCAAAAAGAATGTTATGAAACGGAATATTGGTTAGAACTTCTTTTTGAGACAGGTTGCATGACTGAAGAAACTTATAAAGATATTCAAAATGATTGTGGTGCCATTCGCAGAATGTTGATTTCATCACTTAAAACGATAAAATCAAGGTGATGAGGTGAATGATGTCTTTAGTTGAAAAAGCATATGAAAAGTTCAAAAATAGTAAAGAGCAAACAAAAGTTATAAATGAAAAGCTATACTTTCAAATAATATGGTCTGACTATATAGATATAAAGGGCAGAGAGCGTGGAATCCTTTCTATCGTTTCTGCCCCTGATATGCCAAAGTTAAAAAATGCTATTTATCAGGATGAAAACGGAAACCATTTCTCGTTTACAGGATTTCATTTTGCGAGCTTTGCCGGAAAGATTCCGGACTGGTATATTAAGTGTGGTTTGTGTAGTATGGAATGGCAAGAAACGAAAAATATAGGAAAATATTTGACCATCATTGAATAATTCGTTTTTGTTGCAAAGGGTTTTAGGCTCTCCTAACAAATGGAAAATTTGCCGTACATTTTCCCTGCTTGTTATGGTATAAGACAAAAGTAAAAGAAGCACGAAAATTTCGTGCTTCTTTTTTACTGTCCTCAAGAGTACGACTCAATTTCACCGCTTGTTTTTTTGTAAAAAGAGTTTGACTATACTATTAATATATGATATCATAGTGTATATTATTATTTATAAAGGATAATTATGAGTAAAATTATTGGAATTGTGTCCGGTAAAGGCGGAGTGGGAAAAACCACGTTGTGCGC